>NZ_JAOQIO010000036.1:0-205817 GCF_025567575.1 Paenibacillus baimaensis | reverse complement strand
TCAGCGCCAATGGTACTTGAACCGCAGGGTTCTGGGAGAGTAGGACGTTGCCAAGCACAGTAATAAGGAACCTTTTTGGATGAAAATCTGGAAAGGTTTTTTTTATTTAATGATTTCTAGGCTTGTTAGGCTATACTAATAAGAAGTTTTGATGACCTTTTCAAATAAGGTAAGCAATGAAGAAGCATTAAGTGTTGATATTACTTATAGGGACTGTCATAATATATACTTGACATGAAAAAAGCCCTTTTGATAATATTGCAATCATATATTACGGCAGCTACGAAAATTGAAGGAGGATTATGGTTGTGTGGAATACGAAATTTGAAAAAGAAGGTTTAACCTTTGACGATGTGTTGCTAGTACCGAGAAAGTCGGAGGTTTTTGGAAAAGAGATTGATATTTCTACAAAATTAGCTGACAACATTAAACTGAATATTCCCCTACTTAGCTCTGCTATGGATACTGTTACGGAGTCCAAGTTGGCTATTGCCATAGCAAGAGAAGGTGGAATTGGAATTATTCATAAAAATATGTCCATTGCCCAGCAGGCAGAGGAAGTGGATCGGGTTAAACGGTCGGAAAGTGGAGTTATTACGAATCCTTTTTCTTTGACTGCAGACCATCATGTGTATGATGCCGAAGAGTTGATGGCTAAATACCGCATTTCCGGAGTTCCGGTTGTAGATGAGAATAAAAAATTGGTAGGTATTTTGACCAATCGGGATCTTCGTTTTGTTCATGATTACTCCATCCTGATTGGAGATGTTATGACACGTGAGAATTTGGTAACAGCTCCTGTGGGAACTACGCTGAGTCAGGCGGAGGGGATTTTGCAGAAGCATAAAATTGAAAAACTGCCGATCGTCGATGAGAATAATACGTTAAAGGGCCTTATTACGATTAAGGATATTGAGAAAGCTATCCAATTCCCGAATTCTGCGAAGGACAAGCAAGGGCGTTTACTTGTAGGAGCTGCGGTTGGAGTATCCAAGGATGTAATGGAACGCGCAGAAGCGCTGGTTACAGCAGGAATTGATATGATCGTCGTGGATTCAGCACATGGTCATCATATTCATATTCTTCAAACGGTAAAAAAACTTCGTGAGCAATACCCTACTCTTCCTATATGTGCGGGTAACGTAGCTACTGGGGAAGGGACTAGAGATCTAATTGCAGCAGGAGCCTCGATGGTTAAGGTAGGAATCGGACCAGGTTCTATCTGTACAACCCGAATTATTGCCGGTATCGGTGTCCCACAAATTACGGCAATCTACGACTGCGCATCTGTAGCCAGGGAATATAATGTACCTATTATCGCAGACGGCGGAATTAAGTACTCTGGGGACGTTACAAAGGCTATTGCAGCTGGAGCAAGTGCTGTGATGATCGGAAGTCTGTTTGCGGGTACAGATGAAAGTCCTGGTGAATCGGAAATTTATCAAGGCAGAAAATTTAAGGTATACAGAGGTATGGGTTCTTTGGGTGCTATGAAAGAAGGCAGCAAGGATCGTTATTTTCAAGAAAATGAAAGTAAGCTGGTTCCTGAAGGTATTGAGGGACGCGTTGCTTATAAAGGTCCTTTGGCAGATACAGTGTTTCAACTGATAGGTGGATTACGTTCCGGCATGGGTTATTGCGGGGCAAGCACGATTGATGCCTTGATTAATGAAACGTCTTTTATCAAAATTACAGGTGCGGGCTTGCGGGAAAGCCATCCTCATGATGTGCAAATTACGAAGGAAGCTCCGAACTATTCATAATATGAGTAAGCTGTGAGAAGATGGGGCCTTGCTGGCTGCCATCTTCTTGCTTTTGAACAGGCTTGTTGGCTTGTGGTACAATAAGAAATACGTGTTTGTAGAATGAAAATAGGAGTTGATAGTGTTGTTATTGTCGGTAAGACGCGTGTCGATGGTGTTGGCTACTGCACTGCTTGTCCAAATAGGCTCGATGTCGGTGATCCAATCCCAGCCTGCAATGGCGGCCGAAGCGGTTGATTTGAAGCTGGATGCCAAATCGGCTATTTTGATGGATGCTGCCACAGGACAAATTTTATACGAGTTTAATTCAGACACAGCGCTCCCCCCTGCAAGTATGTCGAAGATGATGACGGAATATTTGGTCATGGAGTCAGTAAAAAGCGGTAAACATAAATTGGATGATATGGTTCCAACGAGTCAATATGCTGCAGATGTCATCGGCTCTGGGGATCTCTTGGCATTTAAAGAGCAAGTTAGTCTTAAAGATATGTTCTCAGCGATGTCGATCTATTCGGCAAATGATGCATCGGTGGCACTAGCAGAGTTTATTAGTGGCAGTACTGAAGAAGATTTTGCGAAAATGATGAACGAGAAAGCTAAGCAGTTTGGATTATCAGATCAGGCCCATTTTATTAATGCAACAGGCTTATCAAGGGCTGATCTAGGCAAATATGCACCCAAGGAATTACAGGGCGAAACCATGCTTACGGCAAAAGATGCGGCACTCATAGCTTATAATCTTATTAAAGATTATCCCGAGATTCTGGAGACGACTAAAATTCCATCGAAGAAATTTCGCGAAAAAGATAAAACGCCAATGATAAATTGGAACTGGATGCTGGAGGGAAATAAGGATAATACGAATTTTAAGAAGTATGCATATCCCGGTCTGGACGGATTAAAAACAGGGTCTACCGACGATGCAGGGTACTGCTTTACAGGTACAGCAGTGCGCAATGGGGTCCGTTTAATCAGTGTGGTAATGGGAACTCCAAAAGAACCAAAGCGTTTTGAGGAAACACGCAAGGTGCTGGATTACGGATTTAACAATTTTGAAAAGAAACAGGTGCTTGCAGCGAATTCGGAAATAGATTCGTTAAAAGTGGTAAATATTAAAAAGGGCATAGAACTGCAAGTTGGTCTTGCTACTCAAGAGGAAGTTTCGTTGGTTGCCAAAAAGGGAGCTGCTCCTGAAGAGTTCAAGATTACGGCTGCAGCCGTGGATGAAAGCAAGCTTGTTGCTCCGATCACCAAAGGTGATGTACTCGGAACGGTGAAAGTAAACTACCAGGGGTACGAAAAGACGACGAATTTAATTGCTACTGCGGATGTGGTACAGGCGAGCTGGTTCAGATTGATGTTCAGAGCAATTGGCAGCTTCTTTAGTGATATGCTCGCAGGCGCCAAGTCCTAAGAAATACCTGCTAACGGATTGTATATTCCATGGTATTCCTGTAAAATGATTGTTTAGTGGTTTGTGGATTTATTAAAAATTATCGTATATATGTTTGGAGGAAACGGAAATGGAAACAGGTACATCGCGTGTAAAAAAAGGTATGGCAGAAATGCAAAAGGGCGGCGTCATTATGGACGTCATGAATGCAGAGCAAGCAAAAATTGCTGAAGCAGCAGGAGCTTCCGCTGTTATGGCTTTGGAGCGAGTGCCTTCGGATATTCGTGCTGCCGGTGGCGTAGCTCGTATGGCTGATCCTACCGTTATGGAAGAAGTAATGAAAGTAGTTACGGTTCCGGTTATGGCTAAAGCGCGGATTGGACACTATGTAGAGGCGAAGATCCTTGAATCCATGGGTGTCGATTATATTGACGAGAGTGAAGTATTAACGCCTGCTGATGAGGTTTATCATATTAACAAAAGAGAGTTTACGGTTCCTTTCGTATGCGGAGCAAGGGATCTTGGAGAAGCTTTACGTAGAATTACTGAGGGTGCGTCGATGCTTCGTACGAAGGGCGAGCCGGGAACGGGTAATATTGTAGAGGCTGTTCGCCATATGCGGATGATTGTCGGTCAAATTAATAAGGTGAAATCGATGTCCAAAGATGAGCTCTTCGCTGAAGCCAAAAACATTGGTGCACCTTATGAACTATTGCTGCAAATTCATGAAACAGGCAAATTACCAGTCGTTAACTTTGCGGCAGGTGGTGTTTCCACTCCGGCGGATGCAGCTTTGATGATGCATTTGGGGGCAGATGGAATTTTTGTAGGATCTGGTATTTTCAAATCGGAGAATCCTGAGAAATTTGCCAAAGCGATCGTGGAAGCGACCACGCATTACACGAATTACGACTTGATCAGAGAAGTATCCAAGAACCTGGGTGCTCCAATGAAGGGTATCGAAATTTCCAAGCTGGATGCGACACAACGTATGCAAGAACGCGGCTGGTAAGGATCGGTTAAGAGGTGACAATGATGAAGATAGGTGTATTGGCTCTTCAAGGAGCAGTAGCTGAGCATATACGATTAATTGAAAAGGCCGGCGGAGAAGGCATTATTGTGAAAACCATTCAACAGCTGGATGAATTGGATGGAATCATCATTCCCGGTGGTGAAAGTACAACGATAGGCAAGCTGATGCGGACGTATGATTTTATCGATAGCTTGCGTGCGTTCTCGAAACAAAAAAAGCCGATCTTTGGTACTTGTGCTGGATTGATTGTGATTGCCAAGGAAATCGAAGGGCAGCCGGAAGCTCATCTTGAGCTTATGGATATGAAGGTAGCCCGAAATGCATTTGGACGGCAGCGTGAAAGCTTTGAAACGAATCTGGTTATTAAAGGAATCGCGGACGATGTTCGCGCCGTATTTATTCGGGCTCCTTTAATTAACGAAGTCGGCCAAGGCGTTGAAGTGTTAGCAACTTATCACGATCAGATCGTTGCTGCGCGTCAAGGGCATCTATTGGCAGCTTCGTTTCATCCTGAGCTGACTGATGATGAACGGATGCATGCTTATTTCCTCGAGATGGTACGTGAAGCGAAGCAGGAGGGGTCTCCTTGTTAGATGTGAAGTTGTTCCGAACCGAAGCCGATTTACAACGCGTAGTGCAGGCGATGAAGAATCGCGGCAAAACGCTGGACGATATCAGTCGTTTTACCGGCCTTGATTCGAAACGTAGAGAACTGCTACAGGAAGTGGAACAGTTAAAGAATCGCCGTAATGTCGTTTCTCAAGAAGTTGCCGCTTTGAAAAAGGCCAAGCAGGACGCAGATGCGCTAATTGAGGAAATGAAGGGTGTCGGCGATCGAATAAAGGTGTTGGACGATGAGATTCGTGTATTGGAAGCGGATCTTAACGTTATCATCATGGCTATGCCGAATATTCCAAACACAAATGTGCCTGTTGGCAGCTCAGAGGAAGATAATGTGGAAATTCGCCGTGTTGGCGAGCCCATTGTATTCTCTTTTGAACCTAAGGCTCACTGGGAAATCGGACAGCAGCTGGGAATTCTTGATTTTGAGGCTGCTGCGAAAGTAACCGGCTCGAGGTTTGTTTTTTATAAAGGCCTTGGGGCGCGTCTGGAACGGGCTCTAATCAATTTTATGATGGATCTGCACAGTGATCAGCATGGGTACGAGGAAATGCTGCCACCGTACATTGTAAACCGCGACAGCTTGACTGGAACCGGACAGCTTCCCAAATTTGAGGAAGATGTATTTAAGCTGGGAGGCACCGATTATTTTCTGATTCCGACCGCAGAGGTTCCAGTAACGAATTTTTATCGTGATGATATTTTGACGAGTGAGCATTTGCCGCAAAAATTCGTCGCCTTCAGTGCGTGCTTTCGTTCAGAAGCCGGTTCTGCTGGTAGGGATACCCGCGGTCTGATTCGTCAGCATCAATTCAATAAGGTTGAGCTGGTCAAGCTTACGGCACCGGAGCAGTCCTACGACGAGCTGGAAAAGCTGACTGCTGATGCGGAAAAGGTGTTGCAGCTGCTTGGCCTTCCTTATCGTGTACTGGACCTGTGTACGGCTGATCTGGGCTTCTCCTCGGCGAAAACGTATGATTTGGAAGTATGGCTGCCAAACAGCGGGATGTATCGCGAAATTTCGTCCTGCAGTAATTTTGAGGATTTCCAGGCAAGACGTGCGAATATTCGCTTCCGCCGTGATGCGAAAGCGAAGCCTGAGTTCGTTCATACCTTGAATGGATCGGGTCTCGCATTAGGTCGTACGGTTGCAGCTATTCTGGAAAACTATCAACAAGAGGACGGAAGTGTGACCATTCCAGACGTACTAAGACCTTATATGAATAATCTCACCAAGATCAGCAAATAATTAGTGAGAAAAGCTTGATAATTGATGCTGTTCTGTGATACAATGCTTTTTGTCACCTGGAGAGGTGGTCGAGTGGTTTAAGGCAGCGGTCTTGAAAACCGCCGAGGTCGTGAGGTCTCCGTGGGTTCGAATCCCACCCTCTCCGCCATTTTATTTAAATGGTATGGATTTAGTGATAAGAGCTAAAATGCTAGGCAGCAAAACGCACTTAGATGCCTTGAATGAAAAGAGAATACCCCTTCCCGTTCTACATAGCTGTTCACAGTCGTGTATCCTTTTAAAAAGGGTATGCGGCTTTTTTAATTTTAATGTCTTTTATTGGCTTTTGTATGCAGGTATATAATATTGCGGTCTATCGCACCTTAAAGGGTGTGGAGGTGTTCAATAGATGATAAAGACGGAAAGCTTGGCTATAGACCAAACTCAATTGGTGAAGGCATGGTCAGACGCGATGCCTACTGTATTGAACTTATCGGATCGAGTAGAGGTAAAAGCTGATGAGGCGGACGCAAATGCCCTGTGGGTGAATATTCAGACAGAAGGCCGATCTTTGTATAGTTTTGATTTTAAATGCGTGTACAAGGACTCCAGAGAGGTTAAGGTAGAGTTTATTGATGTTGAGCAGGACGGAGTCCATGTCAATGAGCAGACTGAAATCATTCAAACACTGATTGAGGATTACGTACGTCATATTCATGAATGTGCGCAACAACTGCATGCTGTAACTCATCATTAAGAAGGAGGCATAGGTATGCCAAAAAATATTGCACAACCGGTCCAATCGCCCAGCGGTGACCGAGGGGAAAATGTTGACCATCAACCGAACAAGCCTTTAGCAGGCTCTAAAAAAGTGAAGCAGGCGAACCATTCCCGACATAATCATGGTGAAGGCTAGTTAAGACACAGTGATTTAGGTGCCAGGTATACAAAAAAGACTGTTGAGGCTGCTCAACAGTCTTTTATCCTACACGCTTGTACGCAAAAAAGGTGATAAGGTCGTATACGGCATGTTGGATTGTTCGATTAAACCGACAAAAGGAAAGGCTAACCTCTTACATATCATTTGTTACATGTTATTTGTAGATAAATGCTGGTAACACTCCATCATCATGCTGTGGGCAACATCTTCATTATCGGTATATCCATAAATGGTACCCCCGACAGCCAGTTCTTCACAAACGTCATCAAAAACCGAACAAATGGTGATCGTGAAATCATTATAAACTACATAGAACCGACAAACATCTGACATGTCGCCACACCTCATTCGTATAGTTTCCTCATTCTACCATGAAGAATTTAAAAAGAAAATATAAATTAATGAGGTCTTTAGGATCGAGGTCACATACTAAATAGCGGTTTTAACTGCCCTTATTTCATACATGCTGTGGTTAGAGCTTATAATATGATCTGGTTTAGGCTGGCCTCTGCTTTTCCTATGACCTTCCAGATGGACCTCACTAGTTTCCCATGCTTTCCAGGCTTCTTCTGATTCCCAACGAATCATGATGATAACCTCTTCATCGCCACGTCTCACTTTTTTCACCAGAATGCTTAAATCGATGAACCCGGGAGACTTTTCGACGGCTCCTTCTTGACTGAAGCGATCAACAACTTTATCGGAGGTACCCTCTTTTACAATTATGGTTATGGTTTCAATTAACATGAATGACACATCCTTCATAAGTGGTAATGAATATCTAATATTTTATTGATAAGGATTATCATTGTCAATTGATATATGAGAGACTGTACGTTTCCATAAATAAAAAGAAGACACGGATTAAGGTGCCTTCTTGTCGCTTGCATGATAATCATAAGCGCTAATATAGGTTGAAATGGAATCTAAGATCTATGCCTGCTGCTGTCCGATTGTATTCAGTTCTGCCATATCCTCTGCGGACAAAACAACTTCAGCAGCCTTTGCGCTATTGGCAATGCTGCTGCCACGACTTGCACCTGGTATCGGAATAATCGCAGGAGAAAGCTGCAAAAGCCAGGCCAGAGCAACCTGTTGAGCAGACACCTCATATTTATTTGCTATACGAGAAAGGACGGGATTGCTGCCGATCTGGCCTGCTTTGCTAATACCATTAAGCGGGCTATAGGGTAAAAAGGCGATTTGATTGGCCTCGCAGTATTTGAGAACATCGATTGATGAATGATCAAACAGATTCATTCGGTTTTGTACGCTGGCAACTTCAATGATCCCTTTGGCCTCCTCCAGATGGGCTACAGACACATTAGAAAGCCCAGCGTGAATCAGCTTGCCTTCCTTTTGCAATTCAGCCAACGCGCCAAGAGATTCTGCAAAAGGAACTGCGGGATCGGGACGATGGAATTGATACAATACGATTGAATCCAAACCGAGTGCCAATAGACTATCCTCGCAAGCTTGACGCAAGTAGTCCGGATGACCGTTCGGTTCCCAGCGTCCATCAGGGCGTGTAAGGCCGCCTTTAGTGGCAACTATCGCTTGGGGATGCTGCTGCAAGGCTTTGGCTAACAATCGTTCATTATGCCCAAAATCATCGTTATTCAAGCAGTAAGCATTGGCTGTATCAAAAAAGGTAATCCCTTGTTCGAGAGCAGTATGTATGGTCTTGATGCCTTCTTCTTCTGAAGGTCTACCGCTGATCGATAAAGGCATACCTCCCATTCCGATAGCGCTAACAGAAAGGCCAGTCGAGCCTAATTGACGGTGTGGAATTGTCATATTCTAAATTCGCCTCCAATAGATCGTGATTTAAGCTGTATTCAGTACAATAGAAGCAGGTGAAGATGATATACAGCTTAATCTATTGTACCAAGTATTTCCATAAGATATAAGTAGTTAAGATAAACTGCGTTAGTTACTTTGATGTAATCGTAAATCAATTCGATACAGGTGGTGAAACTGGTTCAAACAAGTTTGGACTGAGACTTTTTTCTGACGATGCTTTGTGGTACAATATTAGTTACCGCGTGCCCGTAGCTCAGTAGGATAGAGCGATAGTTTCCTAAACTGTAGGTCGGAGGTTCGATCCCTCTCGGGTACGCCATTTCAACCATTCTTATTGATAAGACAAGCCACCTTTAGCGGGTGGCTTTTTTGTGTTGTTCCAAACTAACTGCAAGAGAGTGTCAGCCTTCCTCGAACCCCAACAAGATATAAGCTGAATGAGAGCAACTTAGAAATCGTAGCAAGCTGCTGAAAGATTTTAAAATCGTATTTTTCGATAAAAGATCGTTATTTCTAGTAAAGACACCCTTAATAAATTCATCTATACTCAATTTTGAGAAGGATCATAAAGGGAGTGCATGCGATGAATAACAGAAAGATAGTATTTGATAGTCCGTGGCAGGTGGAAACTATAGAAGAGAATTTCATTAAACAAAGCCTTAAAGAGCAGGAGGTTCTTGTAAAAAAGATATTTTCACTAATTAGCCCCGGAACGGAGCTAGCCATGTTATCCGGTAAAGAAAGCTGGGCTCATTTACCAACCACTCCTGGATATGCATCTGTGAGCAAAATAGTTGAAGTGGGGAACGGCATAAACAATTTTAAATCAGGTGACATTATTTTCCATTATGGAAATCATTCTGAGTTTCAAATTGTTTCTGTAAAAGGGACTTTTCTAAAAGTTCCGGAATACCTCGATTTAAAATGGGTACCCTTCACTCGTATGGCAACCGTAGCATTTACTTCAGTTCGCGTTTCCAAAATTGAGCTTGGCGACTTTGTAAGCGTTACCGGACTTGGGCTTGTTGGAAATATGGCGGCTCAGTTGGCGCAATTACAGGGTGCCAGTGTTATAGGGATAGACTTATCGAAGGAACGGCTTCGGATTGCCAATGAATGTGGTGTAAATTACACCCTTGATGGCAAGGAAGGAAATAAAGAACAAATTACTGAAATCACTAATGGTATTGGAGTATCTACTCATATTGAGGCATCGGGCTTATCTCAAGTAGCAGTAGCAAGTCTTGACTGGATTTCAAAGTTAGGTGAAATCATTTTTCTAGGTACTCCCCGTGGTGAATACGATACGGATGTGACCGACATTTTTAACTACTGCCACCTTTACGGTCGAGGCTGTATCACTTTTAAGGGAGCGCATGAATGGCGCTATCCAATTGAACCCAACGAGTTTGTTAAACACTCTTTAGTCAGAAACTCGAACATTGTATTTGAGCTTATGAAACAGAAGAGGCTGCAAATCGAGCCATTAATTAGCCATGTGCTAAAACCGGAGCAAGCAAAAGAGGCTTATGAAGGATTGAGAATCAATAAAGATCAGTACAATGGTGTTCTCTTTGACTGGTCATAAGGGGAGGAAATCATGATCAAAGGATTAACCCGTTCCGGATTAGGGGTATTTAGGGATGATGAACAGTACATTACGAGGGCTGCCCAATTTGGATTTCAGTCAGTAGATCTTGATCCGTTGGAACTAATCCAGCAGTATGGTGGCGACTACTCCAAGCATTTGTTAGAAAGCAATCGGGTGATTGTCGGAGCATTTGGTCTAACTGTTGATTGGCGAACGACTGACGAGCAGTTTCGCGAAGGACTTAAGTCTCTGGTCGAAACCGCCGAAGCGGCAGTCTCCATGAATTGTTTCAAGTGCTGCACTTATATTTTGCCGTCTACCGACCAGAATGCGGCTGCATTCATGACGACTGCAACACGACGAATAAGGCTTTGCGCCGATATTTTAGGAGCTTTTGGTATCCGATTGGGCCTGGAGTTCGTCGGAAGCCATCATTTGCGGACCAAATGGACCCATCCTTTCATATGGAGTATGGCTGATACTTTGGATTGGATCGATACCATTAATTCGAAAAATGTAGGCCTGTTACTTGATTCTTATCATTGGCATACGAATGGTTTAGATGTCCAGGATCTATTGAATTTAAAGCTGGAGCAAATTGTTCACGTCCACATAAACGATGCCTACAAAGTACCTATTGAAGACCTGCTGGATCATGAACGTCTGTATCCAGGGGAAGGGGGAATCAATCTTGTTGGCTTTTTAAAAAGTTTGAAAACGATAGGATATTCGGGGGTTGTGGCGCAGGAAGTTATATCATCGACGTTGAGCCAGGACTCAACAGAGCTATTGACTCGATCGAAGACGGCTTTTGACAACGTTTTTGGAAATATTTGAAAGCACTTTCATTTGAAAATATGGAGGGGTTAAAATGAAATTTCGAAAAAAAAAATTTACAACTATTCTGGTCATTTTGTTGATTGTCGTAATAAGCTTGTCTGGGTGCGGGAAAGCACTACCCGGCAATGAAACCGGTCCTGCCGGCAAGATTAAGCTGACCTTCGGACATTTTAAAGTGTCAGAGTCGAAGGGTGACCAGTTATTTAGACAAACGCTGGAGGCGTTTAGAAAAGAACATCCTGAAATCGATTTGGTGGAAGAAGCCATCGCCCACGATCCGTACAGGATTAAGATGACGACTCTTGGCGCATCTGGTGAATTGCCCGATTTGTTTATTGCCAATGGCTCCATGCTGATTGACTACATTCCAAAAGGATATGCCGGAACTTTCAATGAAGCTCTGGATAAAGACCCGCAATGGAAAAACAGCTTCTTGCCTAACAGTTTCGATGAATTCAACACCAATGGAAACATTTACGGAGTACCTATTCAAATGTTTTCAGTACATGTGATCTATTATAATAAAGATATTTTTGACAAAGTGGGCATCACCTCATTTCCCCAAACATGGGATGAGTTCCTAGCAGCAATCAAAAAACTAAAAAATAATAATTATATTCCAATTACAATGGGAAATAAATCGAATGTACCGGTAGGTTCGACCTTATTTGGCACATTGGCTGACCGCTTTACGGGGGTTGATTGGTTCAAGGCTCAAAAGGCCGGTACTGCAAAATTTACGGATCCGGATTTTGTAAAGGCATTGGCAACACTGCAGGATCTGGCAAAAATGGGCGCATTTAATCCGGATATCAATAGTATTGACGGTGATCAGGCCAACACACTCTACTTTAACAAACAAGCAGCCATGACCATTAATGGTGCTTGGACAACTGCCGCTATTACGGAAAATGCGCCTGATGATATTAAAAAGGCTACGTTATTGGCTACCTTACCGCCTGTTCCGGGAGGAAAAGGAGACCCAAAAGCAGTTGCCGGGGGATCCGGTTGGTCGTTAGGTTATAACGGAAAGTTAACCGGAGAAAAAAGAGATGCGGCTCTGGCAGTAATTAAAAAGCTTTCCGACGAAGCTTATGGCAAGCAGCTCATCGAAAGTAACGGTCAACCTGCGATAAAAGTCTCGAGCTATGATCAAAACAAAGTCTCTTCGCTAGGTCAGCAGTACTTCAAATTTGTAAGCGACAAAAAGTATACACCGATCTATGATATCCAATTAAGTCCAGCATTGGTCGAAGCGATTTATAAAGGAATTCAGGATCTGCTGATTGGCACAGTCACTCCAGAGGATCTCGCCAAAAAAATTCAGACTGTTCGAGACTCCCAGAAATAGTAGTGAAGGAGTAGATAATTGAATGAGCAGCAGAGTGTTCAAGTTGAAAGCGGGGCCAATGTTTCGTTATTTGGTTCCTATCTTCCTTATTTATATATTTACAATCATACTACCCTTAATGCTCTCTATTTATTTTAGCTTATTGAATGAATCCGGAACCAAATTTGCGGGATTAGACAATTATCTGGCATTGGTTAAGGACCGTGATTTCTGGTATTCATTCAAAAATAATTTAATCATTGTATTGTTTTGTGTTCTAGGGCAAGTCGGAATTGCGTTCATCCTGGCATCTTTGTTTATGTCCAAAATATTGAAATTTTCCAGACTGCACAGGTCTTCCATTTTTTTACCCGTTGTATTAGCTCCTGTAGTGGCAGGATACTTATGGTCGCTCATCTATAATTACCGACTCGGCTTATTAAATCGGTTTCTAAATCTTATGGACATACCAAGCATTCTTTGGTTGGATGAGCCCAAGTATGTGATATATGCCGTTTCGATTCCTTTAATATGGAAGTATATTGGCTTGTATCTCATCATATTTTTGGCGGGTATGCAGAATATCTCGAAAGATGTATTAGAAGCTGCAGATATCGATGGCGCAAGCTGGCTGCAAAAAACAGTTTACGTGATATTCCCGTTACTGAAAAATGTCATACGAGTAGCTCTGATCCTGTGTATATCCGGGACCATGAAAGTATTTGACCACATTTACGTAATGACAGGCGGGGGCCCCGGAACAAGCTCTATGGTGATGGCCCAATACGCATTCAATAATGCCTTTACCATGGGCAAATTGAGCTATGGAAGTACCATCTCCATAGGTATGATGATTTTATCCGCAGTCACCATCTTTGCGATATCAAAACTTATTAATGCTGGGGGAAATAAATGAACAATCCTACGAATATATCGTTGAAGTTTTTTCATGTATTTACGAATATTTTCGTTTTATTATTTTCATTGTCTGCCCTGTTTCCAGTTATATGGATGTTGTATACATCTTTAAAAAGCAATAAGGAATTCAGTCTAAATATTGTGTCATTACCCTCGAACCCTACTTTTATGAATTATGTAAATGCTTTTAAAGTAGGCAAAATTGAATATGCCGTATTCAGCAGTTTGTTTAATACCATTATTGCCGTACCGTTGATTGTCTTGTTTTCCTTTATCCTTGGTTACTTTTTTTCGAGATTTCAGTTTAAAGGTAAGCTTGTCATGTATATCATTTTCTTATCAGGGATGATGATCCCTCTTCATTCATTACTTGTCCCTATTTTTGTGCAATTCAAATGGCTGGGAATGTTAGATAATCGATTTACCTTAATTCTGCCGTATATTGCATTTAATCTGCCTGTGGCAATTTTCTTGTTTGACAGTTTTATCAAAGACATTTCAACTGAAATTGATGAGTCAGCCTATATGGATGGGAGTTCATTCGATAATACGATGTTTAAGATTATTTTCCCAATTTGTCTTCCCATCATGTCAACTGTTACGATCCTTAGCGTTTTAGGAACATGGAATGAGTTCTCCTTTGCCTTAGTATTGAATAAAACGAAAGAATTGTTCACTCTTCCTATCTGGCTAACGTTTTTTAGCAGCCAATTTACTACCGACTACACAGGTAAAATATCCGGTCTTGTCATTACTTCGCTCCCTACTATTATTTTGTATCTGTTCTTTAGCCAGAAAATCATGACTGGGATGACAGCAGGAGCCGTAAAAGGATAGTCAGTATCGCAGTTTTTGATAAAAACTCATTCTTATCGCTAAAGACAGTCCTTTAGCATGATTTTATAATAATAAAGAAATGTAATCTAAAATTTAAATGGAGGCATATACATGACCGAATTTATCGGGAAGATCGCCGTACACGCCATTACTTGGGGACAGGATCACTTCAAAGCTCTCGAGGAGGCTTCGAGGCTAGGTTATAAAGCGATTGAACCTTGGCCTTCCCTTGCTCTTGCGTATGAAGATCGAACGGAGGAATTGAAAGAAGTTTTGGCGCAGCACAGCCTTGTAATGACCGCTTTATACGGAGGGGCATCTGGTGAGACGAAGCGCAAGTTTATTGATCCATCCAAACGGCAGGATATTATTGAGTACAATGTCCGCTTGGCCAAGATTATTTCGAAGTGCGGAGCCGCACATCTGGTTTTTGGCCCTGGAGGTCCGCGTCAGAAACCATCCACTTTGGAAGAGTTGAAGGAAGCTGCGACTACAATAAATGAAGCTGCCAAGCGAACTTATGAACTTGGGGTGAAAGCATGCGTTCATCCTCATCTCGGAACTGAGATTCAAGATGAGAATGAATTAGACATTCTAATGAGCTTATGCGATCCCAATGTAGTGTTTTTTGCTCCTGATACAGCTCATTTAACGGGAGCCGGAATGGACCCTGCAGCAATCATCCGAAGATATGCAGAACGTGTTGCTTATATTCACCTCAAAGATTTGACTTCAAAGGATGCTACAATAGAGGATTTTCCAATGCTGATCGGTAATGAAGCGCTTCCTTTATTTTGCGAGCTTGGACTGGGTACGATCCATTTCCCTCCTGTCGTAGAAGCATTAAAAGAAATCAACTATACAGGCTGGGTTACAGTTGAAATCGATAAATCGACCAGTACTCCTTACCGAAGCTTAGAAATTTGTCGTGATTTCGTAGAACATCATTTACAAATTCCTGTTAGAGGAGTGTGACTCACAATGAGTCATAAGCAGAAAGTTCGCATTGGTATGATCGGATACAAGTTTATGGGCAAAGCTCACAGCCACGCTTATCGAGATCTTCCATTTTATTTTGATTTGGGTATTGAGCCTGTTTTGCAGACTATGGTTGGCCGTGACAAGACTTCCGTCAAGCTTGCATCCGAGAAATTCGGATGGTTATCGTATGAGACAGATTGGCGCCGTTTGATCGAAAGGGAAGATATTGATGTCATTGATATCGGGACTCCCAACAATACGCATGTTGAAATTGCCATAGCTGCAGCAGAAGCAGGAAAGCATATTATTTGTGAAAAGCCATTGGCTCTTAATACGCAGCAAGCTCTAAATATGTTGAAGGCCGTTCAAAAAGCCGGAGTCATCCATATGGTTTCCTATAATTATCGATTTGTACCCGCGATACAATATGCCAAAAAATTAATACAAGATGGGATGTTAGGGGAAATCTATCATTTTAGAGCTCAATATTTGCAAGATTGGATTATGGATCCAGGCTTCCCGTTAGTGTGGCGTTTGCGTAAAGATGTATGCGGTTCAGGATCATTAGGCGACCTTATGGCACATTCTATCGATTTGGCCAGATTTCTTGTCGGTGAAATCAAAGAGGTCACCGGGATGATGGAAACCTTCATCAAGAAGAGACCATTAGGTGAAATGTCAGGAGGATTAAGCGCCAGTATAAGCGGAGAATCATTCGCTGATGTGGATGTGGATGACGCCGTTGCTGCAATGGCAAGATTTGAGAACGGTGCTGTTGGTGTGTTCGAAGCTACCCGGTTCGGAAAAGGGAATAGAAACGGGAATCGACTTGAAATAAATGGTTCGAAGGGCTCGATTCGGTGGGATATGGAAAGTATGAATACGCTTCAGTTATACTTGGAAGAGGATACGCCGGGAATGCAGGGATTTAGATCCATTAATTGCACTGAAAGCGTTCACCCCTATGGCGAGGCCTACTGGCCGGCAGGTCATATTATAGGATATGAGCACACCTTTATAAACCTGATGCATGATTTTATGAAGGGGATATTGACAAATACAAATCCGAATCCAAACTTTGAGGACGGCTACCGGAATCAAGTGATTTTGGATGCGATAGAGAAGTCCGCGTCAGCTGGAAAATGGATGAAAATTAAGTATTAAGGAATATTAGTATGGATGTTGGAGGGGATATAATGGAACCATGGATGAATACTATTACGCCTTTCGTGAGGTCTGTGAAGATTCTTAAATCTTTCTCTCTAGCAGGGGAGTGGATGGATTACGACCATGTTTTTACTTATATCGAACAAGGAGAAGCGGAGTTTTTTTTGGATGGCGTAAAATACTATGTTAAAGAAGGCGACATTCTCCTCATGCATCCATACATGTCACACATTATTCGATCTACTTCAACATTTCCTTTAATTCAATATATTTTCCATTTTGATTTGTATTATGATGAACAACGAGTTGTATGGAAAGAGACCGGTATAACCATGGAACAGCAAAAAATAAGAGTGGAGAAGGAAATGCAGTTTACTTCCATAGCTCCAATAGCCCATGTGCATCTATCGGACCGCATAGATTTAAAGAAAAGATTTTTAATTATGTACAAGGAGTTTTTGGATCGAAACACAGGTTATTTGTTGATCATGAAATCGATATGTTTGGAATTGTTAGTTCTGTTTTTAAAGGGTCAAGCGGAGCCAAAGAAAAAAGAAGGAAAAGTGACTAAGGGCTGGGCAATAATCGAAAGCACGATTAATCATATCAATGAACGTTATTGGGATCCTGAGTTAGATAATGCTTCAATAAGTAAACATGTCGGCATATCGACCAACCATTTATCTTACTTGTTCAAAGAAGAGCTTGGAATTACCATCCATAAATATTTGACCCACATAAGAATTGAACAATCCAAGATAAAAATCATTGAAGGCAAGAAATCATTAACAGCGATTGCTGAAGAATCAGGGTTCTCAAGCATTCATCTATTTAGCCGGTCATTCAAGGCTACGGTCGGTATAATGCCAAGTATGTTTGCAGCGACTCAATCGAAGGTTATAACAAAGTTACAATAAGAAGGAGATTAGCTATGACCCTATTTAAGTTTTCTGTTGGCCCCTGGAACGTCCACGAAGGAGCAGATGCATTTGGACCTGAAGTAAGAAGCTCCATTTCATTCGAGCATAAAATAAGGAGATTCAAGGAAATTGGCTTCTCAGGTATCCAGTTTCATGACGATGATGCTGTTCCTGATATGAATAATTTATCTGAGGAGCAGATTAAGTCGCATGCTCGTGACCTCAAGCATTTTCTGGATACACAAGGACTAGAGGCAGAATTCGTGGCCCCTCGTTTGTGGATGGATTCTCGGACTATTGATGGGGGATTCACCTCCAACTCTGCAAGCGATCGGGAGTTTGCTTTATGGAGGGCACTCCGGTCCATTGATATCGCTAAACAATTGGGTTCCAATAAGCTCGTTTTGTGGCTCGCACGTGAAGGAACTCTCTGTGCTGAGAGTAAGGACCCGGTTTTGAGTTTACATCGATTGAGAGAAGCGGTCAACGCCATACTGGAGTATGATCCTCACATCAAAATCTTGATTGAGCCCAAGCCCAATGAGCCTATCGACCGAAGCTTTATTCCCACCGTCGGACATGTCCTTGGATTTGCCAACGGAACTAAAGACCCCAATCGGGTAGGGGCGCTTCTGGAATCAGCTCATGCTGTGCTCGCCGGGTTAGAACCGGCATTAGAGATGGCTTTCTGCTTGGCACATAATAAACTGTGGGGCGTACATTTAAATGACCAAAACGGGTTGCGTTATGACCAAGACAAATCATTTGGTGTGGAAAATATCCGTTCCGCCTTCAACCAACTCAAGGTGCTTATCGACAATGGATACGGCAAAAACGGGGAATACATTGGTCTTGATGTAAAGGCAATGAGAACACAATCCATTGAGGAATCATTTTGTCATTTGGAAAATAGTTTGAAAATTGTTAAAATGCTGGAGTCTAAGGTCAATCGTTTTAATAAAAATGTGTTGAAGCAATACCAGGAAACGAGAAACTATGAAGCGCTTGAAATGTATGTAATGGAACTTTTACTAGGTGAGAAATAAAGAAAGCTGGAGCATGGCACAAAAGATGAATATGAAAAATGATTCGGAGTGCCTGATGATGTAAACTAAGCGTTGGATACTTATTCGCATTTATTATCAAATATGCAGGTCGCGGCGGAATTAAGCGTTAACTGTCGGTTAATATATTAATGATACGAAATAAACGGACCTCCTGCGGAAAATTGCGGGAGGTTTTTTCTTATGGAATCCCGCTGCCAACATCTGCCTGACGGCCCATAGTGTTCATATGCGAAAAAGAAGTGTTCATTCCTCTCATTTTCGCATCACGCCTATTCTTTTATACTGAAAGAACAAGTTACTTTTGGAAAAAAGGTGGGCACTATGCATACACAACCAACGATAATTCCCTCAAAAAAGCTTCAAAAAAAGGCTCCTTTCACCCTAAAGGGTCGCTGGGAATCACCCATTGCCGGTTACTTATTCATCTCCCCATGGCTTCTTGGATTCTTGCTGTTAACCTTGTGGCCTATGATCCAGTCCATCTATTATTCATTCACTAAATTTACACTGCTGGATGCCCCAGAATGGGTTGGCTTGAGAAATTATGAGCGCATCTTTGCCGATGATGATATTTTCGTTCAGTCACTCCAAGTGACCCTGCTGTTTGTTGTTCTTTCGGTGCCGATCAAGCTATTTAGCGCTCTAATGGTCGCGATGCTACTCAATAAGAAAATCAAAGGTATTTCCATCTACAGAACCTTTATCTACTTGCCCTCCCTTATCGGAAGCAGTATTGCTGTCGCTGTGCTGTGGAAAAATATTTTTGGTATCGATGGATTCATCAATAAGTTTCTAAGTGTGTTTGGCATCAAAGGCATCAGTTGGATCAGTAATCCAAGTACTGCTCTCGCTACACTCATTATTTTAGTTGCTTGGCAGTTCGGCTCGTCAATGGTTATATTCCTTGCAGGCTTGAAGCAAATTCCTGCTGAATTATATGAGGCTTCCTCCGTAGACGGTGCTTCGAAGTTCAGACAGTTCTTTACGATAACCATTCCTATGTTATCACCTGTACTGCTATTCAACCTGGTGCTGCAAACGATCGGTTCATTTCAAATGTTTACGCAGGCCTTCATCATTACTAAGGGGGGTCCGGTGAACTCCACCTATATGTACGCTTTATACTTATACGATCGGGCCTTTTCCCGATATGATATGGGCTATGCTTCCGCACTGGCCTGGATCCTACTTGTGATTATCGCGATATCTACCGCATTAATCTTTGCCTCGTCCCGGTATTGGGTATTCTATGAGACAGAAGGGAGAAAGTAATAATGAGTCCTACACTGCGTCGAACAATCAGTTCCCATCTGTTTTTGTCCTTGTTTAGTATAATCATGGTTTATCCGATTTTGTGGTGGGTTGGAGCCGCGTTCAAATCCAACGAAGAAATGAGTTCACCAAGCTTATTTCCAACACAATGGCTGTGGAGCAACTTTACTGAGGGGTGGGTAGCTCTTCCCAAATATACCTTCACTCATTTTTATATGAATACGTTCGAATTGATTTTTGGATTGTTAATCACCTCGGTGATTTCCTGTTCTTTGGTTGCTTTTGGTTTTGCTAGATTGGATTTTCCGCTTAAAAATATGTGGTTCTCCATTCTCATGGTTACGCTGATGCTTCCGAATCAGGTGACGATGGTTCCGCAGTATATTATGTTCAACGTATTTGGCTGGGTAAACTCCTACCTGCCGTTCTACGTTCCTCACGCACTGGCAGGAGGAATAGGCGGTACGTTCTTTATTTTCCTGCTGGTCCAGTTCATCCGGGCGATTCCTAAAGAACTGGATGAGTCGGCCAAAATGGACGGCTGTACCTGGTTCGGTATCTATTGGAGAATCATAATGCCGCTTACGAAGCCGGCGCTAGTAACGGTTACGATCTATTGCTTTCTGTGGAACTGGGATGATTTCTTCGGACAGTTGCTGTACATCAATTCCGTGGATAAATATACGGTGGGGCTTGCGTTGAAATTGTTCGTGGATAGCCAGTCTGCTCTCCCTTGGGGACAGCTTCTTGCGATGTCATTTCTGTCCATCGTACCTGCTTTGATCCTCTTCTTTCTGGCTCAGCGTCATTTTGTGGATGGCATTGCTTCGGGTGCGGTGAAGGGGTAGAATAAGATCACATTCGTATTGTGAGTAAGGGAAAGCTGCGCTTGAAGGCAGCTTTTTTTCCATTGAGGTTAATGGATAGGAAAGGTGGACCACTGATGAATCTGTTTAAAAGGGTACGAATAGATCGGCTGTTTTTTGGCAGCTTTGCAGCATTTATTGCCGTATTTCTGCTGATTTTCACATGGATTAGCTACAGTATTACGGCCCGTGAGCTAGTGGATAACACGTCCTATTATCAGCAGGATTTATTGAATGAACTGAACAAACAGCTGGATATTCAATTGAAATCAATTGAGCAAATG
Organism: Paenibacillus baimaensis; assembly: GCF_025567575.1. Lineage (NCBI taxonomy): Bacteria > Bacillati > Bacillota > Bacilli > Caryophanales > Paenibacillaceae > Paenibacillus > Paenibacillus baimaensis. The sequence continues at coordinate 184,963 of NZ_JAOQIO010000036.1, read as the reverse complement.
TCGCTTGCTGCATCTAGAAATATAAATACCATAAGCTATGATCCATTGGATCCAGACTTATTTGGGCGCCTTCGCCGTAAGGATGATATAAGGAATTTGCTGTCGAGTATTACCTATAGTACGACAATGGTGCAGTCTATTGACTTGTATATGGACAATCCCAGCTTAACCGATTCACAAAGTCCAGTTCAGTTTAAAGATATGCAGCATGTGAGGGGGGAATTGTGGTATCCGGAAGTTCAAAATAATGATTTTGCCTGGATTGCCGAGCACACGCTTCCAACGAATAACGGACCGCAGCAATTTATCAGCTTCGCCCGAAAACTATATAATAATTCTGATAAATACTACGGGGTACTGGTCTTGAATGTGAAAGCATCGGCCATTGAGAATCTGGTTCGTGGGGAAACGGATGGGAAACAAAGAAACCGAGTGCTGCTCGATGCCGGCGGCAAGATGATAACTTCCATAGGGAATACCATGCTGTACGAGTCGAGCCTGGATCGAATCCGAGGCAAGGAGGGGAAGTCGGACTACATTCATCTTCCTGATGTAGAAGGAGAGGAAGCCTTACTTGTCTGGAGTAAAGTCCGTTCGGACTGGATGCTGGTCGAAGTGACACCATGGAAGAACATTATTCATGGCAGCGTGCGGCTTGCCTATATTATTGTATCCGTGGGGCTAACAGCTATTTTGATAGCTTCGTTCTTTACTTTGTTTTTATCGAGGCAATTTATCAAGCCGATCCAACTGCTGCTGGCGATCATGGACCGTGTTCCGGCTAATGGGTCTATTACAGATGAGTTGCCAACTGATTACAAGAATGAGTTCGGTAGTTTATTCATCGGGTACCGTAGGCAAATGGAAAGAATAGAGGAGCTCATGCTTTCATTACAAGCACAGCATAGGCGGCAGCGTGAAGCAGAAATTCAAGCACTTCAGGCTATGATCAATCCGCATTTTCTGTACAATACACTGGATCAATTAAACTGGCTCGCCATTGAGTCAGGACAAGAGAAAATCAGTAAAATTTTATCCCTCGTGGGGAAAATGTTTCGAATCGGCCTCTCCAATGGGGAAACGATGATCTCGATTCGCGATGAGATCACTCATGTGGAATGTTATTTGCAAATTCAACAAATTCGCTGGGGGGACCGGATTTCTTTTACAATCGAAATGGATGAAGGGCTAAAGGAACTGTATATTCCCCGATTGACGCTGCAGCCATTTGTGGAAAATGCTTTTATTCACGGATTTCACGGTAGGAAAACAGGCGCAATCCACATTTCAGGGCACGTACGGGATCAAGAGGTCGAGTTTCGTATTATTGATAACGGAGCAGGGATCAAACCAGATTGGGATAGGCAGAAGCCAAGGAAAACAGGTGGTTACGGGATAAGGAATGTAAAGGAACGGATGGCTGCCTATTTTGGGGCACCTTATGGCGTGAGTATGAAGAGCCTGGATGGGGAAGGCACTCAGGCCACCATTTTATTGCCGAGAATACACAATAAACAAGAGGCGGGGGAGCAATTCTATGTGGAGAGTTCTCATTATTGATGACGATTTTCAGGTATTGGAAGGGATGAAGAAGTCGATTCCATGGCAAAAGCTTGAAGCTCAATGGGTAGGCGAGGCAATGGATGGGGTAGAAGGACTCCAAAAGATTCGGGAAACCGATCCCGATATTATCATCACGGATATTTATATGCCTATTATGAACGGCCTTGAGATGATTGAGCAGTTGAAAAGAGAAGAGATCCCCGGCGAGGTGATCATTCTAAGCGGCTATTCGGATTTTCAATATGCGCGTCAAGCGCTGCGTTTGCAGGTGAACGACTATTTATCCAAGCCTGTGACCTTGGATGAGCTCCATGACGTGCTGGAAAAAGTCATTAAAGGGCTTGAAGCCAAGGAATTGAAGAAGCTGGAGCAGGAGGAGGTTCGGCAACGGCTAATGATGTACGAGCCTTTTGTTCAGAAGGAATGGTTGAAATCGGTAATTACCGGGACATTGGACAAGACGGTACCGAGGGAAGGGATGGGATTACCAGAGTCTTCGCATTGGATAGAACACAGCCACTTGGTGATGGGAATCGAGCTCACGAGCACAGATCGGATTTCTAACCTGACCGTATCGGATTGGAGCTTATTTCGGTTTGCCTTTGCTAATATCATTCGTGAAATCCTAGCTGAGGACTGGCCGAAATCTGAATTCATCGAATTGCACAGTCATCATGCTACTATCGTGTTCCATATCGAGCCGCATTCAAGCGATGAAGCACTTACAAGGATTTGCAGGATTGGTGAGAGGATTACGGAATGTATTGACAAGTATCTTAAACTAAAAATACGGACTGGCCTTGGCAGCGTGAAAGCCAACTGGCAGGAGCTCTCCGATTCGACTGATGAAGCCTTTTTAGATTTATTACAGCAGCTGCTTATATCGGGGCAAGGGGAGCCGTCCTTTGTTCCTTGGGAAAAGCAGTCCGCTTTCCGTCCGATCAAATTTTATCAGGAGCTTGCGGCTGCCATTGTTATTTCTAAGGAAGAGGCTACGATCGAGATTATTGATGGTTATATCCAGCAACTGCGGCAGCTGCCTGATATCAACTCGGTTTATCTGCAATATTTGTGTAAGGAGCTTTGGACAATCTTGGCTTATTCTTTATACAGTGCGGGTATTGTGTTAGACGAGCTATTTCCCGACATTGATTTAATAAAGGAAATTGAACAAATTCATACCGTAGAAGAGCTGCGGCCATGGCTGCAGGACAAAATTCATGTTATTGCTTCAAGCCGTCACTGGAATGAGAATTCCAAGCATAAGGAGGCAGTGGATTTTATGATCCATTATGCACATGATCATTATGCAGAAGAGATTAACTTAGAGGATCTGTCCAAGCAGCTTTATTTATCTCGTAACTACTTAAATCGGATTTTTAAAAAGGCGATTGGGGAGACGTTTACAAATTATTTGATACGCACAAGGATGGAAAAGGCTAAAGCCTTATTAATAGAAAGGAAATACATGATTTACGAAATCGCGGAAAGAGTTGGATACAAGAATGTGGCTTATTTTAGCTCCTTATTTAAGAAGTATTACGGGATGAATCCTAGTGAAGTTGGCAAAAAATAATTGTGGGCAATAGTGATACAATTGTGTTCATTACTCTTATTTTTCTTATTCCCGGTCATTTATATAATGAAAGAGTGATGATGGACTGCTGATATAGGAAGGGGTTATAAACATGAATAAGCAGATGAGAGTATGGGGTCTACTGTCCATGACAGCGTTAGCTTCATTAGGATTGGCAGCTTGTGATACGAATAACAAGCCAAGTGAAGAATCTGCCGCATCCAGAGTGGGGGCAACAGATAATAAGCTAGTGAAGCTGCGCATTGTATGGTGGGGCTCGCAAGCAAGGCATGATGCCACTTTGAAGGCATTAGATGCTTATACAAAGAAGTATCCTAATGTTACTTTTGAGCCAGAATTTTCTGGATTTGACGGGTATGCTGAAAAGTTGGCAACCCAAGCCGCTGCTAGAAATGCCCCTGACATTATCCAAATGAATCCTAACTGGTTATTTGAGTATGCTGGTAGGAACCAGTTGGCAGACCTTACCAAGGGTATAAATACGAATGATATTGATAAACCACTTGTAGAATCAGGGATGTATAAAGATAAACTGTATGCGATTCCTCTTGGTAATAATGCTACTGGTATGGTGTACAACAAGAATGCTATTGATAAGTTGGGGATCTCAGCGCCGACCAATGGCTGGACATGGGATCAATATTTCCAATTCGGTAAAGATACCAAAGCGAAGCTTGCTAAAGATAAATATGTTCTTATGGATGCAACCAGCGATTACAATATGTATGCTTCCTATCAAATAAGCCAAGGAAAAGGATATCCTATTACAATAGATGGCAAGTTTAACATCGATAAGGATACGTGGCTTACATTCGTTAAAAAGTATGCTGAGCTTCGTAAAGACGGAGTTGTCCCGCCAGCTGAAATCGCAACGACCGATATCGAGTCAGACGTGAAGATGGATTTGATAAATAATGATACTTTGCTGATGAGGCGAAGTTTTGCAGCACTGTTCCCGGGTTACGATGGGGTTAAGCCTGGAGCCTATACACTTGTGGATCAGCCGAGGGGAGCCCAATCGAGTGGGTTTCTGAAGCCTTCTATGTTCTGGTCGGTGAGCTCGGATTCCAAGTATACCCAGGAAGCCAAAAAGTTTATCGACTGGTTCGTCAACGATACAGAGGCGGCGGATATCCTTACTACGACAAGAGGTGTTCCAGTCTCCAAGAAAGCACTTGCCTACCTGACGCCTAAGCTGACTCCAGCGGACCAGTTGCAGATCGAATTGATCAAGAATGTGGGGCCGGATGCCCAACCATTCAATCCTGGGGCTAAAGGTTGGAGTAATTATACAACCAAGGACTTTAAGGATGTTGGGGAAAAACTGATGTTTGGTAAGATAACTCCAGAGGCAGCATACGATGAGCTTGTAAAAAAAGCGAAGGATTATCAATAGCACTAAAGGTTCAAGCCACTCCTCGGAGTGGCTTTTTTGTATTTATATGCCTGTTGAGCAGCTATGAGCATGAAGGATTTATTGGCACATCGTACGCTTAAGCGATGGTCTTTATGTGAGTATAGACAGTTTAAAGAATAATGACATTATCAAATAGATGCATCTGTCTTTAACTCAAGTTCGGAAGATTAAACAGTAACTGAAGGGCGCTCTCATGCGGGGAACCGTATGTGAACGTCCTCTTTACGTTCAGACGGGAGATCGCTATTTTCCACTTGACTAATCCGTGTATCAATCGGTTATAATGAGAACAAATGTTCTAGTTGTGGAGGTTGTACATATGAATTTGAGTAAGCATTATCGACCGGAATTAACAGAAAAGGAACAATCGGAATTATTCGGACGTTTATCGGTTTCGCAATTTAACAATTTGAGCGTGAAGATTACATTATTCGGAGAGTATGAGGACCGACGAATAACCGGCATCGTAACTGGAATAGACCCGCGGCATCAACTTATTAAAATCGAGACAACGGGTACAAAGTGGGATTGGCATCTTATCGACTTTGCGAATGTAGTTGAGGTTGAGTTTGAATAGAAGCGGTTGTTGCGTTCGTAATTGACGTGTTTCGTTTACTTTGTTACGTCCGCTGAATCATACGTTCAAGATGCATCGCCAAAAAGCCTATTTCATCCTCAGGTACTGTCTTGCCAAGTGAATCATTCAAGTACATAGACAAAACAACCGCTTTCAGGTACGTGTCCCCGTACTCTACTTTGATTTTATCGAGCAGGGGATTCTGAATGGTCTTCCCTTGTTTGACCCGTTCAATTAAGCTCTTCAAATGGCTGATGAAACGGACCGTAGAGAAGGAGTCGTCAAAGCTGTATCCAAGCTCCCTCGCTTCTTCGATGATCTTGGACACCAGCTTGACCACCGTCAACGATTCCGAACCTTTTTCTTTATTGCGCGCTCCGTTAAAATGCATCGCGAGGAAAGCCACCTCATCCTCCGGAAGTGTAACATCCAAATGATCGTTCAAAAAATCGACAGAACGTTTGGCTACCCGATACTCCTCGGGGTACATATACTGGATCTCATAGGCAAACGGATTCGTAATATAAATCCCGCGTTTTTGCCGTTCTACGGCAAAGTTGATATGATCGACAAGCGAGGCATGGATCGTTTCGGAGAATTCGCCCTCGAGCATTCCCTGCGCATAGGCAATGACCTCTTCGGTAATTCCGATAATTTTTACGTCAACGGCGTTCAGAATTTGCTCATAGCTTTTCATAACTTCCGAAGTGTGGAGCAGGAACTCCTGGGTAATAGAAACATCGTCAATAATCATTCCCGGCTCCTTCTTAAACCCGATCCCTTTGCCGAAAGCAATCGAATTTTTTCCGGTGGAAAGGTGCGCCATAACTACATTATGAGAAAGAACATGAATAATCGTGCGCTCAATCATAGGTTACCTCCGCACTATTGGGATTCCGGGTTGCTAGGGACGGTAACAGTTTCTTCATGGATTCTCTGATCTGCTCCGATTCTGTCCCAAATACAAGATGAACATTCCCTTTCCCGAGTCGAATCACTCCAATGGCTCCCAGCTCTTTGAGCTCGGGTTCTTTGATCAAGCTCTCGTCCATAACCAAGAGCCTTAGCCTGGTTATGCATGCATCTACGGAAATGATATTTGAAACGCCTCCGATGTTAAGCAGGATGCTTGCGGTTCGGTCTCTTTTGACCCCGGGAATAATAATCATTTCATCTGCGGTATCCCCTTGAGCACCTTCTTTCGCTAATTCGCTTCCAGGTGTTTCAAAGTGAAAAAATCGTATGAAAGTACGGAAGGTAAAGTAGTACACCACAAAATAGATCAATCCGACAATCAAGATCCAGTAAAGCTTCGACGAAAAATTCAAATTCATCGCCATATCAATAAATCCGGCCGAAAAGCCAAAACCGAGCTTCGCTTGCAGCATGTTCATAATCATCATGGAGCATCCGGTAAGCAGCGCGTGAATCACATAAAGACCTGGTGCGACGAACATAAAGGCAAACTCGATCGGTTCCGTTACCCCGGTAAGAATGCTTGTTAGCCCTGCACTGTATAATACCGGCACGATTGTAGACCGATTGGAAGGGTGCACCCCTTTAATCATGGCGAGCACTGCGGCCGGAAGGCCGAACATCATGACCGGATAGAAGCCTGTCATAAACATTCCAGCTGTAGGATCTCCGGCAAAATAGCGCGTCATATCCCCTGTAACTGCTCTCCCCGCGGGTGTCACGTAATTCCCGATTTGAAACCAGGCGATATTGTTAAGGATATGATGCAACCCTGTTGGGATTAATAGTCTATTCAGAAACCCGTACACGAATACCCCCGGGCTTCCCGCATCTACGATCCACATGCCGAATTGATTAATAGCAATCTGCACGGGCGGCCAAATAAACCCCATGATGACACCGAAAACAACCATGGCAAGAGAGGTGATCAACGGGATGAACCGCCTTCCACCAAAGAAACCGAGCGCCTTCGGCAGCTTAATATTGTGAAATTTCTCGAAAAAGGTTGCTGAAATGACACCGCAGAAAATACCTCCAAGAATGCCCATATCCAATTTCTCCACAACGCCTGGAGCGCCTGTTTCGAAGTGCTTCAGAACATTATTGAAAACCAGATAACCTGCCGTTGCCGCCAAAGCCGCGATGCCTTCACCCGATGTTAAGCCTATCGCAATGCCGATAGCAAACAGCAGCGAGAGATTATCGAATATGGCGCTTCCGCCCGATCCGCATATTTGTGCAAAGTGTAAAAGAATCGGATTGTCGAATTTAATCGAGCCAATGCGCAGCAATATCGCCGCGACAGGAAGGACGGCAATGGGGATCATTAACGAGCGTCCTATTTTCTGCAGCATATACATGAGCCTCATTCCAGCCACCCACTTTTTTCTTAGTATAAAAAATCTTATACGATTTATAAATACCTGTACAATAAGAAATTACACCTCCCTATATCGAATTTTTTCGATGTAGAGTAGGTGCTTCTTATGGGGGAAATCATGCGATTACAATCGTTTCATTTTACGGCGCCAGCAGTAATTCCGCTTGCGATCTGTTTCTGGAAAAAGATGTACATAATGAGAACCGGAACAATCGTGATCAGCAAAGCTGCAAATAACGGTCCCCATTCTGTGCGGTATTGCATCTCGGCTTGCATGACGGCAATTCCGATTGGCAATGTGTATTTCTCCGGATCATTCGTCAGAATGGTTCCGACAATATACTCGTTCCATGTAGTCAGTACGGTCATGATTCCTACCGTAATGAGACCTGGCTGCGAAAGCGGGAGCATGATTCTGAAGAAGGTTCCAAAATCCGAGCACCCGTCAATGGATGCGGACTCTGCAAGCTCCTTTGGCAAGGATTTATAAAATCCTACAAGGACAAAAATCCCAAAAGGCAGCGCGCTCGCCGCATATACCAGTATAAGTCCGGTCCACGTATTGATCAAATGGAGGTCATTAATTAAGAAAAATAAAGGAATAAGCGCCAGGTTAAACGGTACCATCATGGATGCGATGTAAAGTACGTATAAGACGTTGCTGCCCTTAAACACATATCTTGCTAATATATATGCTGTAGTAGCCGCTAAAAGCAGCGACAGCAACGTACTGCCCAATGTAACGACAATCGAATTGATGAAGTAAGTGCCGAAATGATATTTGCTCCATACATAGGAGAAATTCGACCATAATAAAGGCGTTTCCGGCAAAGACCAAGGCTTATTCAAAAAAAATTGCTCATTGTTTTTCAATGCGTCCAACAGCGTCCATAGAAGCGGATAAAGAACACTTACACTCCAAATAAGGAGAACAGATCTGGAAATAAATTTAAGCAGCGGGTTATTGATTTGCTGATTCATGATCCCCCTCCTTCGTAACTGTACTTATCATTGGCCCATCTCAATCGTATCGCGTTTCATCAACCGTTGTAGCACTAGAGTTGTAATGAGCGACATCACGAGAATGACGACCCCGATGGCTGCTCCATAACCAAAGTGATACTGCCTAAAGGCCATTTGATATAAATAAGATCCCATAACCTGAGTGGTGTTGTCGGGTCCTCCGACTGTCATAATCCATACAATAACGAATGAGCCGTTTAGCGTAGTAAACACGATATTCAGAATGGAAACCTTCATTTGCTCCCAAATAAGCGGTACGGTGATGTTTGTAAACTGTCTCCACTGATTGGCACCGTCTATATTGGCCGATTCATAATACGAAGCGGGAATATTCACTATTGCAGCAATCATGAGAATCATATAGAAGCCGATACCGGCCCAAATGGTTGGAGGTAACAGCATCCAGATCGTATGTTGAGGGAAGCCGAGCCAAGTGATATCCACCTTATTTTCTGTAAATAAAGATAGGAAAGCGTTAAGAAAACCAATTTGAGGATTGTATATAAAATTCCACAAAACCCCTATGACAACGACCGAAATAACATTCGGAATAAAAAAGATAGCACGGAAAAAGCCAGAGCCTTTGATGTTGAAGCGTGTAAGAGCCACCGCAAAAAATGTGGCAATAATCATAATTCCAATTACTTTACCTACGACCAAGAAATAATCGTTACCGATAGCAATATGCATAATAGGGTCCGAAAGAAGCTCCTTAAAGTTACCCAGTCCTACGAATTCTTTTGTTTCCGAACCTCCCGACCAATCAAAAAAGGAGTTGTATAACGCCTGCACAACCGGATATACCGTGAACAAGCAGAAGAACAGAAAAGTCGGAATAATGAATGCAGCGATAAATAGCTTCCGTCCCCACTGAGCTGATCTTGTTCTCACTCTTCATTCACCTTCCCTCTTGGCAACTATAGCGGAGGAATCGAAAGAAGATTCCTCCGCACAATCCCATCTCACTTGTTAATGCCTACTTTTTCGCCTTTTTGGCAGCCTCGCTTACGCGTTTTACCCACTCATCCGGCGTAATCGTGCCGATCGTTAATGCAACGGTTGCATCCTCCATCGCTTTGTCTACGTCAGCGTTAAACTTGAAGTCGGGAACTACAACCGTATTGGAGGAAGTTAGGGCAGCCGCTGCATCTTTAACAAAGTTAGGGGCTTTGGAGCTGCTGATATCTCCTTTAATGTTGGAAGGAGCACCGCTTAACTCTGCCCACTGCGAGGCTTGCTCTTTAGAGAATATGAAGACCAGGAATGCTTTTGCCGCTTCCTTGTTTTTTGCTTTTTTCGCAATAGCTACGGTAGCGGTTGAAGTGTATGCAACCACTTTTCCGCCTTTTTCTTGTGTAATGGAAGGGGTAAATCCGAAATCGAAGCCTTTAGGTACGTCTTTTGACATTTCATTAGGCAGCCACAATCCGTTCGGGATGAAAGCGTCTTTGTGCTGCAGGAACAACGATTGGGAATCCGTGTGGTTAATTTGCACCGATGCTTTGTCGATGAATCCTTTATCACGCAGCTGCACGATTTTGTTCAAGCCTGCCAAAACTGCAGGGGTCGAGAAAGCTTCAGCTTTGGATTCGCTCATATTTTCAAGGACTTTGTAGTCGTTGTTGTTGGCAGATACAATTGCCGGGTATAGGAACGCACGGTTAATATAATACGGGTACTTACCAGTATGAATGAAAGGGTTAGTACCGCTTGCTTTAATTTTGTCGCTAACCTCCAAGAATGAAGGGAAATCATTGGGAGTTTCCCAACCCTTCTCTTTGAATAAAGCTTTATCCCAGAAAATACCCCAAGAGTTCAGTACAAGCGGAACCGTGTAAAGCTTACCATCGTACTGATTCGGCTTTTGGGCAAGCAAATCGAGGATTTTGTCGCCGTTTACGTTTTTGGCATCCTTCAGGTATTCGGTTAAATCCTCCAGCTGTCCGTCCGTTACCATCTGACGGTCGTTCAGCTCCGGTCCGTCAATGTAGACGAAGTCAGGCGGAGTGCCGCCAATCCAACGTGGTTTGTTTTGTTCGTTGATTTTGGGCCCGGCGCTCTCTTTAATTTTCAATTCAGGGTTTGCTGCTTGAAAGTCTGCGATTACTTTCTTCCACCATTTATCGCCATAACCGCCGACGAAGTATTGGATTTCGAAATCGCCTGTCAGTTTTGTTGCACCTGCTTTTATTGTGTCTGATCCTGCATTTGGGGTTGAAGGTGCTGTCGGTTTCGCGACTTCTGTAGAGCTGCCGCAGCCGGCAGCCGTTATTGCCAGCATTGCTGTCATTACCGTCAAGGAAAGTTTACGTAATTTCATGAGATCGTTCTCCTTCTTTTATGGTTTGGTGGACTAGTTTGGATCATGCTGCTTCTAGATTACCGCGATTGTTCGGGCTCCCTCCTTTTCAGAATGCTCGAAAACAAAATAAAAAAGGGCATAGTTATAGAAGAAGACTTGCACTCTTCAATAACTAATGCCCTTGTGGTAACATGTTATTAAAATAAATGTATGAAATTGGGTTTTAAACTAATATTTGTTTGGTCAAATAGATATTACTACAAGCTGCGATGATCGTCAATACTAAAATGTAAGCGCTAAGCTTTGGGATCGCAGGGTTAACGTATGGCTTTCCACTCTTATACAGAAGCAGTTTTGGATCCAGTAACGAGCTTGACTCGTTGAATAACCTCATATTCAAGCTGTGTAGTCTTTTGCTCCAATCGCTTACCAATGAAGAATACGTCTACCAATGGCCAGATAAAAGCAGTGAGCCATCCAAATAAGAGTAAGCAGATAGCATAACCGATATCACCAAGATAAAAACGGTGACCTCCTAAAACACCAGTAAACCACCATAACACGTAAGCGATGGTCTTACTTTTTTTTCTAATTTCCACTTCGCTGCCAACCATCGACAACTGTTCTGACGTAAGGTCTCTTTTTAGCATGAGATTATCCAAGATATATTTCTCCTTTTTACGACAAAATTATGTAATATACATACTAATACTGATTAATATACAGCATTTTACAAAAATTTGATAGAAAAATTTATCAATTTTGGTTTTTAAACAAATAAAATCTGAATTGTGACAGAGAGATGAGTCTGCTATTGGCTTGACCAACGTCAATAACAAGATTTCACTTTGCTCGCTATTACCCAGAGATCGCAGAACTTTATTTACTGTCACCACAGGTGTAATATGAAACACATTAAATCAGTAAATATGAAAGACAGATTACCTTATTCGTGCTAACCCCTGATAGGGAAGCGCACTCATTGATAAATATTACAAGTCTGGAGGCTGGTCATGATGCAATATGAATATTTGCTGCGTGTTATATTAGCTGGAATTTGTGGTGCGTTGGTTGGGTATGAACGAAAAAACCGTATGAAGGAAGCGGGGATTCGTACACATTTTGTTGTTGCACTCGGTGCTTCTCTGATGATGATTATTTCTAAATATGGTTTTCAGGACCAAAACGGGTGGGAGAATGTAGCTTTCGATCCATCGCGTATTGCTGCTCAGGTGGTGAGCGGGGTAGGGTTTCTGGGAGCAGGTATGATTTTTATGCAGCGACTGACCATAAAAGGACTTACCACTGCAGCAGGTATATGGGCTACTGCAGGGGTAGGTATGGCTATTGGAGCCGGTTTGTACGTATTGGGGGCAGGCGTGGCTATCATTATTTTTGTCGCTCAAAAGCTTTTACATGGCCGTTTCAATTGGTTATCCTCCCCCAAAACGGAACAGCTGGTTATTCGAATTACGAACGAGCCAGGGGCGACCTCCCAAATTCAACAGCTGCTGGAAGAGAAGCATATTTCCATTCTAAGCTTTCAAGCCGAAAGTAGTGGTATTAGCTCGGAAGACATTACATTGGAGATGATTGTAAGATTTCCGGGCTCTTATGGAGTGGAGCAATTACTGCCGATTGTGCAGGAGGCTTCGTTCGTAAGAGCCGTTGAACTCAAGTAACAACTCAAGTAACAACTCAAGTAACTGAGAAGCAATCCATCCTCTAGCGTAAAGGATACAGCAATTTGGTATGTCACCTTTGTCTACTCCCTTTGTCGGATCAGCTTCGTTAGGCGACCCTCAGCAGTCCATTCAACCACATAGACATCTCCGCGGGAATCTACGCACACTCCGTGCGGGGAGCTAAACTTGTCAGGTCGGAAGTATGCTTTGGGCAGGTTAGGCCATCCTTGTTGTTTGTACGCCTGCTGATCCTCTCCAAGATGGGTGATCAAACGATCGTTCTTATCCAGAATCGTTACGCGGCTGTCCAAATCGGGAATATAGACCTCATCACCGAAAAAATAAAAGCTGCAGGGTAAATCGAGATTATGCTCCATAAAACGTTTGTGCTGACCATCCAGTGTGAATACCTGAATGCGATGGTTTCTACGGTCCGCGACATACAGCTCTGGTTCATTGCCGCGCAAATTGACAGAAATCCCGTGCGGCTCCAGCAGCTGGCCCGGATCGGAGCCGCGGCCTCCCCATGAACGGATATAGCTGCCTTCCGCATTGTACTGGTGAATATAATATTGTCCATATCCGTCAGCCACATAGATGTCTCCATTCGGAGCGACACATACATCTGTGGGAACATAGCGCCGCGAGGCATCATAAACGTCTGGACGGTCGGGCTGTCCTTGCTCCCATATCAGCGTCCCGTCTGTAGTGGTTTTAACCAGGAGCCCGCGCAACCTGTCTGTAAAATACAAATATTCCTTGCCATCCTGATCCTGATGCAGGTAGAAGCCGTGGGCTCCGCCCTCAAATTCCTTGCCCCATGATGTAAGAAAGCGGCCGTCCCTGTCAAACACAATAACGGGGTCCTTACCTGTATGATGCACATAGACATTATCCTGCGAATCAACGCATACGCCGTGGGTATAGCCATAAGCCATGTTTGCAGGCAGTTTACCCCAACCCTCCGCTATTACATAGGCATGTGAAGCACAACCGATCACGTGTGTATTCAATATTCTCATCGATCTCCTCTCCATTGGGATTTACATAATCATATCATTATTTTTGATATACAACTGGAAAATGCTCCCCAGCCAAAATATCTCCCTGTTTAATATCCACATAGGGCAGCATCGGATGTTTTCCGGATGGCTCGTAGCGGGTATGACCCGGCATATAATGGACAGCAATGGCTCGGCGTTTCATATTTGATCGATTATTCGGGCTTCCGTGCCAGGTCAGGGAATGATGATAGCCAACCTGCCCTTTCTTGATCTCAAAGGGAACTGCTGTTAGATCCGCACCTTCCGGGAGTAATTCGGGCTTGCGGTGATAAGGCATAAACTGCTCGTTGCTGGCCAAATATTTTTGCTGATCTCCCCATTTGTGACTCCCCGGAACCATCCACATGCAGCCATTGTCGATAACTGCATCATCAAGGGCAACCCAGGCGCTGACAAGATCTGCAGGCTGAATGATTGGCCACAACGGATGATCCTGATGCCATGCCGTCGGTCCACCAGTTACTGGTGGCTTGTATTGAATCTGATCATGCCATATACGAAGCGTATCGGTCTGACATAGCTGAGCGATCTCTTCGCAAATACGGGAGTGACCTGCGTGCTGCAGAAAGGCCTCACTTACCATCCAGATATTGACGATTTGAATGACCTTCTCGTTGGCGACCATTTTCATCCCGTCATAGGGGGATTCGCCTTCCTTCATATTACGGTTTAGAACCGGCTGCTTGACCGATTTCCCTTCCATAACGAGATCCAGCTCCTCACGCAGCCGTTCAACCTCGCTGTCATCCAGCACAACCCCGCCTTTTAAAAATCCATTCCGTTCAAATTCCTCGATCTGCGCCGCGTTCAGCATGTAGTATTCCCCTCTCATTGAAACCAGCTTATTTGTGGTGATATAGTTAAGTATAAGAACTTGTGAACGGTACGTATTTAGACAAAACCAAGAGGCATTTACACTTTTCCAATATCCTAGTAGGAGTGACTTACTAATGAACGTAGGTTCCCTTCTGACGCTGACGCCAACGATTAATTTCGCTCACCGCAGCCGAGTGGACGCACATGTAACCTGGGGTCCCAGAACGATCCCCGACTGGCAGTTTTTTTATGTTATCGAGGGAGAAGCAGAGTTACTGTATAACCAAAAGCAGCAGCGGATCAGGGCGGGGGAGTGTGTTCTCTTTGGTCCTGACAGCCCGAATCAGCTAAACACCCTTACAGAGGCATTATTTTACAGCATTCATTTCCATTGGTCCCATCCTTCACCAGTACCCGTCCATCCGGCTTACCGCATCCGGGAAAGCTCCTTTGAGGACCTTTCCTGTCAGGCTCCGGCGTATCATATGGATATTCCCGAGCATGGCAGTATCGTCATTCCTCCCTGGTTTGATCTTCCTGAGCTGGAGCAGATATTCTTAAGAATCGTGAAGGAATATCAGCTGGAGCAGCCAGGATATGCCTTCGTGCTGCGAGCTCTGCTGATGGAGCTTATTGCAAGCCTCATGCGTCATGTACTGGATCAATCCTTTACGCGAAAAGCCAGTAAAATAGAGTCGGCGCTTGAAATCATGCGCATCCATCCCGAGCAGCCGTGGACGGTCGAGCAGCTTGCCAATCTGTGCGGCTACCATCCGATCCATTTTACGAAGCTCTTTAAGGAAGAGATGGGTAGAACACCTAAGCATTATTTAATCTCGGAACGGATGAAGCGAGCGAAACAGATGCTTCTTGGTGAGCTGACGCTCAGTGATATTGCCGAACAGTTAAATTACACCAGCATTCACTATTTCAGCAATCAATTCAAAAAGGAAACGGGCCTGAGTCCAAGCGAATTTCGGCAGCAGGGCAGTCGTACTTTTCATTGATCCCATTCAATTTGCTACGGCCAGTAAGGTTATGCTGGTGGATGATGTAATTGTAAGTAAGAACAGACTATGGTTGACAAGGGGACGAAGCCCGCGCTGGATATGGGTTTCGTTTTTTTTGTAGAGTGGAGCTTTAATTCGTAACAAAATGTAAATAAATGTAAAATGTATACTGATTTCACTCTATCTATGTCAGGCAAACCACAAGGGGTTCAACGGCTAACTGTTCACAGATTCTGATAGGAGGAAGAAAAAAAATAATGTCGAACATTAATAGATAGGACGGTCATGCAGGTGGAACGTGTTTTTTGTTGAGCACCTTCATTTCTATTTATTTCATGCGTATAAGGAGAATAGGGTATGAATGTAGGGTCCATGTTTAAACTTAACAATTACACACGCAGCTTGAGAGGGAATTATTTTCGCAAAAGTCTCATTTTTGCCTTAATAATTACTAGTTTGCCAACAGCTATAATTGGAATTAGCACTTATTTTATTGGAATCAAGCAGGTGGAAAAGGAGGTTTATCAGAAAAATCAGTATCAGCTTGAGCAAGTTTTTAAGCGGTTTGATCAGCAGTTCTCACAGCTGGAGATGACCGTGGACAAAGGGGCAGCTAATTCCCTATTCGATGAAAACCTGAGGGACATCAATTTTATAGACGAATTCCGGGTTATTCAGGACATTTACAGACTGCTAGCCGTTGCTCAAAGCTCGGATGCCATGATTATGCGAATCGATTTGTATTTGGAAAATCAACAGCTGCTGGTTTCTAATGACCGGGGTGCCATTCGGCTCAAAGATGAGCCGAACCAGTCGGCCTATGCATCGATTCTGAAATCGGGGGAGCTGATGTATTGGGCTGATGCGGAGAGCTACTCACCGAGTGGAGGGTCTTTGTTTCCTCAAGTGTTGATTCATAAGCTTCCATTTGTCAGTACGCGGCCTTACGGAGCCTTGTTAGTTTATTTGGACAAAAACCTGATCGATAAAGAAATTACGCACCTGACTCCTTATGAGGATGGCATTTCCTTTATTATGAAACCGAATGGCGATTGGATTACGTCCGGTAAAGAGTCAGACTCAGCCAGACAGCCCTTAAAGGATTTCATAAAAAGCAAGGTGATGAAAAACGAAATCAACTCCGATTCATTTACAGTGAAGTGGGAGGGGGCGGAGTATTCAGTTGCCACAGCTACCTTCTCGCGAACAGGTTGGCGATACGTCATCGCAACACCGCTATCCCAATTAGTGGAGCCCATCACGTTAACATCCAAGCTGATGCTGGGTGTCAGTATGCTGGGAGTACTTATAGCAGCTTTGCTGTCCTGGTTTGCTTCGCAGCGTATGTACAGCCCGATCAAGCGGTTGGTTCAAATGTTTGGAGGGAATATCAGCAGCAAAATGCAGGATGAGGATCGGTCTGATGAGATCAAATATATAGAAAACAAATGGCTCAATATTACCCGTGAAAGCCAGCTGTTCCAGTCCCTGTTGGAAGAGAACCGTTACAGTATGAAAAAGGGATTTTTGCTGCAATTGATTCAAGGACAGCTGTATTTCTTTTCTGAAAAGGAGCTGCGGGAGCGAATGGAGGTCCACGGCTGGGATACTGTCGATAAGAAGTTTGCTCTGCTGCTTATTCAATTATCCCCATTTTCGGAAACCAGCAAAAGGTTTGTGGAGGGGGACGAGCAGCTTGTCACCTTCGCAGCAGCTAATATTATTGAGGAGCTTTCTACGGATAAAGTCAACATGGAAACGATCAATCTGCATAACTTAACGGTGTCTTTGCTCGTATCCTTTGAACAGGATAAGCCCAAGGAACAGATCAAGAGCGAGCTTTTCAGATTTTCAAATGAGGTCATCACGATGATTACCAAGTTATTGGGCGTTCATGTTGCGGTAGGGATCAGCAGACCGGTCCATGAGCTGAAGGAGCTGCCAAAAGCCTTGGATGAGGTCAAACAATGCCTGCATTTCCGCAATATTGGGGAGCATGGTCAAATTCTGAGCACAGATGATTTCATTTCGTATGTCAAAGAGAATCTGGACTATCCTTATCAAATTGAAAAAGAGTTCATCCATGCGCTCCAAATGAGGGCTGAGGCAGAAACGATTCAAAAATGGAATGAGTTTATGCTGGTACTAACACAAAATGCCGGGAAGGCCTTTCAGATTCAACAATATATGGCTCAACTGCTCGGCAGTGTTCTACGAGCGATGATGCAGCTGGACGTCGCACATGCCAGCGCGAAGCAAGGTATCAATCTGTATGAGCAGCTGTTCAAGCTCAAAGAAATCGACGAAATCAACAAGTGGTTCGTCAATGTCGTCATTCACCCCTTTCTCCAGACCTTGTCGGAAAAGCAGGGGATCGAGATGAAGCAGACAATCCGCAAGGTTAAGGACATCATTGATCAGGAATATATGAGAGATATTTCGCTGGAATATTTATCAGATAAAATCGGAATTTTACCGAAGAGGTTAAGTGCTGTCTTTGCGGAAGTCACCAATCAAAACTTTATCGACTATGTAACCGAGGTCCGTTTGGAGAAATCCAAGCAGCTGTTAAGAAATACCGATTTGAAGGTTACCGAGATTGCAGCCAGAGTGGGCTACCAGCCCTCTTACTTCAACAAACTATTTAAGAAGTCAGAAGGTATGACACCTGGTGAATATCGGGAATCGGGTTTAGGGCTATAATGCGTTCAGCATATAGCCTTTTTTCGTGCGAAAACACGCCAAAACCAGCCCAAAGGAAAAAGTGATATGCCAGTTAATCATATTGAGAAATTGTTGGATTGTGAGAAATGGCGCTGTCCTGTACATTGAGAGCATGAAACCTGTACATGAAAGAAGGGTGGTAAAGCATGCCAAACACAGTATCAGAATTAGATAAAAAAACCGGGCCAGCAGGAAGCAAAAGTAAATCCCAATTAGCTGTAAAAGACATTCTGCGGGATAAATATTTATACCTGTTAGCCCTTCCTGGAATTCTTTATTTTCTTATTTTCAAGTATATCCCCATGGGTGGCATTCTGATCGCGTTTCAGGAATACTCCCCTTATCAAGGCTTTTTGGCAAGCAAATGGGTGGGACTTGAGAACTTTGAACGCTTCTTTATGGGCAGCGAATTCTGGAATCTCTTTAGAAATACGATGATGATCAGCCTGTTGAATCTCGTGTTTTTCTTCCCGGTACCCATTGTTGTGTCTCTCCTATTAAACGAAGTGAGAAACATGAAATTTAAATCAACGATTCAAAGCGTTGTGTATTTACCCCACTTTTTCTCGTGGGTCATTATCGCGGGCATGACCTTCCTCCTATTTTCCCGTACCGGAGGGATTGTCAATAATGTAGTCGTCATGATGGGCTTCGATAAAATCGATTTCCTGACGAATCCGGATTATTTTTGGATCATGCTTACGCTGCAATCAATATGGAAGGAAGCGGGATGGGGAACTGTTATTTTTTTGGCGGCGATTGCCGGAACGGACCCTGCACTTTATGAAGCAGCCAAGATGGATGGTGCGAACCGATTACACCAAATGTGGTATGTGACCCTGCCAGCCATTAAAAATGTCGTCATTACCTTATTGATCTTGCGTCTTGGACAAGTGATGGACGTAGGCTTTGAACAAGTGTATCTAATGACCAGCAGTGCGGTCTCCAGTGTTTCGGACGTATTTGAAACCTATGTATTCCGAATGGGGGTCAAAAATGGCCAATTCAGCTTTACAACAGCCGTGGGGCTTTTTAAATCGGTAGTGGCCTTGATTCTGGTCGTATCGACCAACTGGTTGGCCAAGAAATTTGGCGAAGATGGCTTATATTAAGGGGGCAGGACAATGAAAAGAAATATCAGGGGATGGACTTTCGACTTTGCGGTCACAAGCATACTTACTTTCGCCGGGGTTATTACGATTATCCCCTTTCTATATATCGTATTGGTATCCTTTGCAACACCTTCAGAATACATCCAAAAAGCGGGAGCATTCATCTTTCCGACTGAATGGACACTAGTGAACTATCAGTATTTATTATCCACCGGAGCCTTTATCCAGGCAGGAGCCAACAGTGCATTCCTTGCTATTGTCGGAACTGTGCTGAGTCTTGCGGTTACATCAAGCTTTGCTTATGCGTTATCCAGAAGGCGGTTGAGGGGCAGAAAGACGTTATTGCTGCTGGTTTTGATCTCGATCTTGTTTAATCCCGGTATTATTCCGCCATATCTGGTTGTCAAAAGTCTCGGGCTCATCAATAGTATCTGGTCATTAATCATTCCTGCGTTAACGAGTGGCTGGTACATTTTCCTGATGAAAAGCTTTTATGACAGTATTCCTGTGAGTTTGGAGGAAGCAGCGAGCATTGACGGGTGTAATGACATGGGAATTTGGGTGAAAATCATTCTCCCTTTGTCATTACCCTCCCTGGCGGCATTTGGACTGTTTTATGCGGTAAGCTATTGGAATGTATTTTTTCACGCGATTTTGTACATTAATGATTTCGACAAGTGGCCGCTTCAGGTGCTGCTGCAAAACATGCTGATCGATTCCTCGACCAGTGGCGGCGACCTTGCCATCCAAATCGCTTCTGAGCAAGAAATGCCGAAGGAAACCTTGAAGATGGCAGCCGTTGTTGTTGCCACAGTACCCATTATTCTGGTATACCCATTCCTGCAGAAACATTTCGCAAAAGGCGTTATGGTTGGCTCTGTTAAGGAATGATATATAAACATGTTGAGGAGGTCATAAAGATGATTTTCAAGAAAAAATCAGTTATGAAGACAATACCGGTCATGTCTGCAGCTGTTTTATTGGTAACAACTGTGGCTTGCAGTTCGAATCCGGGACCGACAAGCAGCACAGGTGACAAAAAAGAAGCACCTACGTCAATCAGCATTATGTCCACTTTCTTCTCGCAGGAGCCCCCAGGTGAAGATAATGTGATTATCAAAGAGATTGAAAAACGCACGAACACGAAGCTGAAAATCACTTGGGTATCGCCGAATAACTATGCCGACAAGCTAAACGTCACGTTGGCGTCAGGGGATTTGCCGGATTTGATTCTTGCCGACTATCCGCAAAGATATCCGTTGGTTAAAAGCATGTCGCAACAGGGGGCTTTCTGGGATCTGACAGCTATGTACAAAAATTATCCGAACCTGGCCAAATTCCCTGAGCTTACCTGGAAAAACCTTGCATTTGGCGATGGTAAAAACTACGGAATTCCACGTGTAAGACCTGTTTATGGGCAAACCGGGTTAAATGTCCGCAAGGATTGGCTGGATAAGCTAGGACTCAAGGAGCCTACCACAACAGATGAGCTGTATGAAGTGATGAAGGCTTTTGCAACCAAGGATCCTGATGGAAATGGAAAAGACGACACCTACGGCTTTCTCGGATATACAGACCCGACAGGTGTAGGGAAATTTAATGTTATTGAAACGGCGTTCACGAAAACCATTGGAGATTGGAAGCTGGAGGATGGGAAATTAACACCTATCATCTTCCTGCCATCACAAAAAGAGGCTCTTGTGTACTTGAATAAGCTGTATGTGGAGAAGCTGATCCCTGAGGATTTCAGTATTCTGAAGCAAACGCAGACGCTGGATATGATGAAGGCAGGAAAAGGTGGTCTGGATGCTGTTCCTATGGACCAGGCTTGGGAATCAACAGCTGAGCTTAGGAAACAAAAACCCGATGCTTATGTGAAACCTCTTACGTCCTTGAACGGTACAACGGTTACAGACCCAGGTTCATTTGGTATGTTCTTGATTCCCAAGAAGGTACCTGAGGCTAAAGTGAAGAAAATCATGGAATTCATGGATTACGGTGCTTCTGATGAAGGCTCCGATTTGGCTAATTACGGCTTTAAGGATGTTCACTTTACGGAGCAGGACGGCTTTAAGATCCCTACGGAGCAAGCTAAGAAAGATAACGTTTCTCAGCAGGCGATGGGACAAATTTTCCTGAAATACGACAAATACCAAAAAGCCTATAAGGCCGGTATTCCTAAAGACTATTACGATCAACACACCAAGATCATTGACGAACGTACTAAATCCGCGGTTCTGGATCCATCGATCGGTGTTGACTCGGATGCCTGGGTCAAATATTGGCCTGAATATCAGAAAAAAATTATCGACATGAAGGTCAAAATGATCGTAGGCAAGGAAACTACCGCCAACTACGACAAGTTTGTTGAACAATTAAAGACAGATGCCAATTTTAATAAAATCATTCAAGAAATGAACGAATCCTACAAAAAGAAAAACGGTTGATCATGAGCTGGACCCATCCTTGTTAATAATGGAGTGAACCTACATGAAATTATCATTTACCACTTTAGGATGTCCCGAGTGGCCCTTAGACAAAATTATTACCAGCGCCGCACAATACGGCTTTGACGCCATTGACTTTAGAGGTTTAACAGGTGAAATGAATATTTACAAGCTTCCCGAATTCTCCGAGCAGGTGGAGCAAACTCTTCAGAAAATCACGGCTGCCGGTCTTCGTGTATCTTGCTTTTCAAGCTCCGTCCATTTATTTTCGCAAGAAAATTTGGAGAAAAATAAGCAAGAGATCACCGAATTTTCGAAGCTCTGCAAGCTTTTTGGTACACGCTATATTCGTGTGTTTGGCGGTAAAATTGGCGATACGAACCGTGAGACGGCTATTCAGCAGGTTGTTCTGCATGTCAGTGAAATGGCCAAGATCGCCAAATCGTATGGGGTTAAGCTTCTGATTGAAACGCATGATGATTGGATTTCTTGCGTAGATATGAAGAAGGTGCTGGAGCAGGTGGATACTGAAGCTGTTGGCGTATTGTGGGATGTCCATCATCCGTATCGAATGGTAGGGGAACAGCCGGAGGATAGCTGGAATGCATTAGGACAATGGATTGAGTACACGCATGTGAAGGATTCACGTGCCGGAGCTAGCGGTGGTGAGGATTTTCAATATTGCTTGACCGGAGAAGGTGATATTCCGCTGAAAGAGATCTACAAGTTATTAATACGTGAAGGTTATAAGGGCTACTTCACATTGGAATGGGAGAAAAAATGGCATCCGGAATTGGAAAATCCCGAGATTGCCTTTCCACAGTATGTACAATATATGCGTAAATTAGCAGCGGAGGTCAACGTATGAATAAGGTCAGAGTAGCAATTATAGGCCAAGGACGCAGTGGTCGGGATATACATGCTTATTCCTTAAGTCAAATTAAAGAGCAATATGAAATTGTTGCTGTAGCGGATCTGTTGGAGGAACGGCTGGAAAGAGCCAAGCAAGAGCTGAATTGCGATGTGTATGCAGATTATCATGATCTTTTTAAGAGAAGCGACCTGGATTTAATTATTAATGCATCCACCAGTAATTTCCATTATTCAATTACCAAAGAGATTTTGGAGCACGGCTTTAACGTTTTATGTGAAAAACCGCTCGCCCGAACGGCAGCCGAGGTCGACATCCTGATTGATACTGCCAAGCGAACAGGGAAACTGCTTGCCGTGTATCAGCAATCGCGGTATGCGCCTGCGTATCGTAAAGTTCAGGAAATTATACAATCTGGCGTTATCGGCAGAGTAGTCCAGGTCAGCATTGCCTATAACAATTTTGCGAGAAGATGGGATTGGCAGACCTTACGCGCGAATAACGGTGGAAATCTCTTGAATACGGGACCCCATCCGGTGGATCAAGCACTCCAGTTTTTTGGTAGTGAGGCGATGCCTGATGTGACTTCCATTATGGACCGTGCGAATACGGCTGGTGATGCCGAGGACTATGTTAAGGTGATCCTGCATGGACAGGGACGTCCTGTCATTGATGTCGAGATTTCCTCCTGCTGCGCCTACCCGAGCTTTACCTATAACGTGCAAGGAACCAAAGGCGGTATCAAGGGAAGCACAACACAACTGAATTGGAAATATTTCAAGCCGGAGGAAGCTGGGGAACTGAAATTAGTGACTACACCTTTGGTCAATGAAAAAAATGAACCAGCCTATTGCCGTGAACAACTGAAGTGGTATGAGGAAAGCTGGGATATCCCTGCAGACCAAGGAAAGGATTTATTCCATACGATGGCACAGAGCTTTTATGGCATGCTGTATGAGACCATCGTACATGGTAAAGCACTTGAGGTTACACCTCAACAGGTACGCCAGCAAATTGCTGTCATGGAAGAATGCCATCGTCAAAATTTGTGATCCAGCTTGGTCAGGATAACAACTCGCTCGTAGATTAAATTGAAGCATATACTTGCAACGCAGGCCACTCGTCAGAGTGGCTTTTTGCGTGCGCCCAGCAGTAGCACTAGAGCAGTAAGAGAGCTATCCCCGAATTGACAGGGGAACCACTTCTGCGACAATAGTACACAATATATAAGTGTAAATAGCTTAATAAATTGAATTACGCGTATTATATAAATTTATTATGTACAATATACTTTGTTTAATGTACAATAAATATTAAATAAAGCGTATTATATATAATTGTATAAGGGGGACTTTAACTTGGGACTTGGTGTAGGTATTAGTGGAATGGGGAGAATCGGAAGGCTGTTGGTCAGGAAAATTTGCTCGGATCAGCAGCCAACGGTTCAGTTAAAAGCACTGAATTGTGTTTATCCGGTTGAGACGATTGCTCACCTTTTGAAATATGACACCGTACACGGAAGATGGGACGCCAATATCTCAGTACGTGATGGAAATTTAATTATTAACGAACAGCAGATTGAAATGATTTCGGAACGGAATCCTGAACGTATCCCATGGGAGCGTTGTGATGTACAGCTAGCTGTTGATGCAACAGGCAAGTTTAATAACAGGGAAGGAGCCAGCAAGCATATCGCAGCGGGTGCATCTCATGTCTTGATCACGGCTCCAGGCAAACAGATGGATCTGACTATCGTGATGGGGGTCAATGATCATGAATATGATCCCGGTAAGCATCGGCTTTTGTCCGCAGCTTCTTGTACAACCAACTGCCTGTCCCCTGTCTTGTTTATACTGGATCAAGCGTTTGAGGTTCAAACAGGTTGGATGACGACCATCCATTCCTACACAGCTGACCAGAATCATTTGGACAATCCTCACAAGGATCTACGGAGAGCAAGGGCTTGTACCGAGTCCATTGTTCCTACAACAACAGGGGTGGGTGAGGCACTTGCAGACGTGCTTCCCCATTTGGCCTCTCATATTCAGGGAATTTCTCTCCGTGTTCCGACACAGGATGTGTCATTGATCGATTTGACAGTGAAGGTTTCTCAGCCCTACAGCTTGGAGCACGTCAAAGCCGTTTTGAAAGAGGCATCGGAGAAAAGTTTATCACCCTATGTTGGTTATACAGATGAGCCTCTCGTATCTGCTGATTATATTGGTTGCGCTAAATCCGCGGTTATCGATGGTCCTTCCATTATGGTCATGCATGATCAAATTAAGGTATTAGCTTGGTATGACAATGAATGGGCCTATGCGAGTCGTGTTGTTGAACTGGTGCAGCGGATATCGGAAAGAGTAGATCAGGTAAGGAAGACTCCACAGCTGACTTAGAGGAGGACTTATGGCGGTTTGATGAGCTGAGCTATTACGAGGAGTGGTTGGAGCTTGAAACGATAAGCCACTCCTCAGAATGGCTTTTTTGGCATGTCATTGACAACTCCAGCAGTTAAGGTTTATTTTTTAGATGGCTGTTGTTCTCAAGAAGGGAGCCGTCCATGAGGAAATTGTCTATCCGATTGTTGAAACCGGAATCATTCCAAAATAAGCTCTTAATGTCTTACATTATGATTATTATGATTTCCGTGCTGGCTGCTTTGCTGATTTATGGAGTTAATTTATACAATCAAACGAGAGGTTATTATGAGGATTTGCTGAACGAGCTGAGCAATCGAACCAATGTCATCTTTAGTGATTTTATTTCCAACGCTTCGCTGAACTCATTTTTTTATTTAACAGATCCCAAGCTGCAATCGATTTTGACCAAAAGGTACCAGTTGGAAAGCAGGGAGCATATAGAGGATACCCTCTACGTTCAGAGAGCGATGGATCAATTGGTGCTGATGAACGGGAATATGGCATCCATCTCCGTCATGGCGCCTAATGGACTTGTTTACTCTAGCATGTCCGCCTCTGAACCCTTAATGAAGCCGACGATTGAGAAAATGAGCAGGCAGGAGCTGCTGAATGGCAACCTGGTCATCTCCTCTCCCTACGAGAACAACACGAGAGGCAACAAAGACAAAATCATATCGATTGTCCGATATTTGACGGATATCAATATGAATAAAACGTTTGAAAGCTATGTGAAAATAGATATTCGCTTCAAAGCTTTGCAAAATATTTTTGGCGGTATTGCCAATACCAACAATGAGCTGGGCACGATTGTCATCGTAGATGGCAAGGTCATTTACCATTCCAACCTTCCGTCTGAAGCTTTGGACAATAAGGAAACTCAGGCAATTGCAGCCCTGTTCAATGATCAAATGAACAATGGGAAAAAATTTCTGAAGCTCAATATGAACCAAGAATCGTATTTATTTAGCGCACGGGTTAACGATATGACCCAATGGAAGGTTATTCATTACATTCCGACAAGGCTTATTGACCAGGCATTCCTCAATAACACTAGGAACTATATGCTGTTAAGTTTGGTTTCTCTGATCGCGGCCATCATGCTCGCCTTGTTTTTTTCCAAACGCTTTATTAAACCGATTCACAAATTGAACAGCGAAATGAAGCTGGTCGACTCCGGATATTTGGACAGGGTGCCGATGCATGAGAACCGAATTGATGAAATCAGTCGATTGGTCACCAGCTACAACGATATGATTCACCGTCTACGGGAAAGCAGAGAGCTTGAGATTGTTTCCGGGCAGCTGCAGAAGCGGGCGGAAATGAACATGCTTCAGGCACAAATCAATCCGCATTTTTTGTACAATACGTTAAATGCTATACATTCCGTAGCCGAGCTGAACAGAGTCAGCGATATTTCGACGATGGCAAGATCTTTATCCGATATGTACCGTTACAATATCAAAACCGGTGATGAAGCAACCCTGCACAATGAACTGGAGCAAATCAAAAATTATATCAGGATTCAGCAAATCCGGTTTCTCGGCAAATTTCAAGTTGTATACGAGATTGATGAGGCGCTGCTTCCCTACAAAATATTAAAATTTTTGCTGCAGCCGTTGGTCGAAAACTCGTTCTATCATGGGCTGGAGCCCAAGGGCGGTAAAGGTACGCTGATCCTGTCTATCACTCAAAAGGGGCATCTGCTTCATATTCGCGTCGAGGATGATGGGGTGGGGATGGATGAGCACAAGCTGGGTGAGCTGAACGAGATCTTTTCCAATCCGTTTCAGGCTGCGAGCCTGGATTCCAAGGATAATTTTGCTTTGCGCAATGTGCATGCCCGTATCAAAAATTTTTATGGTGAAGAATATTGGATCAAGCTAAGCAGCCAACAGCAGGCAGGGACCTCTATTGAAATGACCATACCGGTAGTAAAGGAGTTGGATGCAAATGAGAATACTCGTGGTCGATGATGAATATTTCTCCAGGAAAGCACTGGTTCAGATCGTCCAGGACTGGAACCCGCAGGCTCATGTCTGTGAAGCAGAGGATGGCCAAGAAGCGATAGAACAGCTGCACAACGTGAATCCTCATCTGGTCTTGTCCGATATCCGCATGCCTATTCTTGACGGTATTGGACTGGCGGCCTACATTCATGAGCACCATGGGGACACCATCAATATCATTATTAGCGGCTATGATGATTTTAAATATGCGCAGCAGGCGATTCGTTACAAGGTGGAGCATTATTTACTTAAGCCTGTAGATAAGGAGCATATATGGTCATTGCTGAAGCAATATAGTCATCAAACGGAGCTGTCCTCGGAAAAAAGAATGGAAGAGGGCTTCGCCGCTTTATTGTATGAAGGTACGACAAGTAAGCTTGATCCGGTAGACATGGATGATATCGGCGGTTATGCCATTGCGATCCTGCGGGTCAATGCGGATTATAAAGAGCCAGTCAAACAGCTCATAAAAAAGACGTTGTCAGCCTGCAGCTTGCGATTTGTTACGATTGTTGATAGGCGGTATTCCGGTATGCTCCTGGTATGGATGTACGAGCTGAATCCAGGCTCAGCAGCAGGAGCAGCTGTAAACCAGGAAGGTTTGAAACAGATCATTCGAGATGCACTGCATATGGGCGAATGTCATGTGTGCGTCGGAATAAGTGGAGTACATACGGATATCAAGGAGCTTACGGCTTGTTATAAAGAGGCTAAGAGTGCGCTGCTGTACAGGCTGATCTCAGGGGATAAACGCATTTATGACGCGGAATATGCAGCTATGAACCGGCCCTTCAACTATGGAGCTATCGATGAATGGATTTCGGGCTTATACCACAAGCTGGTGAAGTATCAGACCAAGGAGGCTGTCGAAACACTAAGCCATTTTTTTGCAAATGTTGTTGAGCCCACGTTATCTGTCAATGTGCTCCATGATATGTGCGCCAAAGTAACAACAATGCTCAATTCGGTCATTGAACTGACGAATGCACGAAGCGATGCGGCCGAAGCTTATCTGGAGCAGATAGACCTGCATGAAGTTGATGCTGTACAGGACATTATCGATGAATTTACCCAGGTGATGATCAGGCTCGGCGAAAGACTGGCACAGAACCGAGCCAAAACGGATATGATCGAGGACATTCAATACTATGTACAGCACCATTATCAACAGGACATTATGCTTGAGGATCTGGCAAAAACGATGTATTATACGGACCCGACTTATTTAAGTCGCCTGTTCAAGAAAAAAACCGGAATGCGATTTTCACAATTTCTACTCTCGGTACGGATGCACAACGCCAAAGCCATGCTCGAAAACGATACTTCCCTGAGCATATCCGAAGTATCAAGCGCGGTGGGCTTTAACGATTATTCCTATTTTATCCAAATGTACAAAAAATGCTTCGGGGAAACGCCCGGTAAATATAAAAGCAGCAATCACAGTAATAAGCCTACAGATTCTTGAACGGACTGTAATAGTCATTTTTATCATATTCAAAAAGTCAGCTATCTCCTATTTTACATGAAAGCCCTTAAGTATACTTGAATGGTCAGACAACGAAAGGGGTCAATAGAAATGAATACAGCAGGAAAATGGACTTCTGTGCTACTAGCTTCAACTTTAGCAATTGTAACCGCTTGCTCGAATGAAAATGCTGGCGGATCCGGTGCAGGTAAGGATGGAAAAGCTGAAAGTCCGAGCACAACACCCGCAGGACAAAAGGCGAAAATTGAATATTTTCAGATGAAATCCGAAATGGTCGATGTGGTTAATGAGCTCATCAAAGATTTTCAAAGTAAAAACCCTAACATTACCGTGGAGCAGAACAATGTCCCTAATCCCGAAAATGTATGGACTATGCGTGTTTCTACGGACGATGCTCCTGCAGTATTCACCCACTTCCCTCACAATGCGGTGTTCCAGCAAATGTCCAAGGAGGGCAGAGTCGTTGATTTGACTGGCGGCCCCCTGATGGCTAACGTTTCTCCAGCGCTCGCTGATTTAAGTAAAATTGATGGTAAAAACTATTTGGTGCCAATAGCTGTAGCTACTTTGGGCGTACATTACAATGTCGATATGTTTAATGAGTTAGGTCTGAAAATTCCACAAACCTACGATGAGCTGATTGCAACCGCTGACAAAATCAAAGCAGCCGGCAAAACGCCTTTCTACTTCCATGATAAGGATTGGAATGGAATCCGTCAGGAAGTGGTGTCCCGGATGGGGCTGCAAATTCCAGATGTTCAAAACTTCCTGGATAGCGTGATGAAGGGCAAGGCTCATATCACAGATAACGCTGCCTTCAAGCCTTTTGCCCAAAAATTATACGACCTTCGCAAATATTCGCAAAAGGATGCTTTGGGTACAGGGTACGATGACGCGCTTCGTGAGTTTGCCAACGGTAAATCAGCGATGTGGTACACGGGCATCTGGGCTATTCAACCGATCAAAAAGTCCAACCCTAACTTAAAATTCTCGATGTTCCCGATGCCAGCGGCGGATTCAGCCAATACGAAGGTTCAAGTATCTGTGGATACAGCTATTGGAGTTCCGACCAAAGGGAAAAACCAGGCTGAGGCCAAAAAGTTCATTGAATACATGTCTTCGAAGGAAGTTGTTCAAAAGTACGTCGATTTGAGCGGCTATCCTGCAGCGATTAACGGAGTTACCAATAATAACAAAGAAATTACCAGCTTGAGCGATCTGATTACTGCGGGCAAGGTGTATCCGACAATTGAACGGGTATGGCCGCCAGGAGTTAATGGAGATGTAGGCAAGGCCACTCAGGAAATGTTGGCAACAGGTGATATTGATGGTTATCTGAAAGCTTTGGATAAAATCTTTTACAATAAGCTGAATCAATAACAATAAGGGTACAAACGATGACCCCGCGGCGATGGATATACAGTCGTGGGGTTTTCTATCCCTATCATTCAATTAGAAAGCTTGGAGGTGGACTATGGAGATTGTCAATCATACAGGACTCGCTGTAAAAAAGAAAAAGTCACTAACCGCTAATAAAGCCAGTCTCATTTTCTTTTTGCTTACATTGCCCACCCTGTTGTTATATATCGTTTTCTTTTTATTTCCGGTAGGTATGGGTTTTTACTACAGCATGACGAACTGGGACGGCTTCTCTTTGACTTACCGCTTCATCGGTCTGAAAAACTACATCAATATCATGAAGGATGACCGGTTCCTCGATTCTATGCAATTTACGTTCATCTATACGGCACTGGTCGTGGTCATTAAGCTGTCCATAGCTTTATTGCTGGCTATCCTGCTAAGCGGCAGTCTGAGGCTGCGTGGTTTTTTTCGATCTGTATTTTTCTTTCCTGCCGTATTGAGTATGCTGACGGTCGGGCTCATCTTTAATCAAGTCTTTTATGCGGTGCTTCCGCATGTGGGAGAGGTACTTTCACTGGATTGGTTGTCCAAAAATATCCTGGGAAGCAAAAATACGGCGATGTATGGAATCGCACTAACCAACATTTGGCATGGCATTGCAACGCCGATGGTTATTTTTATTGCTGGACTGTCCAGTGTGCCCAAGGATTTAAAGGAGGCTGCTGTTATTGATGGCGCCAGCCCGCTGCAGCGTTTTTTCTCAGTAACGATCCCATTCCTGATTCCCATGTTAACCGTTAATTTGGTTATTTCCATCAAAGGCGCGCTCACTGTGTTTGATTATATCGTAGCCATGACAGATGGAGGTCCGGCACATGCGACAGAGTCGATGGGCTTTCTGATCTATAAGCATGGGATGACGGAGATGAAATTTGGTTACGGTACCGCCGAGGCCATTTACGTATTTCTAATGATAGCTATAATTTCGTTTATCCAAATCAAGCTGCTTAATCGGAAGGAGGCTGGACAGCTATGAGAATAAGCGGAATCTCTCGAACGGTTTCCTATCTCGTTCTGGCAGTCGGCATGTGCCTGGTACTAGCACCGATGTATTTGACCTTGACCATTGCCATGAAAACACCGGCTGAAACTGCCAAGAACTTTTTTGCATTGCCTTCCGGATTTTATATGGGAAATTTTATAGAGGTCATTCAAAAGGCTAATTTCTTTAAATTTCTTGGCAATTCCGTCTATGTAACGGTTGTTTCTATTCTGCTTATGCTGCTGCTGATCCCCATGGTTTCGTATGCGATATCGCGTAATTTTTCCAAGCGGTATTACAAGCTCCTGTATCTGCTTGTGATGTCCGGTATATTCGTCCCATTTCAAGCTGTCATGCTGCCAATCTATAGACATATGAGCAACCTGAAGATGCTAGATCAGAATGGTCTGATCGTGATGTATGTGACGTTGGCCTTTGCGCAGGGACTTTTCTTATGTGTCGGGTTTTTGAAAAACATTCCGATGGAGCTGGATGAAGCGTCGAAAATCGATGGAAGTGGAGTATGGACGACGTTCACACGAATTATTTATCCATTGATGCTGCCGATTATAGCTACGGTCATTATTTTGAACAGCCTGTGGATCTGGAACGATTTTCAGCTGCCTTTAATTATTTTGAACCGCCATCCCGATTTTTGGACGCTGCCGCTCTTTATTTATAATTTCAAAAGCGAATATTCGTCCAATTTCAATTTGGCATTCGCCGGGTTCTTTATTTCCATGCTCCCTATTATAATTTTATATGGGTTTACGCAAAAATATATTATTGGTGGACTTACGGAAGGAGCGCTTAAATAATGGTATCATCCAATAGGATGAAAACAAATCGTGTTCTGAACATCGCACATCGGGGAGCTTCAGGTTATGCGCCCGAGAATACGCTGGCAGCCTTTGCACGTGCCATTGCGATGAATGCTGATTATTTGGAGCTGGATGTGCAGCTTAGCCGGGACGGCCGACTCGTTGTCATTCATGACCAAACCGTTGATCGTACAAGTGACGGGACCGGCCGTGTGGTTGACTTGACCTTGGAGCAGCTCCGTGAAGTGGATGCCGGCAGTTGGTTTAATAAGAAGTTCACGGGTGAGCGTATTCCAACGCTGGCTGAGGTGCTGCACTTAAGCCGTGGCAAAGCAGGTCTGCTGATCGAAATCAAGTGGGCTTCGATGTACCCGGGTATTGAGCACAAGCTCGCGGATGAACTAATCGCGCATGGTTTGGATAATCCGAACGCCAGCGGGATTATCATTCAATCCTTTGATCAGGAATCACTGAAACGGTTCCATGCGATTCTTCCGAACGTTCCCATCGGAGTGCTTGTTGAAAATCAGAAGGATTTGGTCACAAATAAACTTGCGGAGCTGGCAGCTTTTGCCGACTATATCAATCCTTACATGGGTCTGGCAACCAAAGAAATCGTTGAGGACATACACAGCCAAGGGATGAAGGTATGCTTATGGACGGTCCGTTCACCAGGTGCAGTTAAACCCCTGTTAGAGCTGGGAGTTGACGGACTCATATCGGACTATCCTGATTATATTCGCGGTTAATTTCCCATGCACATTTTATTTCCCGCGCAATATCCAAGGTGAATAACGGGTCGGAGGGTGTGGCAGGAATAAGTTTCAAATCCCATTCATATATACTGATAATGGCATCTATGTTGAGCCGGAGATCACCTATACCCATAGGGGAACGAATGTAATCATTTAATGAATGGGAGTGGTAATGGATGAAACTGCTTAAAACGAAAGTGGCTGTGCTCGCGATATGCACAGCGGTGATGCTTCCGAATGTAGTGGGTGCTGCGACGGCAGCCGATCCGCTGAATACCCCTAATGTAAGCACAACCCCATCCAAGATTCCCCCTATAACAGGTGAAACGAATGTAAACGGTGTCTATGTTCCGGGATATTATGCGATTAATAAAGACTCGAGAGTGGCTTTCATTTATGGAGGCATCGGTGTTGTGGTTGTAAATAAAGGAACGGCATTACCGAAAGGCTCTTATTACATCAATTAAAATTAGAATTTTCATTGATTGGCATCAGGAGAACCAAGCTTTTAATCAACAGAAAAGACGCGTAGTTACGGTTTTTAATCCGTAGCCCTGCGTCTTTTTTGTGCTGAATCGATATCTAACCCATCTTGTCACCTATGCTTCGCGTAAGGTAATATATTAACAGATAAAGTTGGGATTTTGTACCATTCATATCATCAATAAGGCATTTTCGAAGGAGTCCGAGATATGGAAAAAGGTCAAACAAATGGGGATTTTCAGGGATTTGTAGCGCGTCATTACGATGTATGGTTTAAAGATACATACAATGTAATGGATTATCTTTTTTATAAAGGATATGTGATCGACAATCAGGGACCAGCTTTGGAAGTAGGCTGCGGCACTGGTCGGATGCTGCTGCCCTTTGTGCAGGATGGTCTGGAAGTAGAGGGCGTCGATTACTCGGAAGATATGTTGAAGGTATGTAGAAGTAAAGCAGATCAGCTTGGAATTGTGCCCACCTTGTATCATCAGCCTATGCAGAATCTAGATTTGCCACGGCAGTATCACACCATCTTCATACCTGGGAATACGTTCAATCTACTGACGAAGCATGAGGAGGCGTTAGAGGCGTTGCGGCGTCTGCATACACATTTAGTTGATGGGGGTCAGCTAATTTTGACGCTAACCGTGCCGAGAGAGCATATATTGAACGAACAGCCCGATATATGGAAACGCATCGCTGAGGCTCAACGTGAAGATGGGGCTACAATCAGGTTGAGCGAACGGGTTATGTTGGATTATTGGGAACAGCTCAAAACGAATTACAATAAATATGAAGTGTTCATCGAACATACGCTCGTCGAAGTGCATGAGGACACGATTCAACTGCGTTGGTTTTATCAATTGGAATTTGAGCTAATGCTGAAGGCTGCTGGGTTTAATAGTATCGAGGTCACCTATTCACAAGGAAACCGATCCTACATGATGATAAGCGCACGTAAGTAAGGGTCAAATATCCGATTATCCATTTTTATCCGAGTCGGTATAGTAGCTGCTTTGAATAAATTTTTCCATTGCCTGAACCCGCGATTTAACTCCTAATTTTGCATAGATTTTTTTTAAATAATTATCGACCGACCGCTTGCTTACGAAAATTTCATTAGCAACCTGCTCTTGGGTCGCCCCTTTGACGACCAAAGTCATAATTTGGATTTCATCTTTGGTTAGCAGTACTTCTTGAGTGGGCAGACTCTTCATCAGCCGCATGCCGCGGTACAGGGACAAGGGGATCATTGTACAGTCGTCCATAATACACCGAATCATATTTTGGATCACACGCTCGCTCGATTCCTTGGAAATGATACCGCTAACGCCAAGCTCAATCAAATGATTATAAAGGTCAGACACATCGATACCCGTAAAAATAACAATGTGCGTATCTGGAGAGA
This sequence comes from Paenibacillus baimaensis, assembly GCF_025567575.1. Classification (NCBI taxonomy): domain Bacteria; kingdom Bacillati; phylum Bacillota; class Bacilli; order Caryophanales; family Paenibacillaceae; genus Paenibacillus; species Paenibacillus baimaensis. The sequence continues at coordinate 150,613 of NZ_JAOQIO010000036.1, read as the reverse complement.
TATCCTTAATTTGTTTGGCTACGCTGCTTCCAAATTGATCCGGGAGGTTGTAATCCAGTATGATCATGTTCGGCTTGTGAAGCGCGGTCATCTCCAGACATGACTTGCCGCTCGCTGCGATGCCTATTACCCGAATATGTTCAATTTGCTCCAATATCGTTTGCGTTGCCTTGGCCATAACGGGATGGTCATCGACAATGAGTATACTTCTTTGCATCTTCAGGCTACCTTTCTCATCGGTATGGTCACAGATAGGTAGACTCCGCTTTCCATATCCTTTCTAATGTTCAACTGTCCGTTTAAAGAAAGAATCCGGCTTCTCATTTGCTCAAGACCTGTTCCGGAGGATCCAATTTCTCTGCTGGTTTCTGACTGGGCCTGCAGCCCAATACCATCATCCTTATAAACAAGCAGGAAGTTATTGCCTTCAGCTGTTAAGGTGATGCTGACTATAGAAGCAAGTGAGTGTTTTTTGGCATTATTCAATAGCTCCTGAACAATCCGGAATACGTGTCTCTTGGCATCCAGATCCCGATCTTCAATCCTTTCGGCCCCTTGGGCCATGAATTCAAGCTGGAATGGACATATGGGAGTCTCGTGCTCTACCAGCTTGCGCAGTGTGTTAATCAGTCCGATTTCATGAAGCAAATGCGGATGCAGCTCAAAGCAGTTTTGACGCAAGTTCGTATTAATAATTTCCACGTAATCGAGAATGCCCTTCATTTGCTCGATGTCTTGTTGAGGGAATTCGGGTTTCTCGATCAAGGAAGCAAATCGCTTTTTGAGAAAAAACAAATCCTGCATGGTCGTATCGTGAAGATCAGTTGCAATCCGCCTGCGCTCGTCCTCTTGAAGCTCAAACATCAGCTTACGGAACCAGACCAATTCCTGCGCACTCTGTTCACTGGGCATTTGTGAAGCCAATTGCTGCAATCTCATATTTAGCTTATGAATCAAATGCATATTTTCCAGACTGACGGCAAGATAAGAAATAATAAAATTTAACCACTGCATGTCTTCCTTGCTTAGTGCTGTATTTGTCTTTTTGTCGGTCATTATCAGATAACTGGTGTACTCCTCATGACGATTAATTTCAAAACGCAGTAAGGAGGGATAATTCCACGCTTCCACATCGGCCGAGCCCTCGATAGCAGGCAAAGAGATTTGGCCTTCAGTAACCGTTTCGATCCTATCTTGATACTTGTAGACGATAGCGGCGCCAAATACTTGCAGCGTATTGACGATATCGACCAGAACCATTTCTTTAAGCTCCCGAAAGCTGGAGATCGAACATAGGTTGTTGGCAATCTTTTTCATGGCACGATTCAAGTAATATTTGCGGGGAAATATAATAAACTCCAGCTTCGTCGTAAAATATTCAAACGAATACAAGATAAAGGCGATAGTCATAACTGTAAAAATAAAGCTGAGTGCTATATGTTGTGAAGTCAACGTGTACTGAAAAATAAGAGTGTGTATAGCCACCAAGCAGATGCTTGGGACGATTGAAAGCATGACTGTAAACAGTACACGACGAAGAACGAGATCAATATCGTAGAGCTTCTTGGCCAGTATTAGATAGGCAAAAGATAAAGGGAAAAACAAGACGAAAATAGAAGTGTACAAAGAACTTACCCAATCATAACTGAAAAGCAATTGGGGAATAAAGGAAAGCAAGGCAAATGGAGAAAACGAGATGACGAGAGACCACCATACCGTCTTAATCATCGTAGCGAGAGGGGTTGATTCTCTGCCATGTTTCCGATAAATAAATAATAGAAAAATAAAATTCAGAAAAAGTCCAATCAAGAAAAATAAAATGACAATTTTCTCATTTATTGTGTAAAAATAATTAGCCATGTTTTCTGATAAAAAGGTTAGCCTTAATACAAAAAGTGTAATTATGGTAACGTACAAAGGTTTCATAATTTTTGAAGAAAAATGTATTTTACCTTTTTCATTGAAAAAAACGATTAAAAAATGAAGGAATACAATAGGAAGGGCGATCATTAAGCTACTTATACAAATTTTCCCGATTGGATCTCCTCTCTGGGATGCGCCTATACAAGCGTAAATAAGGCCAATATTTAAAAAAACCAGCGAAAGAAAACGCGCCGATACGGAATTACGTACCTTTATATAGAGTAAAGCTGCAAAGAAAAGAGTCATGACTGCCTCAATTTGAGGAAGTGCGTCTGTGATTGAACTAGCTTTTAAATTTTCTGTATTTTCTTGAAAAATATTGCCATCTCGGGAAATGGTGATTGTGTCTGCTTGATCAATGGATCTCCACCTTCGTATGGAAAAATAAGTGTCTGGATCTTGACCATTTACATTTTTTATAATATCTCCGACTTGTAAATTGAGTTTTAAGCTGGCACTATCTGTTTCTAATTTACGTATGGACCATTCCTTTTGTTGGTTTTGTGATAACATGATTCCGAGATAAGGATATGTAATCGTGATATAAGTACACCAACCGTATATTAAAACAAGAAGGATTATCGTCATTCGAAAAAAAATTTTTTGTCTCAACTCTAATTTCCCCTTGCTTTTTTATAATTTCTGATATAATAAAATTGTAACATTTGTAAAAAAATGTCGTTAAAGGGGTGGTAATATGTCGAGTGTGGTGTATTCGTCAGAATTACAGCAAGTCGTTCGTACATTTAAGCAATATGATTCACAAAAAGTCATGAACTTCTTCAAGGATAGTAAATGGTTCGAAGCTTGGTCCATTTCCGCAGCAGAAGCGCAAGTTGTTATGAAGACGTTCTCCAGAGCAGCGAATGATCGTATCAAAAAAGCGGTCAACGAAGATTATTGGCAATAATAATTTACTTAATTTTACCAAAATAATAAGAGATTGTATATTGGGACTTCCCTATTATGCAGTCTCTTTTTGTGTTTTGTCTTGGGTCTAAAGATGCAAATATCTTTGTATAGTTTTGCAAACGCTTGGTTTTCTTGTCGAATGACCTTGGTAGAGCAGGATCTATTAACAATAAACAGTAAATTTTGTAAGTATATATATCTATGAGTCTTTAGAACTATAAAGGATTGTATTGCGTTTGTCGAAGTAGAAAAGAAGGTAAAATACCCAGTGAAAGAAAGAATCTGTTTCATATAGGGAAATCGATCACAGATCGAACCTTACAAGGAAGAGAGAAAATCGGAGGATGCAGGGATGAAACTTACACTGTTTAAGAAATTGTTATTTAGTTTTCTGCTTGTGCTATTGCTTCTGTCCACCATCAGCATAACAGCAATTACCAACATGGGCAGCATGGGAACCACCTCAAAAAAGACAACTCAGGTGGGACTGCCTAATGTTATTCTGCTCAGCAATCTGAATCACGATCTGATGGAGCTTGACGATCTCATTCTGCGTATTCAATTGAATATTGAAGATCGAAGCGCTGATCGGGAGATGGAGAGCATTAATTCCAAGGATATGGCTCTATCCCAGCCGGATAAGGCAAAAGCGAAGTTTGAAGAGATTCAGGGGAAAGTAAAGTCCCTCGAGCACATCGGCTCCGAAACAGCGGATAAGGGCCTTATACAATATTTCAATGACAATTGGGCCAAATATGCGGCTGCGTTCCCCTCGCTTTTAACTGAGGTACAGAAACACGGTCAGCAAGGGCTGGATTTGATTCAACAGACGAATCAGCAGGTATCGATATGTACGGTAGTCATCAACGAACTTACCAAAAACAACCAGAAGTATGCGAATGAATGGGGCGAAGAAATGAACACCTCCTATTATTCGGGTGTCATCTGGGTTATCGCACTAAGTATACTTGCGATTTTGGTAGGCTTGACCGTATCCTTTTTAATTGCACGGCATGTTTCCGTACCGATAAGAGCAATGAGCTCGATTGCCAAAAAGGTTTCTGAAGGGGATTTATCTGTCACACACCTCACATTAATTCGCCAGGATGAGATTGGTGAGCTGAGTGCGGCATTTGAACAAATGACACAGCATACACGCACCATGATATTGAAAATTAATGAGCATGCTGATCTGGTAACCGTTTCAGCGGAACAGCTCAAATCAAGTTCGGGAGAAATGCAAACAGCATCCCGTCACATCGCTCAAACCGTTAAAGAAGTGGCTACAGGTGCAGGTGAACAAACGCTCAGCATGGAGGAAACCTCACGCTCCATGGAAGAGGTGGGTGCAGGAATCGGACGTCTGGCGGAAAATGCATCCTCGATTGCGGAGACAGTCGAATCATCCAGACAGCAGGCTGAGCATGGCGGTGCTTCCATTCAAAATGCCGTGGAACAGATGGGCTCGATCAATGAATCGGTCGTTCAAACTGACCATATTATTCAACTGTTGGGAGATAAATCGCAGCAAATTGGGGAAATTCTTCATGCCATTCAGGACATTGCCCAGCAAACCAATCTGTTGGCGCTCAATGCGGCTATTGAGGCAGCGCGAGCAGGTGATCATGGGTTAGGTTTTGCTGTGGTAGCGACAGAGGTTCGCAAGCTGGCCGAGCAATCGAGCCAGTCATCTGGAGAAATTGCAGCGCTGTTAGGTGAAATTCAATACGGAATCGGGGATTCCGCCAATGCCATGACCAAGGTGAAGGAAGAAGTTTTAACAGGGATTGAGCGGGTGCGGGAGACGGAAATTAATTTTGATCATATTTTGCAATCGACCACCCATATTGCCTCGCAGGTTCAGGAAATGGCAGCGACCTCGGAGCAAATGTCGGCAGGAGCCCAGCAAATTACCGCTTCCGTCTTTCAGGTTGCAGAAATTGCACGGAGATCGGCTTCAGCTTCACAAGGAGTGGCCTCATCGGCGGAGCAGCAGCTGCAAGCTACGGACGGTGTAAAATCGTCAGCTCAATCTTTATCCGAAATGACGGAAGAGCTGCATCTTTTGTTGTCCCAGTTTAAGGTTTCTTAATCGTCCAGAAGCATATGTTGTGCGTTCATTTAGAGCCTTGTTTCAGCCATTGCTGGAGCGGGCTTTTTGTTATGGAAAAAAATAATTAGGCGCGTAGTGCAGTGTATTTGCGTAAATATGCGTCTATCGTTATGGAGAGGAGGGGGAGAACGATCACAGAAGAAACCCGATGGATCGAACGGATTGTGGCTGGCGACCACGAAGCTTTTCGCTTATTGATGGATAAATACAATACGTATCTGTTTCACGTTGTTTATTCGGTGCTTCGATCGACTGCGGACGCTGAAGATGTAACCCAGGAAGTGCTGCTCAAAATTTATGCTTCTCTCCCTCGGTACGAGCATAAAGGTTTGAAAACATGGATGACCAGAATTGCCGTGAACAAAGCGATTGATTACAAACGGTCGCTGGAACGAAAGCGGGAGCAGCTGACGGACCAGCTGGAAGAATTGATACCCAACGAGGCTAATGAAACGACAGTAGAGGATGAAGTGCTGCATACACAGCTTCAGCAGCGGGTACGGGACTATTTGCACGAGATGCCGGATAATTACCGCCAAGTGGTGGTTGCCTTCTATATTGAGGATAAAAGCTATCAGGAAATTGCCACAGAGCAAGGCATTGCGTTGAAAACCGTAGAGTCCAAGCTGTATCGGGCCAAGCAATGGATTCGCAAGCATTGGAAGGAGGATGAGCTGATATGAAGCATTATACCGGGGAGCAGTGGATGACTTACGTGGAGCAGGGATTAAATGATGAGGATAATCAACAGATGGAACTGCATCTGATTACCTGTGATTCATGCATGGAGCTGTATATGCAAAGCCTTGAACGGGTAGTCGGCTCGTATCCTTCGCTGTCTGATGAAGCAGCTCTGGCAGACAGGGTCATGTTGGCAATAGAAGCAGCGGATCCCATAAGTCCAAGCTCTACGGCTTCAAGACTAGCTCCATTGGAAGAAGCTGGATTCGGAAGCCAGAAGCTAAGAAACCCGATCACGTGGATGAGAGCTCCGTTGTTCCACTATGCTGTTGCTGCGGTAATCACGCTTGTCCTGATGAGCTCAGGTATATTTCAATCCATAGTGGATCACCCGGTTGGGATAGATAGGGCTTCCAATGGGGATGCGCAGTCGGAAGCAGCGCAGGAGCCTGTATCCGTTTCTAAAAAACTGATGGACAAAACCATCGTTGTGCTGGACTCCATCCAGCCTAAACAAGAAAAAGGGGGAAATCGTTAATGCCATCCAAACATCCGATAACCGCACTGCTGTTATCTTTAATTCCCGGTCTTGGGCATCTGTACATCAACAGGATTATCAGAGCATTTTTCTATGCAGCCAGTTTTTTTGGGCCGTTGCTGTTAGCGTTTCTGATAGTGCTCGCAAAAGGATTACATCGTTATGAAGGGCCGTTGATCATTCTGATCGGTTTCGCTCTTCTGGCAGGGGCAATCAACCTGCTGGATATGTTCATCACGGTTGTGGGGGGCAGAGAGCCGTTCGCAGCGAGGGTCAGGCAGAGCTCGTACGGGGACGATGCGCAGGAATCTTATTATTCAGATAACGCGCAGGCATCTCATGGTGATAATGAACGTGTAAATACTATACTACTGTCCTTTATCCCGGGGCTTGGTCATTTGCAGTTGGGGATGATGCAGCGCGGGCTGGCTTTTTTGATCGCATTTTTTGGTGCCTTGACGATGATCGTATTCGTTGCGTCTGTCACCAACAGTGACCGATTTATCGTGTTTCTAGGGGTTTTGCCCATTATCTGGCTATATAGTCTGTTTGATTGCATCCAACAGCTGCAGCGCAAGAGGCAAGGTGAGATGCTGCTGGACCGGACGTTTCTGGAGGATTTTCAAGCAAGTCGTGAGGATGGCAAGAGAAGTAAAGTTATTGCAACCTTCTTATCCATTGTACCCGGAGTGGGACATCTGTATCTCGGCTTGCAAAAACGCGGACTGCAGCTGATGATCGCTTTCTTTTTGAGCATATATATTCTCGATGTACTGAGGCTTTCCATCTTTTTATTTCTGATTCCGATTCTTTGGTTTTATAGCTTTTTCGATGCGCTTCAGCACATCTCGAAGCAGGGGCAGGAGCCGTTAAAAGATGTCCCGATCGTCGATTGGCTGGTCAATCATCAAAAATGGGTAGGTATGGTGCTGCTCGCTCTAGGGGTCTACTACCTGACCGATGAGATGCTGCTCACTGCATTGGATCGGTGGTTTCCTAAAGAGCAGATTTCGATATTATTTCATCGTTATTTTCAAACTGTAGTCGTCTCGATCCTGCTTATTGGCGGTGGCTTGCGGCTGCTCGCTGGAGGCAACCGCAGACCGTCGGATCACAAGAAACGTTAACCACGTTTCGCCCGCAGCTTGCGGAAAAATTGCGTCAGCAGCAGACTGCATTCTTCCTGCAAGACGCCACTAATAACATCAACCTGATGGTTGAAGCGATCCTCCTGAAGCAAATTCATCAAGGTTCCGGCGCAGCCGGCTTTGGGGTCCACCGTACCGTAGATGACCTGTGGAATACGTGCCTGGACAATCGCCCCGGCACACATGGGGCAAGGCTCCAGGGTGACGTAGAGCTTACAATCAAGCAAGCGCCAAGCTTGCAAATACTCACTGGCCTGCTTGATCGCAATCAGTTCTGCGTGAGCGAGCGGGTCCAGCGTGGATTCTCTTAGATTATAGCCGCGGCCAATAATCTGATTTTGCCATACAACAACAGCCCCGATAGGCACCTCGAGCAGCTCTTCAGCCTTGCGTGCTTCTTCAATTGCGGCCTGCATATATTCAATGTGCTCTTGCACAGGAAACACCTCTTCTAGCAGTTGGGATGTGAATAAACAGGGAACAAATATTCGGTTGTGAACATGCTGTGGATAAAGCTGTGGATAACCCGGTGGTTATGCACAAATCACTTGAAATCGCTGTGGAAAATGCCATTATCCGATAAACTTGCTGCGAATCTCTGCACTGGGAATCATGCAGCTGTCGTACTTGCCGAACCAGCGATACCTGCGCTTGGCAATGAATCGGTAGACAGCGTCTCTAATCGGTTTAGGTATGGCTGTGAACACGGTGAGCAGACGCCAGGCACCCCCTAATCGTTTGCAAATTTGCAAAACTGCCGAAGAATGGGTGTAGACAGAACGTCCTTCACAGAGTATAACCGAATCCAGTGAATCGTTCTCATTCTTCAATATACCGGAGGCTAGCAGTTGTATGGCGTAATCGGATTGAAGTGGAGCAAATCGGAACGTATCGTGCTGATCATGACGTAGAATGAATTGTACCCATCCATTACAAAATCGGCAAACGCCATCAAACAAGACAATTGAATGCGTTTCCAGTGATTGTTCGGGTTTTGGATCATTTTGAGCTGTCATGGCATCACCTTCCCCTTAATTTGGAGCATTATATCACATTTTCATCAAATACAAATGAATTTATTGTAAATTCCATGAAAAAAGCTTGCAGAGATAAAATCGAGAACGTATAATAACAGCATCACCTCATATAGGTATTATGTCCTAAAATGCTGTGATTTTCATCACCAAATGATACCCGTAGGCAAACTTGCTGAAAAGCAAGGACGCAAAGCTCAGGGTCTAAGGTTTCTTGCATGAAGAGACTATGACAGCCTAGCCGCCGATGAAGCTTCACTAGCGGTGTGCAACGGCTGTTTTCCAGACTTGATGTCGGAGAGCGGCCTTTATTATTATATCGGCATGAATCAGGATTGAATTACAGAGATATCAATGTGAGGAGTGGGATGACGATGCTATCCAGATCTGTAACCTCAGGCATAAGTTACGAATACACGGATGAGATATTCAAAAACCCGTCCACTGTCTTGATTCATAGCCGTACTGTTGTGGAGAAAAATGATTTTGTGTCCACAGGTCTGTTATCGTATGCAGAAGGTGACATTTTGGAAATTGAAATTCCTGAATACAAGGTTTTTGAGCTGGGAGATTCGGTGAAACTGACCGTATATTCAGCGGGAGGTATTTTTACATTCCAATCGACTGTGGTGGCCAAGGATGAAGGCTCGCTAATCGTGATTAACCCACCGCAAAATCGGCAGCGGTTTATAGAAAAGCGCAGCAATCCCCGGATTGAGGTCAGTGAAAAGGGCACAATCCATAAGCTGATCCGTCTGGATACGAATGAAAAGCAACCGTTAAGCAAGGCTGTTGGGCTGACCGTTCAAAATATAAGTGTGAGTGGACTTGGATTTACTGTCCGGGACGAGTTCGATCTTGGGCACGATTCAGTCGTAGATGCCGAATTGGATCTGGGCTTTTCATTTCCTTGCGTATGCGAGGTCATCAGACGTGAAAAGATCGAGGGCGGTTATTATTACGGGGCCCAATACGTGCAGCTGGCTTCAGACAAAGCCAATTCATTAAGAGCTTATGTATTGAAAAAACAGGTGGAAGCGCACTTTAGCAAAAAGAATTTGGAAATGATAAAGCGTACATTCAAGTAAATCAATAACGGCATAAGCTTGGTTGACTCCGCCCCTCAGGCGGATTTTTTTGCATAGTGACAATAGTTCTTTAAATGCGATATAATAACTATTTAGGGATACGGAAAACATTTAATTAAGGAGTTGTCCTATACATGGCTTTAAAAGCTGGAATCGTGGGTCTGCCGAACGTAGGAAAATCCACTTTATTTAATGCGATAACACAGGCAGGCGCCGAAATGGCGAACTACCCTTTTTGTACAATTGACCCAAATGTCGGTGTGGTAGAGGTTCCTGATGAGCGTCTGGTTAAGCTGACGGAAATTGTCATACCTAAGAGCGTAGTGCCTACAGCTTTTGAATTTGTCGATATTGCCGGTCTGGTTAAGGGCGCGAGCAAGGGAGAAGGACTTGGCAACAAGTTTCTGGCTCATATCCGTGAGGTGGATGCGATTGTTCACGTAGTGCGCTGCTTCGAGGATGAGAACATTACACACGTATCCGGCGGCATCAATCCGGTTAGCGATATTGAGACGATTAATTTGGAGCTTGTATTGGCGGATATTGAATCGGTTGAAAAACGGATCGAGCGTTCGCGTAAAAATATTAAGGGCGGCGACAAAAAGTATGCAGCTGAGGTCGAATGCCTGGAGCGTGTGAAGGAAGCCTTGTATAACGACCAGCCTGCGCGCAGTGTGGAATTAAGCGCTGATGAGAAGCTGCTGATTCGCGATCTGCATTTATTGACAATGAAGCCGATGCTGTATGCAGCCAATGTAAGTGAGGATGAAGTGGCTACTGCTGATGATAACCCTTATGTGCAAAAGGTTCGCGAGTTCGCCGCGGCTGAAGGTGCGGAAGTTGTGCCGATCAGTGCCAAGGTAGAATCGGAAATTGCGGAGCTGGAAGGCGAGGATAAGGCGATGTTCCTGGAAGAACTCGGTTTGCAGGAATCGGGCTTGAACCGTCTGATTAAAGCCGCTTATCGACTGCTCGGTTTATATACGTATTTTACAGCTGGCGTACAAGAGGTTCGTGCATGGACGATTGTCGAGGGGACCAAAGCACCGCAAGCGGCGGGTGTGATTCATACCGATTTTGAACGTGGCTTTATTCGAGCTGAGGTTGTTGCCTATCAGGATCTGGTCAATGCCGGCTCGATGAATGGCGCCAAGGAAAAAGGCCAGGTACGTCTGGAAGGAAAAGAATACGTCGTGAAGGACGGAGATGTGATGCATTTCCGCTTCAACGTATAGCGAGGCATCGGACGCGGGAACGATGTAAGCATAGTGGTTGGTCATTTGAACCTATACGGATGATGTGGTCTTAACTAACGGATAAGGAGTGATTGGTATGATTGACAAGTTACAGTCGTTGGCAGGTCGCTATGAGAAGCTGAGCGAGCTGCTGTGTGATCCTGACGTAACGAGCGACACAAAGAAGCTGCGCGAGTATTCCAAGGAGCAGTCGGACTTGCAGGAAGCTTATGACGCTTATATCGAATATAAAGGCGTTGTCGAGCAATATGATGCCGCACGGGCAATGCAGAACGAGAAGCTGGATGAGGACATGCGCGAGCTTGTAAAAATGGAGCTGGATGAGCTGTCGGAGCGTAAGACAGAGCTTGAAGAGCGGATTAATATCCTGATGATGCCCAAGGATCCGAATGATGACAAGAACGTCATTGTGGAAATCCGCGGCGCGGCTGGCGGAGATGAGGCGGCATTGTTTGCCTCCGATCTATACCGGATGTATACGAAGTTTGCCGATGTTCAAGGCTGGCGGACTGAGGTTATGGATGTCAGCATGAATGATCTGGGTGGCTTTAAGGAAATTATTTTTTCCATTAACGGCAAGGGTGCCTACAGCAAGCTGAAGTATGAGAGCGGCGCGCACCGTGTGCAGCGGATTCCGACGACGGAATCGGGCGGACGGATTCATACATCGACTTCTACCGTAGCGGTTATGCCGGAGATGGAAGAATTCGATATTGAAATTCATGACAGTGACATCCGTGTCGATACGTTCTGCTCCAGCGGCGCGGGCGGACAGTCGGTTAATACAACCAAATCAGCAGTTCGTGTGCTTCACGTTCCAACGGGGATTATGGCTACTTGCCAGGATGGCAAATCGCAAAACTCCAATAAGGAAAAGGCGCTTCAGGTGCTGCGTGCGCGGATTTTTGATAAGTTTCAGCAGGAAGAAATGAACAAGTATGCGGGCGACCGGAAAAGCAAGGTCGGCACCGGTGACCGCAGCGAACGAATTCGGACTTATAATTATCCGCAAAGCCGTGTGACTGATCATCGTATCGGTCTGACGCTGCATCGTCTGGATGCGGTTTTGAATGGAGATATGGATGAGCTGATTTCCACGCTGACGATTGCCGCGCAATCGGAATTGATGGATCGGGGAGAGCAAGCGTAAACAGATGTCCTTCGAACATAAGTTGACTATTCGTGAAGCCTATGTGGAGGCTTCTTCTTTTTTGTTGCAGCACGGGGCGAGTGAGGCTGCCAACAGTGCAGAGCTGCTGCTGCAGGATCTGCTTGGGTTAACGCGCAGTGAGATGCTGCTTAGCTGGCAGGAGCCATTCCCGCAGGAGCAAGAAGCTCGATGGAGAGAGCTTCTTGCTCGCAGGGCGTCTGGCGAACCGGTGCAGTATATCCTCGGGGAGCAGGAGTTTTATGGGCTCCCCTTCATGGTGACACCAGCGGTGCTGATTCCGCGGCCGGAGACGGAGCTGCTGGTTGAGCAGATCGTGCTGATCGGCAAGCAGCTGTGGCCGGAGATGGTTGTTGGATTGGAAGGAAGCTGCGTGAAATCGGGAGTTGATCGAGATCCGGACTTGGATGAGCAGCCTGCTCAAGGCGGGGCTACTGGTGAAGTCCTGGAGGCGAAGCATAGGGCAGATACCGAAGGTGCAGCTGCAGGTCGGCCGCTTATCGCCGACATTGGTGCCGGGAGCGGGGCGATCGCGGTGAGCCTCGCTGTGCAGTGCCCGCAGTGGCGCGTCATGAGCTCAGACATATCGCCGGCTGCGCTTGCGGTGGCTCAGGCGAATGCGGAGCGCCATGGGGTTGGCGAGCAAGTCACCTTCTTTGAAGGTGACTTGCTCATGCCTTACATCGAGCGCGGCTTGCAGCTCGATGGGGTCGTATCCAATCCGCCGTATATACCGGAGGCGGATGAGGTTGAGCTGCAGCCGGAGGTAAGGCTGCATGAGCCGCGATCTGCGCTGTACGGAGGCGCAGATGGGCTTGATCTGTATCGCCGACTGACGGCACAGCTGGCTGAGCTGGAACGGCTGCCTGCACTGGTTGGTCTTGAGGTGGGTATGGGTCAGGCAGACGAGGTGGCGAAATTACTGAGCCATGCGGGAGAATGGGATGAAATTCGGATCATCCCGGATTTGGCAGGAATTGCACGCCATGTGATTGCGATCCGCTATCCCGTGCGATGATCATCTTGACAGTTGTTTGGTTGACATTAACATAAGAGTGAATCTATCTATGAGAGATAGATTACTAGAATCATAGAATGATAGGTTTAACCTCTCTCGTATCGGTGCATACTGTTACTAGAAAACAAGACGCAGCGAAACGCGAGAGGGAAGGTATCATTCATGAGAAAAAACAACGGTTACCGCCATCATATCTATGTTATATTTGCACTCATCATCCTGATTTGCAGCTGGGAAGCCAATCTTCAGTCCTCTATCATTTTGGCATCAGGAATAGGTTCTGAGGCAGAACGGACGAATGGAGCGGGTAGTATTCCTCAGGAATCGATCCGTCTGCGGATTTTGGCCAATTCCGATTCACCGGCTGACCAATGGATCAAGCGCGAGGTGCGTGATGCCATTATCGAAGAAATGCAGCAGTGGGTTACTGAGCCGCAGGGTATGGAAGCAGCTCGTGCTGCTGTTCGTGCCCATTTACCAGAGCTGGATAGAATCGTTGGCAAGACTCTGGGCCAATATGGATTCACTACTCCTTATCAGGTGGAGCTGGGAGTTGTACCTTTCCCTGCAAAAATGTACGGGAGTCAAATTTACCCTGCTGGCGATTATGAAGCGCTTCGTGTATCGATTGGGGCGGCAGAGGGGCAAAATTGGTGGTGCGTGCTATTCCCTCCGTTATGCTTTGTTGATTCTGAGGTTATTGCCAAACCATCCAAGGAACTCGCTGCAGACGTTGGATCACCTGCTTTGAAGGTGGGACAAAAGACTTCGACAGATCTAAAGTCTGAAGGAAAAAGCAGTCCGTCGGACAAGCTTGTTCAGTCTCAGACTGAAGCAGTACAGCCAGAGATTCATTTCTTTCTGTGGGATTTACTGAAGAAGATATTTGCTTAAAAGATCAAAAACAGGGCAAGCCCTTGAGACCAAATAGATATTATGATGAATACATGCAGGAATTTTGAACCATGAACAATGGATCCTGCACAGATTGGAGGCCTATGCGATGACAAAATTATGGAAAGCTACTGGCGACGATCTGGAGCTCGAGGAGCTGACAGAGCCCGCGCGAATTCTTCGCGAAGGTGGGTTGATCGCGTTTCCTACGGAAACGGTATATGGCCTTGGTGCCGATGCCCGGCAGACAGATGCGGTCAATAAGATTTTCATGGCAAAAGGACGGCCCTCAGATAATCCGCTTATTGTACATATTGCAAATCGGTCTCAAATGGCAGGGCTGGCAGCTCCTCCGGATGAGACTGTTTCGCGTTTGCTGGATCTTTTTTGGCCTGGGCCTCTGACAGTCGTTCTTCCTATCAAACCAGGCGTTCTCTCACCTCTGGTCACAGCAGGCCTGTCTACGGTTGGGCTGCGTATGCCGGACCACCCGGTCGCCTTGCAGCTGCTTAGGGCTGCTGGCTGTCCAGTAGCAGCCCCCAGTGCGAACAGCTCAGGGCGGCCAAGCCCTACAACAGCCGCACATGTGTACGATGATCTGGCCGGTCGAATTGACGGTATTGTGGATGGGGGGGCTACAGGCGTTGGTCTGGAATCCACAGTGGTCGAATACACAGCGCCGATCGGGGATGGAGGAGGCGTGCTTCATATTTTGCGGCCAGGTGGTGTATCGGCTGAGCAATTGATTATGGCGCTGCCTGGCATCGAGGTGCGCGAAGCCTCTGTACACCCGGATTCATCCTTAGCGCCACGCGCCCCTGGGATGAAGTACGCGCACTACGCGCCTCGCGGTGCGATGACCCTCGTTCAGGGCAGCGCTCCTGAACAGGTGCTCGCTCGCCTCCAGCGCGAGCTCGACCAAGCCCACGCACGCGGAGAGCGTACAGGCGTACTCACTTATCGTGAGCACGCCGATGCACTGCGCGCGGATACGGTTGTCGCCTGCGGAAGCCTGGGCGACCTTGAATCCGTTGCGCACGGGCTGTACGCCGCGCTGCGCCAATTCGATGAAGCCGGCGCGGACTTCATCGTAGCCGAAGCCTGCCCCGAATCGGGTATCGGGGCCGCTATTATGAACCGGCTGCGCAAAGCGGCAGCCAACCGTATTATCCACGTGTAGCAGCAGCCATAAGTCCAAACCCAGTCATGATTCTCTACTTGTCCGCATATGTTGATGAAGAACAGGACAGGGGGTCGACAGGAGATGGACTGGGCGTCACCACTGATGGTGGGGCAATTCATAACCATACTGGTCATGGCAGTAGCCTTAGGTCTGGATGCGTTATCGCTGGGTATCGGAATCGGGATGAAGGGCATTCGAAAGTGGGATATCCTCAAGCTGAGCCTGATGATTGCGGTATTCCATATGGTCATGCCGCTTGCGGGTATGTTTATGGGCAGCTATATGGGTTCGTTATTAGGTGGAGTAGCGACGATAGCAGGAGGCATCCTGCTTGTGATTCTTGGTATACATATGATCTACAATTCCTTGAAAGGGGAGGCGGCGAAATCCGTTGATCATAAAACCTTTCTGGGCATGCTGCTGTTTGCGATTAGTGTCAGCATCGATTCATTCTCCGTCGGCGTATCGCTGGGCATGTTTGCCGGTGACCGTGCGCTGACGGTACTGATGTTCGGTACGGTAGGTGGAGTCATGTCCATTACCGGATTGATGCTTGGCCGTAAAGCGGGACGTTGGGTCGGAGAGTACGGGGAAGCCGTAGGTGGAGTCATTCTGCTGGCATTCGGTGCACGCTTTTTATTATGAATCGGATTCAGGGCTACAGCTACATATCCATTTTTACGTCGTTTTGAGGTACAATAGGAATAGGGCTCAACAGCCAATCATCATAGAGGAGAAAGGCGGGGATTTCTAATGAACCGAATATTGTTTGTGTGTACCGGGAATACGTGCCGCAGTCCGATGGCAGAAGGTATGCTTCGCGCGATGTTGAAAGAGCAGGGGATGAATCACATAGAAGTCCGTTCGGCCGGGACCTCAGCGGGTGATGGCTATCCTGTTTCCACTAATGCAGCAGTTATATTGCGGGAAAAAGATGCTTTGCAGGCGATTAGCTCTTCCTCATTAACAGGATCTTTGCTGGATTGGGCAGATGTGGTGCTCACCATGACCACGAGTCACAAGCAGCAAGCGATCCAGCGTTTCCCGGCATTCGTAGACAAGATGCACACACTCAAAGAATTTGTGAGTGATGATCCTTCCGCTAAAGCGCGTATGGACGAGTTGGCTGCGTTGATTGCTGAGCTTCAGTTCAAGCAGTCTTTATCCCAGCAGGTGACGATGGAGGAACGAGCGAGAGTGAGACAACTGGAGCAGTCTTTGCCCGACTATGATATTGCCGACCCGTTCGGCGGATCTTTATCGCTATACAGACAGTGCGCAGCAGAAATCGAGGAATGCCTGCATCGGTTGGTACGACGTCTTAAAGCGTGAGATTTTTTGAAAAAAAGTTCAAGGAAATAGGTTTTTTTACGGCTTTACAGCCTTGATCATTTCCGTTATGATAAGAATAAGAAGCAGGACCTGATGTAACTGGCGACGAGTGGGGCTTACCACAATGGAGCATCGGGGCATACGGCCGGTCGCCTGGGCAAAGAGCATTGCAGTGCTGATAGTGGCATGCAGTATGCTCTTTTTTCGTTTAGGATTCACCATATTTGATTTCATTTTTCTGTACGCATTACGGTATAATGGACAAATTGGATGACAATCAAACTCATCATACGATAGTGTCCAGAAAACTTGTCAGGAGGCGCATCAAATGAAGATAGTAATAGGCTCTGATCATGCAGGCGTTCAGTTGAAGGATGGAATTATTAAGCTTGTGCAATCTTTGGGCCATGATGTGACAGACGTAGGCTGTCATAGCACGGATTCCGTGGATTATTCGGATTATGCGATCGAGGTTTGCAATAAGGTTGCCGCAGGAACGGCCGACAGAGGGATCTTGCTTTGTGGGACGGGAATTGGAATGACGATTGCAGCTAACAAAATCGCCGGCATTCGCTGTGCGCTTGTACACGATCTGTTTTCGGCCCAAATGACCCGTCAGCACAATGATTCCAACGTACTGGCAATGGGGGAACGTATTGTCGGACCGGGACTGGCTGAATCCATTGTGAAGGTTTGGCTCGAAACCGAGTTTTCCAACGGTGAACGTCACGTGAACCGCATTCACAAAGTAATGGAATTGGAAGACAAAGTCACTCCTCAATCGTAATCATTCGTACAGCTTGACGAAGGAGGCAACGGGGTATGGACATTCAGTCACAGGTAGAACAAGTGCTGCGTGAGCTGGTACAGGCAGGTAATATCCAGACAGGACAGCTGCTTGTGATCGGGACGAGTACGAGCGAGGTGATGGGTCATCACATTGGTACTTCAGGCACAGAAACGGCTGCCCAGCCTATCTTCGCTGCGATTGAAGCCGTTCGCGTCGAGGCGGGTTTTTACCCGGTATTTCAATGCTGTGAGCATTTGAATCGGGCGTTAGTCATGGAGCGTGCAGCGATGCTGGCTTACCGGCTGGAGCCGGTGTCGGCGATTCCCGTTCCGCGTGCAGGCGGCTCTATGGCTTCATATGCCTACAAGCATTTGCAGCAGGCCTGTCTCGTTGAAGCCGTGTCGGCCCATGCAGGCATAGATATCGGCGGAACGCTGATCGGGATGCATCTGAAGCCGGTCGCGATACCGCTGCGTCCCTCGATCCGGATCATTGGCCATGCCTCGGTGCAAATGGCCTATACCCGTCCGAAGCTCATTGGTGGTGCTCGGGCTGTATATGTGGTAGATGAGAGTTCTGCTGACAACGGATTTTGTGATTAAACCCAATTAACTATAATGTAGAAGCTTACGAAGTAAGTTTTCTGCGAAAATCTAAAGGAGGATTTTATTATGGAACAATTACGTAAGCAGGACCCCAAAATCGTGGAGGCTATGAATCTTGAAATCGGTCGTCAACGTGACAAAATCGAATTGATCGCATCGGAAAACTTCGTCAGCGAGGCGGTACTGCAAGCAATGGGTACGGTACTGACCAATAAATACGCTGAAGGCTACCCTGGCAGACGTTATTATGGTGGTTGTGAGTATGTAGACATTGTAGAGGACATCGCTCGTGATCGTGCCAAGGAATTATTTGGAGCCGAGCATGCCAACGTACAGCCGCATTCCGGCGCTCAAGCCAACATGGCTGTTTACTTGGCAGCTCTACAGCCTGGAGATACGGTATTGGGCATGAGCTTGGCTCACGGTGGTCACTTGACCCACGGCAGCCCGGTTAATGCATCCGGTATTTTATACAACTTCGTTTCCTACGGTGTTAGCGAAAGCGACTCCCGTATCGATTATAATGATGTGCGCAAAGCGGCATTCAAACATAAGCCTCGTATGATCGTAGCTGGTGCCAGCGCATATCCACGTACGATTGATTTTGAAGCTCTGGCGTCGATCGCTAATGATGTAGGCGCATTGCTCTTTGTTGATATGGCACATATCGCTGGTCTGGTAGCGGCTGGTCTGCATCCAAACCCGGTTCCACATGCACACTTTGTAACGACGACTACCCATAAAACACTTCGTGGTCCTCGCGGCGGTATGATCTTGTGCCGTAAACCATGGGCTGCTGCCATCGATAAAGCTGTATTTCCTGGTACCCAAGGTGGTCCTTTGATGCATATTATTGCTGCTAAGGCTGTATCCTTTGGCGAAGCTTTGCAGCCGGAATTCAAAACTTACGCACAAAAGGTTGTCAACAATGCCAAAGCATTAGCGGAAGCTCTAATTTCCGAAGGTATCGATCTTGTATCCGGTGGTACCGATAACCATTTGATGCTGATCGACCTGCGCAACACGAGCATCAGCGGTAAAGAAGCTGAGCACTTGCTGGATGAAGTTGGGGTTACGGTTAATAAAAATGCGATTCCTTTCGATCCAGCCAAGCCGATGGTAACCAGTGGTGTTCGTGTTGGTACTCCGGCTGCAACTTCCCGCGGTATGGATGAAGAAGCAATGAAAACTATTGCCAAGATCATTGCCTTGACTTTGAAAAATCCAACTGATGCTGCTGTACATGACAAAGTCCGCGGTATGGTTAAAGATTTGACTGCACAGTTCCCTTTGTATCCGGGCCTGTCCTACTAATACCTGATTATCAGGCTCGCCTCCTCAACTAACGAGTGCGATCTATAGACCATAGCCAAGAGGCTGGAGATGATGTAGAGATCTCCGGCCTCTTCATGATTTCAGGAAACGGCCTGGGACCACTCCGAAACTGAGCAGCGATTGACACGCCATGAACGCTCTTCGCATTGGCTTCTATGAGTTCGTACATGAATAGGAACGGTACATTCATTGCGTCCAGCCCGCCTTTTTACGCTGGAGCCTGACAGTCGCTGAGTCTGTCGTCAATGCGCGAAACTTGTTGGGATAACATCTCACAGGTGTGGTATAATAGACGAGATTTGGCGTAAAGGGGAATTGTTTATGGGAAAATTATTTGTGTGTGATCATCCGTTGATCCAGCATAAGCTTACGTACATACGGGATGAATCCACACTAACCAAAGATTTTCGCGAATTGGTAGATGAAGTATCGACACTGATGGCGTACGAAATTACAAGAGACATTCCGCTTGAAACCGTGCAAGTCAAAACACCAGTGACCACGACGGATTGCAAAGTGATTTCGGGCAGAATGCTGGGACTTATCCCGATTTTGCGTGCAGGACTTGGCATGGTAGATGGTATTCTGAGATTAGTACCCGCAGCCAAGGTAGGTCATATCGGCTTGTACCGTGATCCAGAGACACTTGAGCCTGTTGAGTATTATGTAAAGCTGCCTACCGATGTACAGGAACGGGAATTGATCGTGATAGACCCGATGCTGGCAACCGGAGGTTCTGCGAATGCAGCTATAACGGCGCTGAAGAGCAGAGGCTGCTCGCAGATCAAGCTGATGTGCCTCATTGCGGCGCCCGAGGGTATTCACGCTGTACAGCAAACGCATCCCGATGTGGATATATATGTAGCAGCTATTGACGACTATTTGAATGACCACGGTTACATCGTTCCCGGACTGGGAGATGCAGGTGATCGTCTGTTCGGTACGAAATAAAAATCAGCAAGCAGATGAATCTATAACAGAAAATGTACATAGGGGGACAGCCGTCCATGGGTAAAACCAAAGTAATAACGATTTTCGGAACCCGGCCGGAAGCCATCAAGATGGCGCCGCTGGTACTTGAGCTTCAAAAGCATTCTGAATTTATCGACTCACGTGTATGCGTTACCGCACAACATAGGGAATTGCTGGATCAGGTTCTGGAAACATTCCATATTACACCTGACCATGATTTAGATGTCATGAAGGATCGTCAAACATTGAACGAAGTGACCGTACGGGTGCTTCAAGGGCTGGACCCGGTATTCCGCGAAGAAAAGCCGGACCTGGTGCTCGTACACGGAGACACGTTAACGACATTCCTGGCCAGCTATGCGGCTTTCTTACAGCAGATCCAGGTGGGTCATGTGGAAGCAGGTTTGCGTACCTGGAACAAAATGTCACCGTATCCGGAAGAAATGAATCGCCAACTGACCGGCGTATTATCCGATCTGCATTTTGCTCCGACCCAGTTATCTGCCGACAACCTGCGCAAAGAGAATAAGTCAGAGGCAACAATCTTCGTAACAGGAAATACGGTGACAGATGTGTTCCAGTATACGGTGCAGAATGACTTTACCCACAATGTACTGGATTGGGCAGCAGGTAAGCGTCTGATCCTGATGACCGCGCATCGCCGCGAAGCACAAGGTGAGCCACATCGGCAAATTTTCCGTGCCGTGCGTCGGATTGCTGATGAGTTTGACGATATTGCCATCGTGTATCCAGTTCACCCGAGTCCAGCTGTAAGAGAGCCGGCCTACGAAATGCTGGGTGATCATCCGCGTATCAAGCTCGTAGATCCGCTAGATGTACTGGAGCTGCACAATTTATATCCGCATACCCACATGATTTTGACTGATTCCGGTGGGTTGCAGGAGGAAGCTCCTTCGTATGGAGTGCCAGTTTTAGTTCTACGTGAAACAACAGAGCGGCCGGAAGGTATTGATGCAGGAACGCTGGAGCTTGTCGGAACCGACGAAGAGCATGTGTATAATCGAACCCGTGCATTGCTGACAGATCCGGTATTGTATGAAAAAATGAGTCAGGCTGCCAACCCCTACGGCGATGGAAAAGCATCGGAACGGATCGTGCAAGCCATCCTTTACCATTTTGGACATGCTACAGCAAGACCGGAGTCATTCCAACCGTGACAATCCTATGACAAACGTCAGAGCGTGCAGTAGTACTGTTTGGTTTGGAATTGCTAAAAACGTTGATATAACAGCATTTTTAAGAATTTCATCCACAGTTATTTAGAGAGAAAGACAATTGACAAACCCGACGTTGCTTCGTTACAATAAGTGAGGATTCTCAGGAGGGTGTATATGAAACAGCCAAACCGTAATGATAATCCATGGCGTGCAGCTGCTTTAACGACGGCTATCGGAATTGATCTTGTTGTCTGTTTACTGGCAGGGTATTGGTTTGGAGATTGGTTAAGCCAAACACTTGGCGGGCAGTTGTGGTTACTGGGTGGTTTTTTGCTGGGGCTTACGGCTGGAATCATTAGCATTTATTTTATGATTAAGCAGTACGGAGGGCTATAAATGAACGAGTTTACGGCCCATCTGAAAACGTTTCAAAACGTCTTTCTATTTTTCTTATCCTTTTGTCTGGTTGCTTGGGCGCTTTTCGTGGAATACCGACCCTATTCAGCAGGTTTGATGCTGGGGGCTGCCGTTAGTATGATTAACGCAAGGTATCTGGCCTGGAAAATTCGCAAGCTATCGGATAAGGTTATCACCGCTCCACCAGGGCAAGGGATTCCGAGCAAGGCTAACATAGGCTTTCTGACTAGAGCGGCCATAGGAGGTTTGGCGGGTCTTATCGCAGTCCGGTTTCCGGAGCAATTCGCGTTAAGCACAACCGTCGCTGGATACCTTATCGCTCAATTGGCAACACTTGTATTGGGTATTATTTCTGTCAAAAGATCCAAGAAGTAAATCCATCTGTGGAAAGGGGTGAAATTGGAAAACATGGAGCATCAAGTACCGGGAGTAGAATGGTTTGGATTTCACTTTGATCTGTCAGCGCTTCTCATGATTGGAGTGACCAGTGTTCTGGTATTAATACTCGCGATTGCCGGAACGAGTAAAATTTCGGTAACGAATCCTTCGAAGCTGCAAAACTTTATGGAATGGGTTGTAGAGTTTGTTGAAGGGATCATCGGCAGTACTATTGGTTCTAAACATGGGAAGCCGTTTATAGCACTTGGTTTAACCCTAATTATGTACATTTTCATTGGAAACATGCTGGGGCTGCCGTTCTCGGTCGTAACCTCAGATCACGTGTCATGGTGGAAATCACCGACGGCGGATATTGCCGTTACTGCAGCACTTACGGTTATCGTCATTGCGCTTAGCCACTTTCTGGGTATCACACGCAATACGAAGCACTATTTTGCTCATTACTTTGAGTATAAAGGGGTTATGCTTCCGCTGCATTTGATTGAGGTGGTATCCAAGCCGCTGACGCTTGCTTTCCGTCTATACGGAAATATTTATGCAGGTGAAATTATGATTGGTGTCATTTTGGGAGCGGGTTGGTTTGGAATATTCCCTCTAGCCATATGGCAAGGTTTTAGTGTGTTCGTTGGCGCCATTCAGGCATTTGTATTTACAATGTTGACAATGGTTTATATTTCACAAACGTTGATTCACGAAGAGTCTCACTAAGGTACAAGACTTACCTCGGGAAAGTCTCGAGTTATTTATAAAAAAACTTTACAATTTAAGGGAGGATTTTCTTAATGGGAGCTTTAGCATTAGTAGCAGCAGCAATCGTATTTGGTTTAGGGGCACTTGGTGCAGGTATTGGTAATGGTTTGATCGTAGGTCGCGCTTTGGAAGGTATTTCTCGTCAACCTGAACTTCGTGGTACTTTGCAAACAACGATGTTTATCGGGGTAGGTCTGGTAGAAGCAATGCCGGTTGTTGCATTGGTTCTTGCATTCATCTTGATGGGTCGTGCTTAAGAAATCGTTTGGCGGGGATGGTTGCAAAAGCCTCCACGCCTTCGTTTTGCCTACGCTATGAGAAGGGAGTGACGTTACTTGCATATTGAATGGTCCACGTTTTTTATTCAAATCGTAGCCTTCTTGCTTCTATATTTACTGCTGCAAAAGCTGGCGTTCGGTCCTTTGTTTGGCATGATGGAAAAACGCAGACAGCTTGTTAAGGATCAAATTCAAACGGCTGAAAATAACCGGAAGCAGGCTGAGCAATTGTTAGAGGAGCAAAAGCTGGCTCTACAACAGACTCGCAAAGAAGCACAAGACATTATCGAACAAGCTAAACAAATCAGTTCCAAACAAGCAGACGAAATTACAGCTGCTGCACGTGCGGAAGCGACTCGCGTGAAAGACGAAGCGATTCGTGATATTGAGAATGAGAAACATAAGGCGGTTGCCGCCCTTCGCAGCCAGGTTGGCGCGATGTCTGTTCTCATTGCTTCCAAAATTATCGAAAAACAAATTGATGAGAAATCTCAAGAGCAATTGGTAGAGCATTACCTGAAAGAGGTAGGAGGCAACCAATGAGCCAGGATACCATCGTAGCCAAAAGATACGCAAAAGCGCTTTTTGAGCTAGCCAAAGAACAGAACAAGATTGCTCAGGTAGAAGAAGAACTGAAGTTTATCGTAGCGGTTTTAAAGGAAAACAGTGATTTGCACAAGCTGATCAAGCATCCAGGGATCGGGACTGTATCCAAAACAGCGCTGCTGAAAAACATTTTTGAAAGTCAGCTTTCGGAAATTACCTTTAGCACTTTGCTGTTGCTCATCGATAAAGGCAGGGAAGAATTGCTGGAATCGCTAGTTGGTTACTTTGTAACGATTGCCAGTGAGGCTCTTGGTCAGGCAAAAGCCATTGTTTATACGCCGGTCGTTCTTCAACAAGCTGAGCTTGATCATATTGCTGCAACATTCAGCCAATTGGTTGGCAAACAAATTCGTGTTGAAACGGCTATTGATACAAGCTTGTTAGGCGGAATTAAAGTGCGCATCGGTGATCGTCTGTATGACGGCAGTTTATCCGGCAAGCTGGATCGACTGCAAAAATCCTTGAATTCAACTCAAGCACTGTAGATAGGGGTGAGGAAATATGAGTATCAAACCTGAAGAAATCAGTACGCTGATTAAACAGCAAATTGAACAATATAAATCTGACATTCAAGTCGTTGACGTAGGTACAGTTATCACTGTCGGTGATGGTGTTGCTCGTGCGCACGGTCTTGAGAATGTTATGGCAGGCGAATTGCTTGAGTTCCCCAACGGTGTTCTTGGCTATGCCTTTAACTTGGAGGAAAGCAACGTAGGTATCGTTATTTTGGGACCTTTCACGGATATTCGTGAAGGCGATCAAGTAAAGCGTACTGGTCGTATCATGGAGGTTCCTGTTGGTGAAGAATTGATCGGCCGTGTTGTTAACGCGTTGGGTCAACCCGTTGATGGCAATGGTCCTCTGAATACAACAAACACACGTCCGGTTGAATCACCGGCTCCAGGTGTTATGGCTCGTAAATCCGTATTCGAACCGATGCAAACCGGAATTAAAGCGATTGATGCGATGATTCCAGTAGGCCGCGGTCAACGTGAGTTGATCATCGGTGACCGTCAAACAGGTAAAACGGCTATCGCGATCGATACGATTATTAACCAAAAAGGCAACGGCGTGAAGTGTATTTATGTTGCTATTGGTCAAAAACAATCGACTGTCGTTAACGTAGTTGAAACCCTACGTCGTGCTGGCGCTATGGAATACACTATCGTTGTAACAGCAAGTGCTTCCGAGCCTGCTCCAATGTTGTGGCTTGCTCCTTATGCAGGCTGCGCAATGGGTGAATACTTCATGTACAAAGGCGAGCACGTATTGATCGTTTATGATGACTTGTCCAAGCAAGCAGCAGCATACCGTGAGTTGTCGCTCTTGCTTCGTCGTCCACCGGGTCGGGAAGCTTACCCAGGTGACGTTTTCTACCTGCATTCCCGTTTGCTTGAGCGTTCAGCCAAGCTGAGTGATGCACTCGGCGGCGGATCGATCACAGCTCTTCCGTTTATCGAAACGCAAGCTGGTGACGTATCCGCTTATATCCCAACGAACGTTATCTCGATTACAGATGGTCAGATTTTCCTGGAGTCCGATTTGTTCTACTCCGGTCAACGTCCAGCTGTTAACGTAGGTATCTCCGTATCCCGGGTAGGTAGCTCCGCACAAATTAAAGCAATGAAAAAGGTTGCCGGTACGCTGAAGACTGACCTCGCCCAATACCGCGAGTTAGCCGCTTTCGCAGCGTTCGGATCCGATTTGGATAAAGCTACGCAAACTCGTTTGAACCGTGGATTGCGTACATTGGAAATTTTGAAACAAGGCGTTCATCAACCGCTGTCCGTTGAAAAACAAGTCGTTTCGATCTACACGGTTGTTAGAGGACATCTGGATGAATTGCCAGTACAAGATATTCGCCGTTTTGAAGCTGAATTCTTGGCTTTCGTGGATACGAAGCATCCTGAAATTTTCCAAAGTATCCGTGATACGAAAGATTTGACTACGGATAACGAAAATGCTTTGAAAGAAGCGATCAAGCAGTTCCAAAAGGGCTTCGCTACTTCGACTGTATAATAAACAATGAACAAGGGCTTCTCTTTACAGGGAAGCTCGGTGTTCCATTTTAAGTCTTTTAACAGGCTTTTCGAGTGAAGGCTTTTCTTATACAGAGAAGCTTCGAGAGAGAGGTGAGTCAGTTGGCAAAAGGAATGCGCGAAATTAAGCGCCAGATCAAGTCCGTACAAAACACAAAGCAAATCACCAAGGCGATGGAAATGGTAGCTGCATCGAGATTAAGAAAAGCTCAGGCAGCTGCTGAGGCATCACGACCTTACACGGATAAGCTTAAGGAAGTTGTCGGCAGTATCGCTGCAGGCAGCAAAGGTTTGAAGCATCCCATGCTGCAAAATCGTGAAATCAAGAAGACCGGATATCTTGTTGTTACGTCAGACCGCGGTCTCGCTGGTGGCTATAATGCTAACGTACTGCGCAGAGTGATGCAGGAGATCAAGGAAAATCACAAATCACCTAGTGAATATGTGATTTTTGTAATCGGCCGTAAGGGCAGAGATTTCTTCCGTCAACGCAATATCGCGATTGCTGAAGAGGTAACGGGAATTCCTGATTCTCCAAGCTTCGCGGATATCAAATCGATTGCGGCATCGGCAGTGAAAAACTTCGAGAACGGCTCTTTTGACAAGCTGTATCTGGTTTATAACAAATTCGTAAATGCTATCACGCAGGAACCGATGATTAAGCAGCTTTTGCCTATGGAAAACATGGGTGGTGTTGCATCCGTTGCTAACTATGAGTATGAGCCGTCACCTGAGGGTGTACTTGAAGTGTTGCTGCCTAAATATGCGGAAACCTTAATTTATAGTGCGGTATTGGAAGGTAAAGCAAGTGAGTTTGGGGCAAGAATGACGGCAATGAACAATGCGACGAAGAATGCAACCAAGATGATCGGATCCTTGACACTGGTGTATAACCGTGCTCGTCAGGCTTCGATTACACAGGAAATTTCGGAGATTGTTGCCGGTGCAAACGCACAAGCTTAAAACTTGCTAGTAAAGAACGTTTTGCTACAGCAAAACTCAGCACATGCTTACGAAGCAGCTTTATTCAAAAATAAAGCTTTAGGATTTGCTTACGAAGAAAGTTTTGCTTAAGCAAAACTCGAAGGAGGAGAAAACATTGAGCAAAGGACGCGTTGTGAATATAACGGGGCCGGTTGTCGACATTGAGTTCGAACGTGGACAGCTCCCTGAGATTTTGAATGCAATCACAATTGAGAAAAAAGCCGAAAAAGCTGGCGAGCAGGATATCAAGTTAACTGTTGAAGCAGCTGTACATTTGGGCGATAATCTGGTTCGTTGTGTTGCGATGTCAACTACGGATGGTCTTGTTCGTGGTACAGAAGCAATCGATACAGGTGCAGCGATTTCAGTACCGGTAGGTGCAGCAACACTTGGACGTGTATTTAACGTATTGGGTAACCCGATTGACGGTAACGAAGAAGTAGACCGTACATTAACGAGCCCGATTCACAAAAGCGCGCCTGCATTTGAGAACTTGTCAACGCAAGCGGAAATTTTGGAAACAGGTATCAAGGTAATCGACTTGATGGCTCCTTACGTTAAGGGTGGTAAAATCGGCTTGTTCGGTGGTGCCGGCGTAGGTAAAACCGTAACGATGCAGGAATTGATTCACAACATCGCATCCGAGCATGGCGGTATTTCCGTATTTGCCGGTGTTGGTGAGAGAACGCGTGAAGGTAATGACTTGTATCACGAAATGAAAGAATCCGGCGTTATTGACAAAACCGCAATGGTTTTTGGTCAAATGAATGAACCTCCAGGTGCGCGTCTGCGTGTAGCCCTGTCCGGTTTGACAATGGCTGAATATTTCCGTGATCAAGAAGGCCGTGACGTGCTTCTGTTTATCGATAACATTTTCCGGTTTACTCAAGCGGGTTCCGAGGTATCAGCCCTACTTGGACGTATGCCTTCCGCAGTAGGTTACCAGCCAACGCTGGCAACTGAAATGGGTCAATTGCAAGAACGTATTACTTCAACTAAACAAGGCTCTGTAACTTCGATCCAAGCGATCTATGTTCCTGCCGATGACTATACCGATCCGGCTCCTGCTACAGCATTTGCCCACTTGGATGCAACTACAAACCTTGAGCGTAATATTGCTGCAATGGGTATTTTCCCGGCTGTTGATCCACTCGCATCCTCTTCCCGTATTTTGACTCCTGAAATTGTTGGTGAAGAGCACTACAACGTAGCACAAGGTGTTAAGAAAACATTGCAACGCTATAAGGAATTGCTGGATATTATCGCAATTCTGGGTATGGATGAGTTGTCTGAAGAAGACAAGCTTACCGTATACCGTGCAAGACGGATTCAATTGTTCTTCGCTCAACCGCTTCACGTTGCTGAGGCGTTTAACGGGATTCCAGGGCTTTTCGTACCGATTAAAGATACTGTGCGCAGCTTTAAGGAAATTCTTGAAGGTAAGCATGATCATCTTCCGGAGCCTGCATTCCATAACGTGGGTGCAATTGAGCAAGTTATCGAAAAAGCAAAAACCATGTAAGTTCGCATTAGCGAATTGAATGTATGCTACAAATTGAGTTTGCATACGCAAACCATATGAAGTAGAGCTTTCCATATGGAAAGCTCAGATGATGCTTACGAAGTAAAGCTTTCCTTACGGAAAGCTCTTAGGAGGAGTCCAAGTGAGTACTTTCTTGCTGGAAATTGTTACCCCTGAGCGTAAAGTGTACACCGATCAGGTGGACATGATTAGCGTGAAGGGTGCAGAAGGAGAGCTTGGTATTCTGCCAAATCACATCCCTTTGGTGACTCCATTAAAAGTGGCGCCGGTTATCGTGAAACAGGGCGGTAAGCAGCATTATATCGCCGTGAATGGTGGCTTTATGGAGGTACGTAAGGATAAGGTGGTCATATTGGCGGAAAGCGCCGAGCTGCCGGAACAAATTGATGTCGATCGTGCTAAAGAAGCCAAGACGCGTGCTGAACAGCGTATGTCTTCCAAACAGGATCAAGTCGATTTCAAACGCGCTGAACTGGCTTTGCAAAGAGCGGTTAATCGGATCAACGTTTCCAGTAAATCTTAAGGAAACGGACATAAACGGAGGGACACATGTTCCTTCGTTTTTTTGTGTTTTATAAAAAATGTGATATGGAATATTGATTAGACACCTAAACACCCATTTGATATAATTGTGGGGCATATACGAACAGAAGTTATGTGCATGTTCTGATTTGCAAATGAGGGAAGGCTTCGCGATTGCAACTTGGGTGCGCTTACAAGCTTACATGAACTGGACTTTTCTTATAAATCTGACAGCACATTTCCATAAAGCTTAACTATTTATAGCATGGGGAGGCGAGTCGTTCACGATGTATATGAACAATTACGTTGTCGTAGCCATTTTTCTCATTCTTGGTGTATTGCTTCCTGTTGTAGCACTTACAGCAGGCCGTTTCTTGCGTCCTTACAAGCCGCTGGATGAGAAGTATACTACTTATGAGAGTGGTAACGAACCGGTCGGCGAGAGCCATGTGCGCTTCAACATCCGGTATTACTTATTTGCGCTGATGTTTGTCATTTTTGATGTGGAAACTGTATTTTTGTACCCATGGGCCGTTGCTTTTAAGCAACTCGGCTTGTTTGCTGTTGTTGAAATGGCGATTTTCGTAGGACTGCTTGTGGTTGGATTAATTTATGCTTGGAAGAAGAAGGTGCTGCAATGGACTTCAATCTAGAGTCAATTAGTCCGGAAGAAAGAGAAGAGCTGGAGCGCAATGTGTTTATGACAACGCTTGAGCAGGTAAAAGCTTGGGCAAGAAGTAATTCGTTGTGGCCTTTAACCTTTGGATTGGCATGCTGTGCGATTGAAATGATGGGTGCCGGAGCTTCTCACTACGATTTGGACCGTTTTGGCGTTATTTTTCGGACTTCACCAAGGCAATCCGACGTTATGATCGTGGCAGGCACCGTAACCAAGAAGATGGCTCCATTGCTGCGCCGCCTGTACGACCAAATGCCAGAACCCAAATGGGTAATTGCGATGGGCTCCTGTGCCACCGCCGGTGGGCCTTACGTCAAATCTTATGCCGTTGTTAAAGGCGTGGATCAGGTCGTACCGGTTGATGTCTACATTCCAGGCTGTCCGCCGAATCCTGCTGCTTTGATTTATGGAATTAACAAGCTGCAGGAAAAAATTCGTTATGAGGCGAAAACCGGCAAGCAGGTGACTAATCGATGAGTGATGAGCAAAAGAAAGATGAATTGGATACAGATAAACAGAATACGGATAAGCTGAATACAGATAAAACTCTGAAGGAACCACAACTGAACGAAGAACCGCCGAAAGCTGCTGCTGATGCAGCGGCAGATCCATCCACTGTCACCAAGGAACCAGATTCAGCTGTCAGATTACCGACGTCAGGGGAATCGCAATCAGCAGCTTCTGATAAGACGGGTAGCCCAAACACTGAGAGCTCCTCAGTCGAAGCGGCAGAAGCTTCAGGCGCAGCTCCTGGGACTGATGCATCTACAGTAGATGCAGAGCAGGAAGCAAAGGCCAAGGCTGACGCGGAAGCGCGAGCTGCCAGGGCCATCGCGCGAGCCAAAAGGGCTGAGGCGGCAGCAGGAGCGTCTCCTGCTGCAACACCAGGCGCAGCTTCGGCAGAAGCTCCTGCGGGTGACCCTGCGGCAGCGGATGATGAGAAGGAAGCGAAGGCGAAGGCTGCCGCAGAAGCACGCGCTGCTCGTGCCGCTGCCAGAGGCAAGAAAACAGAGGGTGAAGAGGATGCAGGGCCTAAGGTCCCTTCTCCTTTACAGCCGCGGCTGGATCATTGGGTAAAGCTGATCAAGGAGCAGGCGGGCGAGGCTGCGATCGAAGAAGCTTTTATTAATGAAAGGGATGCACATCTGCCTTATGTGATCATTAAGAACGAGCACTGGGCTGGAGTTGCGTTATTGTTGAAGCAGCATTGTGAGCTGAAGCTGAACTATTTGCGAAATGTTTCAGGTATTGATCAGGAAACCCATATGGAGGTTGCCTATCATTTGCTTAGTCTGGATACGAAGGCTGAAATGTGCGTGAAAGTGAAAACGTCTCGTGAAACACCATCCATAGACTCCGTCACACCGATATGGCCAACCGCCAATTGGAATGAGCGTGAGATCTTTGATCTGCTCGGTATTGATTTTCCCGGACATCCGGACTTAAGAAGAATAATGATGTCCGACGATTGGGTCGGCCATCCGCTGCGTAAAGATTATGAAGCGCTTGATCCGGAGGTGTAGAAGCTTTTGATTAGAACGGAAGAATTGCTGTTGAATGTTGGACCTCAGCATCCTAGTACGCACGGGGTGTTTCGAATTGTAGTCAAGCTGGATGGTGAGATCATCACCCATGCTGATCCTGTTATGGGCTATCTTCATAGAGGGACGGAGAAGCTCGCAGAAAATTTATCGTATACCCAAATTATTCCTTACACGGATCGAATGGACTATGTTTCGGCGATGACCAATAACTATGTGCTTGTACACGCAGTAGAAAAGCTGATGGGATTGGAAATACCGGAAAAAGCTGATTTTTTGCGACTTATTGTGATGGAACTGCAGCGGGTTGCCAGTCATTTGGTATGGTGGGGAACTTATTTGCTGGATATTGGAGCGATGAGCCCGTTTTTGTTTGCATTTCGCGACCGGGAAATTATTATTGATCTGTTCAATGAATTGTGTGGTGCCCGTTTAACCTATAATTATATGAGGGTTGGCGGCGTGAAGTGGGACGCTCCCGAGGGCTGGATCGAAAAAGTACGCAAATTCATACCCTACATGAGAGAGAAATTGATTGAGTATGGTAATTTAGTCAGCGGCAATGAGATTTTTCTGGCACGGATCAAGGGTGTTGGTAAGTATGATGCAGAAACAGCGATTGCTTATGGGTTGAGCGGGGCTAATTTGCGCTGTACGGGAATCAATTGGGACATCCGCAAGGATCAGCCTTACTGCTTGTATGACCGGTTCGAATTTGATGTGCCTGTAGGTACCAAAGGGGACTGTTATGACCGCTATTTACTGCGTTTTGAAGAGATGAGACAGTCGCTGCGGATATTGGAGCAGGCCGTCGAGCAGTTTCCTGCAGAGGGTGAAATTATGGGTAAGGTGCCTCGTGTGCTTCGTGCTCCTGAAGGAGAGGTATATGCCCGAATTGAGTCGCCTCGCGGTGAAATCGGATGTTATATCGTGTCCAGGGGCAAGGATAAGCCATATCGGTTGAAGTTTCGCAGACCTTCCTTTGTAAACCTGCAAATATTGCCCAAATTATTGGTTGGAGAAACTATGACCAACCTTATCACGATACTCGGAGGCATTGATATTGTCGTCGGGGAGGTGGACTGCTAATGGCCCAACTGTTAAATGAGCAGTTGACGTGGATCAACTTTGCAATTTTTTTCGCATGGGGCGTCGTCTTGCTGATGGTTGTATTAGGTTTCGTTACGTATGCGATTTATTTTGAGCGTAAGGTTATCGGCTGGATGCAAATGCGTATTGGTCCCAATCGGGTAGGTCCGCTCGGACTCTTGCAATCGGTAGCCGATGTACTGAAGCTGTTAATCAAGGAGGATACGATTCCTCATAAGGCGGAGCGGGAACTGTTTATTTTGGCTCCCGTCATCACGTTTATACCGGCATTTGTCGTTATCGCAGTCATCCCGTTCAGCGATAAGCTGTTCAGTACGAATCTGAATGTCGGGCTGCTGTTCTACGTGGCACTATCGGGAATATCAACGATTGGCATTGTGCTTGGAGGCTGGGCTTCCAACAATAAGTATGCGTTAATCGGCGGTATGCGTTCCGCGGCACAGATGATCAGCTATGAAATTCCGTTGGTCATTTCAGTTATCGGTGTTATCATGATGTCAAGCAGCTTGAACCTGAATGTAATTGCACAGGCGCAGGCGGGGGGATTCTGGCATTGGAATTTCCTTCCCCAAATTATTGGTTTTGCTGTGTTTGTAATTGCTGGAGTGTCAGAGCTGAATCGTACTCCATTTGACCTTCCTGAGGCGGAGTCAGAGTTGGTGGCGGGCTATCACGTAGAGTACAGCGGTTTCCGGTTTGCGTTCTTTATGCTTGCGGAATATGTTTATGTATTCGCTATTGCCGGTCTTGCAACTACGCTGTTCCTGGGCGGATGGCATGCACCTTTTGCTTTTCTTGATTTTATTCCAGGCTTAGTCTGGTTTTTATTGAAATTCTCAACCATCGTTTTCTTCTTGTTCTGGATTCGGGCTACGCTGCCGCGGATTCGCGTCGATCAATTGATGGGATTGGGCTGGAAGGTCCTGCTTCCGTTAGCGTTAATCAATGTTCTCGTTACTGCTGTTTATATGAGCATTGGCTGGTCATAAGCCCTTGCAGTCGGTGTATTTCTTCAAATAGGAAGGGTGAGAATTGATGAAAGGGATAGTGAAAGGACTCAGTGTTACCCTCAAAAGCATGACACAAAAAAAAGTAACCTATGCTTACCCTGAAGTACCGATAAAGATGCCGGACCGGTTTCGGGGAATTCAACATTTTGATCCTGAAAAATGTATTGTGTGCAACCAATGTGCCCGTATTTGTCCAACTGAATGTATTACGCTAACAGGTAAAGCAAATCCGGATCCAGAGAAAAAGGGCAAGGTTATCGATACGTACGATATTAATTTCGAGCTCTGTATTTTGTGCGATTTGTGTACAGAGGTATGCCCGACAGAGGCTATTGTCATGACCAATAACTTTGAGCTTAGTGCTTACAGCCGTGACGATCTCTTTAAAAATATGGCATGGTTAAACGAAAACAATGTGAATGTGCGGAAGGAAAACAATTCAGCGCTTCCGAAAGGCGGGGCTAAGTAGCATGTTGAGCAATATGGGGACTTTTTTGTCCAGCGGCGAGAACATTGCCTTTTTCATCTTTGCTTTAATGGCTATCGGCGGTGCGATCTTTATGCTGAGCTTCACAAAGGTTGTGCATATGGTCGTAGCTATTGCAATGACGTTTATTAGTATGGCTGGCTTGTATGTCATTCTGAATGCCGAGTTTGTCGCTTTTGTGCAGGTGCTGATATATGCAGGCGCCATTTCGATCCTGATGATATTCGGAATTATGATGACCAAGCATCAGGGTGAAGAGATCGAACCAAAACGGCCTGTGTACAATACACTACTCTTCATCGGGGCAGCAGGGCTGTTCGGGGTTCTGTTCTACGCCATCCAAAACACAATGATGCCCACAGGTGAATTCAAAGACGTAGCAGACAACACGCTGGAAATCGGGAAGCTGCTGTTCACGCAACATGTCATTCCGTTCGAAATTATGTCTGTGCTGCTGACGGTGTCTTTTATCGGAGCTATTGTTGTAGCCAAAAGGGAGGAGGATTAATCGTGAGTGGACTGAGTGGATTAGCGATACCTTACTTGACACTGGCGGCTATTTTGTTCTGTATAGGGCTGTATGGCGCTTTGTCCAAAAAGAATGCGTTGATCGTGCTGCTGTCGATTGAACTGATGCTCAACGCGGTCAATTTAAATCTGGTCGCGTTCTCCAAGCTCGGGATACATCCTAACTTAACGGGACAGATTTTTTCTTTGTTCAGTATATCTGTCGCGGCAGCAGAGGTTGCGGTTGGCATAGCGATTTTGATCACGTACTATCGCAACAGAGGCACAACGGATGTTAATGAAATGAATTCGTTAAAACGATAAGACGTTGTTAATGGGGTTCATAACGCTTTCGACGTAAGCTTGCTAAAACAAGCTTGAAGTAACGCTTTCGATGTAGCTTGCTGTGCAAGCTTGAAGGAGGACTTAAATTCATGGTATCGGCCTACTCACAGTACGCCTGGCTTATCCCGTTGTTTCCGTTGCTTTCTTTTTTGATTATGACTGCTGTTGGTCGTCAATTGAAAGATGCAGGAGCCTACATCAGTATTGTTGCCATCTTCGCTTCCTTTGTAGTTTCCCTGATGATTTTTATCGAGCGTTTGGGTGGCAATATCGAAGATTATACATGGAACAAGCTGCAGTGGATTAAGCTCGGAACGGGTTCCCTCACAATGGGATTCGAAATCACAAATTTAAATGCGCTAATGCTGGTTATTGTGACCTTGGTTAGCTTGCTTGTGAACCTGTATTCCAAGGGATACATGCACGGTGACGAGCGAATAAATGTATTTTTTGCTTACATAGCGCTGTTCACCTTCTCTATGCTGGGTCTGGTTATTTCGGAAAATTTGATCGAACTGTACATATTTTGGGAGCTTGTCGGGGTATGTTCGTTCCTGCTTGTCGGTTTCTGGTACTTCAAACCGGAGGCGCGCGCTGCTGCGAAAAAAGCTTTTATCGTTACACGGATTGGCGATGTCGGGCTGCTGATCGCGATATTGCTGTTATTCTGGGCAATGCCAAATCACGCAATGGATTTCACCTCGATTCATAATGCATTTACTACTGGTAAAATTTCCGGTGGCACAGCTACACTGATTGCCATTCTGATCTTTGTGGGTGCTGCGGGAAAATCGGGGCAATTTCCATTTCATACCTGGCTTCCCGATGCGATGGAGGGGCCAACGCCAATCAGCGCGTTGATTCACGCGGCGACGATGGTTGCAGCCGGTGTATATTTGGTTGCCAGAACGTTTGACATTTTCCAGGCTTCGCCAACAGCGCTTCTGGTCGTGGCATGTGTCGGTGGCTTTACGGCTATTTTTGCCGCAACTATTGGTACAGCGCAAAATGATATTAAGCGTATTCTTGCTTATTCCACAGTCAGCCAGCTCGGATATATGATGATGGCTCTTGGAATCGGAACGTCAGTGGCTTATACAGCCGGTATTTTTCATTTACTGACGCATGCCTTCTTTAAAGCCCTATTGTTTCTTGGGGCTGGAAGTGTCATTCATGCTGTCCATACACAGGACATCCATGAAATGGGCGGAGTCGGCAGTAAAATGAAGGTTACCGCATGGACGTTTGGGATCGGAACGCTTGCGCTATCCGGTATTCCTCCTTTGTCTGGATTCTGGTCGAAGGATGCTATATTGTCCGAAGCGTACTCGCACAATATGCCATTATTTTGGGTAGGGCTTATCGCTGCGTTCTTCACCGCATTCTATATGTCAAGATTGTTCTTCCTTGTATTCATGGGCAAGCCACGGAATCAAACCAAGCTGCATGAGTCTCCTACAAGTATGACGCTGCCATTGATTGTTTTGGCTGTACTGGCTGTAGTTGCGGGATTCGTGTTTACACCATTCAGTCCATGGCTCGGCACCTGGCTAAGCGGACATGCAGAGGCGGAACATGCCAATATCGTCGTGATGGTGCTGTCCACACTGGTCGGTTTATTGGGTATCGGACTTGGTTATTTGGTCTATATCAAGCGGTCGATTCCAAGCGATGCCGTATCCAGCCGCGCGCCGTGGCTCGTTCGTTTACTACAGCGTAAATATTATATCGACGAAATCTACCATGCTGTATTCGTAGAGCCGCTCAAAAGCCTTGGCAGTCTGCTCCACCTATTTGATGTGTATGTGGTAGATGGTATTGTTCGATTGGTAAGCTTCTCGGTGGTCGGCGTAGGCAGGGTAGGCTCGCGTCTACAAAACGGACATGTACAAACCTACGGGCTTGCAACGCTGTTGGGTCTGCTTATCTTGATCCTGGCTATAGCCGGAAGGAGGTTCATTAATGCCGGATAGCTTGCACCTCTTATCGCTCATTGCTTTTTCACCACTGATTGGTGTTCTAATACTTCTATTTGTGCCCAAAAGTCAAGGGTTTTGGATCAAAACCATTGCGATCATCACGACACTTATCCCACTGGGGTTGTCCGCGTGGTTGTATGCGGCATTTAATCAACAGGTGGCGGGTATGCAATTCAAAGAGGAATTAAGTTGGATTCAAGTACCGCTAAATCACGAGGTATTAAACGGGATCACTTCATTTTTCTTTGAATTTAAGTATGTGATGGCGGTTGATGGTCTTTCCTTGCCGCTCGTCTTTTTGACAGCATTGGTTGCCTCGATGGCGGCACTTGCTTCGGTGTATATCAAAAAACGCTGGAAGTCGTATTATATTTTATTTTTGCTGCTGGAGACCGGGATGTTCGGTGTGTTTATGGCTCAGGATTTGTTCTTGTTCTTCGTGTTTTTTGAAATTACAATTATTCCGATGTTCTTTCTTATTGGGATATGGGGATACATGGATCGCGAAAGAGCGGCTAATAAATTTCTGATCTACAATGGGGTTGGCTCAGCCATCATGCTGATTGCTTTCCTGATTCTTGTCAGCACGGCGGGCTTTGGACAGATCTCGAATGAGACAGGGACTTCCATATATTACAGCGGGGATATTAGCGTCATAACGAATCATCTGTTCGAATCTGCAGACTCTCCTGTGAACCAGGCGGATATAGAGGCTAATCCGTTCTATATGGGTGCTGGCATGAAATGGACCTTGTTCATTATGCTGTTGGTTGCGTTCGGCATTAAGCTGCCGATTTTCCCTTTCCACACCTGGATGCTCAAGGTGCATACGGAGGCACCGCCTTCTATTGTCATGATCCACTCCGGTATTTTGCTGAAGATGGGGGCTTTTGGTCTAATCCGCTTCGGGATTCTGCTCTTTCCGGAGCAGGCGACGGCATGGGCGACAGTGCTGGCTGTGCTCGGCGTCGTTAATATTTTGTATGGGGCTATTCTGGCTTTTGTACAAAAGGATTTCAAGCTGGTGCTGGCCTACTCGAGTATAAGCCATATGGGTATTGTGCTGCTCGGTATCGCTGCGTTTAATACGATTGGGATGGAAGGCGCAGTGTTTCAACTGGTGTCCCATGGCTTGATCTCGGCGCTTATGTTTCTGCTCGTGGGTGCTATCTATGAACGAACGAAAACAACGATGCTGGATGAGCTTGGCGGCTTGGCGAGAACGGTGCCTTTTATATCGGGAATTTTGTTAGTATCCGGTATGGCTTCACTCGGTCTGCCTGGATTATCTGGCTTTATAAGTGAATTTCTTGTGTTTGTTGGTTTATTTCAAACTGCGAAGATCCTTACCGTGGTTGGAACGCTGGGTGTTATTTTTACGGCTGTTTACATTTTACGAGGGGTCCTGGGTATTACCTACGGCCCGACCAAGGTATTGCCCGAAGGTATTCGCGATGCGCGGTTAGTGGAGGCAATCCCGATGATCACACTGGTTGCTTTTATCGTTGTATTGGGCATATATCCAGCCGTGCTCAGTGAACCTCTGCATCAAACCGTTAATGGCTTCGATCAATTTATCCATACAATAGCAAAGACAGGGGGCTAGACCGGTGGAACAACTACATCTCCAATGGAGCGATCTTGGATATATGACACCGGAGTTGACTCTGGTTATTGCTGCGGTGGTATTATCGTTGCTGGATCTGGTGCTGCCTAAGCGAATCAATCGAACCATGCTGGGCTGGTTATCCTTGGCGAGTATTCTCATTTCTATAGGCTTTGTCATTAGCTTCCTTCAGCCTGTAGAACCGAAGCAGCTGCTTGGTCTCAGCTATAGAATTGATGATTTTGCCAATATCATTAAGCTGATCCTACTTAC
This sequence comes from Paenibacillus baimaensis, assembly GCF_025567575.1. Taxonomy (NCBI): domain Bacteria; kingdom Bacillati; phylum Bacillota; class Bacilli; order Caryophanales; family Paenibacillaceae; genus Paenibacillus; species Paenibacillus baimaensis. The sequence continues at coordinate 112,370 of NZ_JAOQIO010000036.1, read as the reverse complement.
AGGAGCGGGCTTTGTTACCTTTATGAGTATCGGCCTGATTAAAGAACGCGAAATCCCGCATATTGGCGAGTTTTTCTATTTGCTGCTTCCGGCAACATTAGGTGGTATGATCATGGCCTCCTCAGGGGATCTGATTACCCTATTTGTAGGCCTTGAACTGCTGAGCATTACCTCTTACATCTTGGTCGCGATGCGCAAAAAAGATCTACGGGCCAACGAAGGTGCCTTTAAATATATGGTACTTGGCGGAATTTCCTCGGCTATTATTTTATACGGAATGTCTTTTTTATACGGGATGTCCGGATCGACCAATATTGTGGAAATTCGCAATGCAATCGGTCAAAATGCGGCAGATCTGCTGCCATTGATCTATGTTTCATTTTTCCTGCTGCTGGCAGGCTTTGGATTCAAAATCGCCGCGGCCCCCTTTCATATGTGGGCTCCTGATGTGTATCAAGGGGCGGCTACGCCGGTTACAGCTTTTCTCGCTGTCGTGTCGAAGGCTGCTGCTTTTGCCATCACCTTCCGCATCTTGTATGTGGTATTTGCAGTAGGGCCTTTGAGTCAACTGCCGATTCATGGAGATGTGCTGCTATCGTTAATGGTAGTTGCAGCGCTTGCGATGGTCATGGGTAATTTTACGGCGCTTCGTCAAACGAATATGAAGCGACTGCTGGCATATTCAGGCGTTGCCAATTCCGGTTACCTGTTGGTACCGCTGGCAATCTACTTCTCTGATGTCCATTTCTCCAACTTTTCAGAGTTCGCCTTTTACTTGATTGCCTACCTCTTTATGAACATCGGAATCTTTGCTGTCGTGATGATTATCGAGCATTCTACAGGTGATGAGACAACGAGTGGTCTTGCCGGGTTGTACTATCGGGCACCAGCGACGGCAGTGGGAACTGTGTTTCTCGTGCTTAGTTTAGCGGGACTGCCGATATCGGGTGGATTTTTCGGAAAGCTGTACATTCTACTTGGAACCTTGCAAACACACAATTATTGGCTGGCCGCGGTGATGATCGGGACGAGTGTCGTCTCCTATTACTATTACTTCGGATTGATCCGTCAAATGTTCATGCGTGGTGATATGGAATCACGTGAGGTATTCATTACATGGCCGCTCGGTATTACGCTGTGGTTGTGCGTTGCAGCCAGTATTGTCATGGGGGCTGTGCCGCAGTGGGTGCTGAACTGGATTGAACAAATATTTACGCTAACTCAGGATTTGCTGTTCATAGGCTGATCCTGTCTGGTTAGGAATTCAAGCCCGGTAACTGCGCAATTTGCGCGCTTGCCGGGCTATTTTTATAACATAAGAATTTATAAGTTTTCAGTGGAGCTGAAGGATTCTTATGTTTCAAGAAAACCTACCTCTAAACCGCGATCGCTCATCTTTGAAAGGCCTCGATAGAGGTTTTCTTATTGCTTGTATATGGACCAATTCGTTGTTCATTTCAGAGCTTTCATCTCCATAAAAGCAGAGACATTAGGTACTACCTGGAAAGAGCATTAACAGCTGTAAAGATAATTCGAGTCCACCTGTTTGCTGAAGGAGTCTCTTGGGTAATTACCAGCATGTAATGTTCATAAAACCTCCACTATTTACTATCCCTTTTTCTTCAATCAAGGCAGGTAAATCATATCTCACTATCGAATACAAGAAGGCTACACCATAATGAAGGAAAAGGAATCAAGGATATGCTTCTTAAACAAGTCATCGTGAAGCTGCTACATTGTATTATTGGAGTTGCTCTGTTCACCTCATTCTCAGGTATTATTCATGGAGAAGAGCAAGCTGTCACCATTGCTGCTAGCGGTGATGATCCTTTAGCGGTAAAGCAGTCCTATTTAAAACAAATCCACGCTGAGGAAGCCTGGGACACAGTTAAGGAGAACAATACCATTACAATTGCTATTGTCGATACAGGTGTTGATTTAAAACATCCTGATCTCGTGTCTAACCTTGTTCCTGGAGTAAATCTGATCAATAGTAAACGAACACCGCAGGATGATAATGGTCATGGCACGAATGTTGCAGGGGTAGTTGCTGCAGCAGGAAATAATGACATGGGAATTACCGGTATTTTGTGGAAAGCTCAAATCATGCCGATTAAAGCGTTGGAGTCGGATGGTTCTGGCGGCGAGGCTAAGCTTGCTGAAGGGATTCGATACGCAGTTGATCATGGTGCCAAGATTGTCGTGTTATCTCTCGGATTAAATAAGTATTCCACCCTCATGAGCGAAACTGTCAAATATGCGGAGGAACATGATGTACTACTGGTAGCGGCAACGGGGAATGAAGGTAACAGTGTCAAGTATCCGGCTGCCTACGCTACCGTATTGGCTGTTGGGGGGATGACAGCAGACCGTGTAGCAGATGCCCGTTCCAACAAAGGAATGGAGATTGATCTGGTAGCCCCTTGGGATGTGTTTACAACAGCTCTTGGGGGTTCGTATGAATATAAGGATGGTACCTCCATGGCTGCGCCCCAGGCAGCAGCTGTTGCAGCTCTGGCGTGGAGTCGGCACCCTGAGCTGAAAGCTTACCAAATTCGTCAGCTGCTCAGACAGACGGCAGATAATCTGGGATCACCTGGCTGGAACGCTTCCACAGGTTATGGCTTGCTGCGTGCGGATCGTGCTGTCAGTGAAGCGCCGCTGCTGGATATGTATGAGCCCAACAACCGCAAGGATCAGGCTAAATCGATATCCATAAGCAAGATGCTGACGGCTTCCTTCTCGGACGGTTCCGATCCGGATTGGTTTTACTTTGATGCTCCTTATGATGGAACTGTTCAACTGACGTTTGATTTAGCTGCGGACCAGCAGGTTGCTGTACAGCATACAGATGCTACCGGCGCCTTTACGAGTGTGACGGCGGTTCCGGGTACTCCAATAGATCTGAAAGTAAATAAGGGTCGCAGCTATGTGCTGCTTCAGCTCGCTAATCGCAATTGGAAGCAGGAGGTTCCTTACAAGCTTACAACTGCTTTTCAAATTTATCGTGATCAATTTGAAGATAATGACCGACAGTTCAAAGCTTACGTGCTGCCATCCAAAAGTCAGAGTCTGACCGGCACCTTTCATCAAAATGAGGATCAAGACTGGTTTGAATTTCCTGTTGAGCAATCAGGTAGCTTGAGTATTGAAGTCAGCGCGGATACGGCAAGAATGGATCTGGTGCTGTTCGTGCAAAAGCAAGGCGAAAAAGCCTATACGGTGGACGAGAACGAGGATGGGGGCTCGGAATCCTTGAGTCTTCCTCAAGTATTTCCGGGAAATTATTATATCCGGGTTACGAACGTGAAGGACTACGCATTTCCTATTGCAGGCGAATACACGTTGAAAATTAACTATGATGTCAAGCAAATGGATCCGAATGAGCCGAACAATCGATCTTATCAGGCAACGACGGTTTCCTTAGGCACAGCCTATTATGGTTTAATTGATAAAGTGGATGATCTGGACTGGTTTCAATTCAAGCTGGATGAGGAGAGCATGACCCAGATCGAGCTCACGGATATACCGGATGGCTCGACGATGTTTTTATCCCTATTTGATGGGGCCTTGAAGCCTGTGTATAATACGGATGGAACACTTGAAATTAGGGCAGCACAGCGCTTATCAGCGGGAACGTATTATGTGAAGCTGAGTGCGAACCAACCGTTTGACCGCAGTCTGTACCAATTCATTGTAAATGCTAAGCCGTTAACAGGAGGATTTTCAGATATTCGCGGACATTGGGCACAGGATGCGATTCTTTCTATGAGCGCCAAGCAGATCGTCAATGGTTATGATAATTACACATTTCGACCGGACCAAACGATCACACGTGCTGAAGCGACCGCGATATTGGGGCGTGCCTTTCAACTAACACAGTCCAAAACTATTGCTTATACGGATCTTACAACTAAACACTGGGCATATGATTGGATCGCTCGTGCAGCAGGGCGAGGCATTATCGATGGCTATCCGGACCGTTCGTTTGCTCCTGACCAACCGATCAGCCGAATGGAAATGACCTCTATGATGGCGCGGAGCATGAATATAACGGGCAATCAGCGAGGTGCAGTGCCTTTTACCGATGTGGATGACCAGTATTGGGGCGTCGGCATATTGAGGCAAATGAAAGCTGGAGGATGGATTGGCGGTTACGCTAATGGTTCCTTTCGTCCTGACCAACAAGCCACACGTGCTGAGTTCATCACCATGCTGACGCAAATACTACGGTAACCGTTCTTAAGCGAATGAATCGATCAAGATTGTAATAAAGGAGTCCTCACATGGATTATGTGGAACAAATGAATTCTTCACTTGGTATGAATGGCTTACTGAACATCTTTATTGCTTTGTTCTGCATAGGATTCTCCTGGTGGGCACTGCAAGAGCTGCAGTTGGAACGAATATTGAAAAGACCCAGAGGCATGCAGGCCAAGCTGCTGCAAATTTTGCTTTCTATCGCATTGGGCTATCAGGTTGCCAAATTTATTATTGATTATTTCCATTGGTCCACCTGGCTTCCGGGGATGTTTTGAGTCGAATTCCGCATAAACAAGGTGGATTTTGTCAACAATGGTTAGTATAGCGACCTTAAATTTTTAGTTGGTTTCGAATCCTATCTTACAGATCAGATAGATAAATCAAATTTACACGCTGCAGGTTCAATGCTAAACTAGACAAAGCTTGCATAGAAAACAGCGCAGAGGGGGACCATGATGAACAGAATTATTGTCCGCGGCGGCCGACGATTGTCAGGCAGAGTCAAAATACATGGGGCTAAAAATGCCGTCCTGCCAATTATCGCAGCCTCAATTCTGGGTATAGAGGGAGATAGCGTTATCCATGATGCACCTCCTCTTGATGACGTTATTGTGATTAATAGCGTTCTGGAAAGTATCGGAATTGAAGTCGAATACCATAACGAAACGATACGTATTAATGCACAAAATATTCGTACTTGTGAAGCATCCTATGAACTGGTACGTAAAATGAGGGCTTCATTTTTGGTCATGGGTCCTTTATTAACCCGCATGGGACAGGCGAGAATTTCACTCCCTGGCGGCTGCGCGATTGGTACGCGTCCAATCGATCAGCATTTGAAAGGCTTTGAAGCGATGGGGGCGGAAATTGAGCTTGGTCAAGGCTATATTGAAGCCAGAGTGCAAGGAAGACTGAAAGGCGCCAAAATTTATTTGGATGTAGCCAGCGTAGGGGCTACCGAGAATATTATGATGGCAGCAACCTTGGCTGAAGGGACAACAACGATCGAGAATGCGGCCAAGGAGCCTGAAATCGTTGACTTGGCTAATTATTTAAATGCGATGGGTGCAACGATTCGTGGTGCTGGTACCGGATTGATCCGGATTGATGGCGTGGATAAGCTTAAAGGCGCTGTACATACGGTAATTCCGGACCGGATCGAAGCAGGTACATATATGGTCGCTGCGGCTATTACACGAAGCGATTTGTTTATTGAAGGAGCCATTGCCGATCATTTACGTCCGATTATCTCCAAGCTGCAAGAAATGGGAGTCCAGATCGAGGAAGACGAGAACGGATTACGTGTCTTTACCGACAAACCGCTCAGAGCCGTAGATGTGAAAACATTGCCGTATCCAGGATTCCCTACCGATATGCAGTCCCAGATGATGGCCTTACTGCTAACGGCTGATGGTACGGCCATTGTTACAGAAACTGTGTTTGAAAATCGTTTCATGCATGTTGAGCAGTTGGTTAACATGAACGCTCAAATCAAGGTGGATGGACGAACCGCTGTTATTAGCGGAGGCAGTAGACTGCAGGGAGCCAAGGTTTGTGCGACCGACCTGCGTGCCGGAGCTGCTTTGATTCTGGCAGCGCTTGCCGCAGATGGAGAGACGGAAGTTACAGGAGTTCATCATATTGATCGGGGTTACGTGGATATCGCCTATAAGCTACAGCAGCTGGGTGCCGATATTCAGTGCTTATCCCATAAAGTAGTTCCTGTAGAGGAAGAAGAAGAGCTGCAGCTATTCTCAGTCAGCCCGATATTAGCTTAATTGCGCATAGCGTTTACGAAGAGAGACTCTTTCCGGTTTAAGGAGAGGGTCTTTTCTTTGCACAAGGCTTGTTCTATTCTATCTTTTTGATTCATACAATGAGGTGACTAAGCAGAGTTTCAGGCTCAGTGATCTTGGAGTTGACAAAAGATGGAGGGACAAGCCTTGGACCCAAAGAAAGCAATTCGCCTAGCGCTCCTGTGTTTGTCCAGCTTTGTTGCAGTAGTCGTAGCGGCGCCTTCTATCCTCTGGAAAAATAGTGCGTCGGTGTCGATGCCATCTGTCATATCGGCTAATCCGACTGCCGAGACTGACCCATCGATGCCATCCGTCTATCGACAGGGATCGTCGTCGCTGTATATCCCCGTCTATCTCACAAAGGAGAAAAAGGTAGAGTCACTGCCGCTAGAAACATATGTACGAGGGGTATTGGCTGCGGAAATGCCCATAGAATTCGAGTTAGAGGCGTTAAAAGCTCAGGCGATGGCTGCTCGTACCTATATTATTCGCAAGCAGGTTGAGCAGGAAATGGGTAACCTGCCGCCTGGTGAAGCTCTGGTAACCGATACGATCAATCATCAGGTTTATGTGAGTGATCTCGAGCTCAAAGCACGCTGGGGATCACTGTATGAGGGTAATTCGGACAAGCTCGACCAGGCCATTCGGGAAACAGAGGGAGTTATTCTAACCTATGATGGGAAGCCAATTGAAGCCAATTTTTTCTCTACCAGCAACGGGTATACGGAAAATTCGGAAGATTACTGGAATTCGTATATTCCCTATTTGCGCAGTGTGCCAAGCCCATGGGACCGTATGCTCTCACCACGTTTCAAGGAAACCGTCGAGATGTCGGCGGCTGCTTTAAGAAGTAAGCTGGGCATTAGCAGCACACTCTCTGTTTCTACGGGTAGTGGTAGCGGCTTGCAGGTTGTAGAGCTGTCCCAAGGGCACCGAATCAAGAAGCTGCGGATTGCAGGCAAGGCGTTCAGCGGGCGTGAAGTGCGCGAAAAGCTTGGATTGAATTCATCCCAATTCCAGTGGAGCTGGCAAGGAGACCGCTTGCAGATCACGACTTTTGGTTACGGCCATGGCGTGGGTATGAGCCAATGGGGGGCACAGGGGATGGCCCTTGAGGGACGTAAGGCCGAAGAGATCGTCAAATACTTTTATACCGGAATTGAACTGGGCGAAGCTGCAAACTTCTCAAAAGGAAATAATTTGCAAAAAAAATAGTAGTTTCGCGTATAAAACTCGCAACCGTGGCAACAATGGTTAGCGAGGTGATAGTCTATGAGTGATCAAAAAAGAGATTTACAGACCAAGCAAGAAGCTCCTAAATCAAACACGGGAGCGCAAGGCAATGCAGCATTTTCGTGGAAAAGATTGTTGTCCAAAAAATGGGTATTTCCAGCAACCTACATGGCAGCGGCGGCAATTATCTTAACGTTAATGTGGGTTTATCAAGACGCCGGCAAATCGGTTCTCAAAGGCGAGTTCGGGGTCGGGCAGGATATAGCCAAATCGACAGTAACCGAAAACGTAATGAAGCCTGAAACGCTGCCAGTCAACGTAGCCACAGAAACGATGCAGAGGCCTTTTAAAGAAGCGGGCGAGCTGGAAGTAACCTTGCCTTTCTTTGACAGTAAAGCTTCTAGCGAAGTGCGCCAGGCTGCTATGGTTGAGTACGGGGATACCTTCACTCCACACATGGGTATCGATTATGCCCAACCCGACAATCAGCCCTTTGATGTAGTCGCAGCTATGAGCGGCAAGGTAACGGCAGTAGAGAAAAATCCAATCGTGGGCAACCTGATTGAAATTACGCACAGCAATGGCCTTGTGACCGTATACCAAAGCTTGAATGAGTTGAAGGTCGCTAAGGATGCTGACGTCAAAAAAGGCGATGTCATCGCCAAGGCAGGCCGCAATGAATTGGAAAAAGATCAGGGTGTGCACCTTCACTTTGAAGTTCGTCAAGGCCAGGGCGGCCCTGCTGTGAATCCGGATCCCTTCTTTAGCGAGCATTAATTCCCAGCATAAATGAGTGTTTCTTGGAGCGCAATTGCGCTCTTTTTTTATTTTTAGCGCTTTTTTTGAAAATAATGGTCATATAAAGCTTGTCACGCTTGGAAACAGAGAATATAAGCTAGCTCCCCTCATATAATGTACCAAACTGACTCGAGTAGGGAGGCGAGGGGAGTGCACGATTACATCAAAGAGCGAACCATTAAAATCGGACGTTGCCTAGTGGAAACGAAGCACACGGTTCGCACCATTGCAAAGGAATTTGGTGTTTCAAAAAGCACGGTGCATAAAGACCTGACAGAGCGTTTGCCAGAGATTAATCCCGATCTGGCTAATCAGGTAAAACACATTCTGGAGTATCACAAATCGATTCGTCACCTGCGGGGAGGAGAAGCCACCAAGATTAAATATCGCAAAACCCGTAATCCGAAATCGCATGACAAGCTTGTAACAGCCAAATAATCAGGGAACTGAAAGTCATGAAAAACCTCCCGAAAACACGTCTAATAAAAGAAGCAGGTTTTGTCGATAAAAATGATATAAAAAAAGAGGAATTTGCAATTTAATAGCGAAATTAGTTGAGATAACGGTTATAATAGGAATACCGCTTCTTTTCGAGGATGGACGGTTTTGTTTAGGGAGGAACTTTTCAATGTTAAGCAAGGATATTGGCATCGATCTAGGGACAGCGAACGTCCTTATTCATGTGAAGGGACGCGGAGTTGTGCTGGATGAGCCGTCTGTCGTCGCAATAGAAAGCGATACAAAGCGGGTGTTGGCTGTCGGTGAAGAAGCATTCCGCATGGTGGGACGTACACCAGGGAATATTATCGCCATTCGCCCGCTTAGGGACGGCGTTATTGCCGATTTTGAAATTACAGAAACCATGTTGAAGCATTTTATTAATAAAGTAGGGGGCAAAAAATGGTTCAGTCATCCCAGAATCCTCATTTGTGCCCCTACCAATATTACATCTGTAGAGCAAAAAGCGATTCGTGAGGCCGCAGAACGAAGTGGAGCTCGCGAGGTGTTTTTGGAAGAAGAGCCGAAGGCAGCAGCTATTGGAGCAGGCATGGATATTTTTCAACCCAGCGGCAACATGGTTGTGGATATTGGCGGCGGAACTACAGATGTTGCTGTATTATCGATGGGAGACATCGTTACCTCTTCTTCGGTGAAAGTAGCAGGCGACATGTTTGACTCGACGATTATGAAGTATGTGAAGACCAAGTACAAACTCCTCATAGGGGAACGTACTTCAGAGGATATTAAAATCAGAATCGGAACTGTGTATCCAAGCGGTCGCCGGGAATCGATGGACATACGTGGCAGAGACATGGTCAGTGGCCTGCCGTTAACCATTACTATTAACTCGGAAGAGATTTACGAGGCACTATGGGATCCGGTTTCTTCGATTGTTGCATCGGCAAAAAGCGTGTTAGAGCGAACGCCTCCAGAGCTGTCGGCTGATATTATTGATCGTGGTGTCATTCTTACTGGCGGTGGAGCACTGCTGCATGGTATTGATCAATTGCTGGCGGACGAGCTGAAGGTTCCTGTTTTGATAGCTGAGGATCCTATGCATTGCGTCGTCAAAGGGACGGGTATTATGCTGGACAACCTGGATAAAGTAGTCAAGCGTAAATTTTGATCGAAATTGCCTTCACACCAAATCGCCAGCCTATAAGGGGGAGCCTCGATGTTAAGAGGACTATACACTGCTGCATCTGCCATGATCTCGCAGCAGCGGAAGCATGATATTGTGACCAATAACATCGCGAATATCAATACGCCAGGCTTTAAGCAAGGGTACGGAATTAATCGTTCATTTCCCGAGATGTTAATTTCGAGAATCAATAATGGCCTGGGTGAGCCCGGTGCTGTACCTGTTGGTCGTCTGAATACAGGCGTTATGGCAGAGGAGAATATCGCCTTGCACACACAGGGGGATATGCAGGAGACGAACAATCCGTTTGACTTTGCGCTGGTTTCGAACATTCAATTGCCAGGAGCGACGTTCGATGCATCGGGTAAATACGTAGATGCCAACGGACAGCGGACGATTCAGCCGCAAGCCTTTTTTACAATCCTTAACGATAACGGTGAGCAGCGTTTTTCACTAAATGGGAAGCTGTCTGTAGATGGGACAGGCCAACTCATTACCCCGGATGGTTATCGGGTATTGGGAGGAGATGGGCAGCCAATCCTGCTGCTGGATCCTGCAACACAAACGCCTGTAACCAATTTTCGTATTACGAAGCTTGGACAGTTCACAAATTCCGATGGTTTGTTATTGCAAAATGCAAATAATCAACCGTTGAATCTACTAATTAGCCGTGTTGAGGACCCTAACCAACTGGTGCGTGAAGGAAATGGCTTGTACCGACTTAATGCAGGCAGCGAAGGCTTGGCCAGAGCCGTTAATCCGGATGATCAAGTAGAAGTGCGTCAAGGATTTGTTGAGCGTTCCAATGTGGATGCAAGTCAATCGATGGTGGACATGATGGCGGCATCACGTGCTTATGAAGCGAATCAGAAGGTTGTTCAATTTTATGATCGAAGTATGGACAAGGCAGTTAATGATGTAGGCCGTGTATAATCCATCCTTATGAGGATGTGTCAACAAGCCAGCTTTTATCACAAGGCTTCACAGAAAGCATATTCGGTATCGAATCCTGCAATCAGGTTCGAAGCGCGGTGCCGGTAGGAGGAAACAAGATGAACAACTCCATGATTAATTCATCCGTGTCCATGCATGGGCTTCAGCAAAAGCTGGACATGCTGGCTAATAATATCGCCAATGTTAATACGACTGGTTACAAACGTAAGGAAGCTTCCTTTCAAGATGTTCTTACCAGTTTGAAACAGCAGCCTAAGGGCTTTGAGAAAGAAGGCAGACTTTCCCCTTTGGGTTATAACCAAGGCTGGGGCTCACGGCTCGTACAAGCTCAAATGACAATGCTGCAGGGCTCCCTGAAGGCTACGGAGAACCCTCTGGACACAGCGATTGAAGGCAATGGTATGTATGAAATTAATACTTTTGTGAGAGATGCCAACAATAATTTGATTCCACAGACGGCATGGACCCGTGACGGCTCGTTTGAGCTTACCCCCTCTGGTGCAGACCCTAACACCTTGCTGTTAACCACCAAGGATGGACATTATGTAATGGGCGCAGATGACCAACCGGTTCAGGTTCCGAGCAATCACCGCGTGAATATTCAACCGGACGGCAGAATCATGGCATACGATGATGCTGATAAAACAGCGCCACCTATTGAAGTAGCTCAAATTAAGCTTGTGCGTGTCATTCGTCCACAGCTGCTCCAGCAATTAGGAGATAATTTGTTTACTTTGCCAACAGGTCTGGCCAACCAGCAGGATGTGCTTCAAACTGTTGATGCTGCTAATAACATGGTTGATCCTATTACAATCAAACAAGGCTTTTTGGAACAATCCAATGTGGTTCTATCTGAAGAGATGACAGATTTGATTCAAGTACAACGCGCGTTCCAATTAAATTCCCGAGCCGTTACTTCTTCGGATACGATGATGGGCATTGCGAATAACTTGCGCAACGGCTAGCAGGAACCCTTGAAGTGAGGTTGGTAAATATGGCGGAAGCAAATGATGAAAAGGCTCCAGCACCAGCGCCAGCTCCCAAAAAGAAAGCGAAAGTGCGCAAGAAACGAAGACGCTGGGTTGTTCTTGCCTTGCAATGGATCGGCATTCCTTTATTGTGTATAGTCGCTCTTGGCATTGGTTTGGTCATCGGTTACGTATATATAGGTAAACAACCGATGGACGAGGTATACGAGATTGATACTTGGCGCCACCTGTACGATTTGGTATTTGCCGAGACTTGAATAGCTTGACTTCTGACTCCCTGCCAGGGAGTTTTATTTTTGTTACAACAACGGTATAATAAATGGAAAGGATCAACGTCTTGTGGGGGGAGGGCATCATTTACGTGCGGAACTTACCGAACCTGTTAACACTATGCCGTTTTTTATTAATCCCCCTGTACATACTGGTTTTTGAAGCTGGTTATATGCGTACAGCTTTTCTTGTCTTGCTGGTCGCAGGCTTGACGGATGTATTGGATGGCTACATAGCACGCAGCCGCAATCTGGTCACCCCACTTGGCAGCATGTTGGATCCGCTTGCGGATAAATCGATGATGATTACCGTACTTTTATCATTGGTTTACTCTGGAATGATTTCGTTAGAAGCAGCTATTGCCATGTTTGTGCGTGAGGCGGGAATGATTATCGGCTCGGCCATTTTCCATTTTCGTGGCAAGCAGACCGTTCCGGCTAACGCTATGGGTAAATTAACAACGGTTTTATACTATGTGGCTATTATGCTCATTATTTTTGAATTACCCCTGGCAGAGCTTTATTTATGGTTAGTCATCGCGGTATCCTTTTTGACATCGATCATTTATATTGTCCAGTTCTACAAACTGAATAAACGAGAATTTGAACGTAAATGATGATGGGATCGTTTAAAAAGAGCTTATGTAAGGGTAAGCATAATTCGAAAGCATGCAAACCGATACATAAGCTCCCTTATATCAACCTTCAATACTGCAGATCATGAAGGAATGCTGTTAGTGTAAGTTAAATCGGTACATTTTATACCACACCTTGGAGAGGAGCAATGAAACTGTGTTAGATGCCGTACAAATTCAAGCGATTATACCCCATCGATATCCTTTTTTGCTAGTAGACCGAATTTTAGAGGTAGAAGCAGGTGTCAGTGCCAAGGGGATCAAAAATGTAACGATCAATGAACCGTTTTTTGCGGGACATTTTCCATCATATCCGGTAATGCCGGGCGTGTTGATCGTCGAGGCGCTCGCTCAGGTCGGAACGGTTGCCATGCTATCTTTGGAAGCCAACAAAGGAAAGCTTGGTTTTTTTGCGGGAATTGATGAGTTTCGCTTTCGCGGACAGGTCGTACCTGGAGATACTTTGACGCTTGAGGTTACCATTACACGATTAAAAGGCTCTATCGGCAAAGGTAAGGCTGTTGCCAAGGTAGGCGATAAGATCGTAGCTGAAGGTGGATTAATGTTTGCGTTATCGGATGCAGCCAAAGAATAGGAGATGAATTTATGACGGTACATAATCGAGTTCAAGAATTATATCAGCAATGGATAACAGATCCGGCTATTGATGAGAGTACAAAGGCAGAGCTTAACCAAATTAAAGAGCAGCCGAAGGAAATCGAGGACCGCTTCTATCGTGATCTTGAATTCGGTACGGGGGGGCTGCGTGGTGTTATCGGGGCAGGAACCAACCGGATAAATCGTTATACAGTCGGTCGGGCCACACAAGGACTGGCTGCCTTTGTCAACGCATTGGGAGCAGAGAATCCATCCGTGGTCATCGCCTACGACTCCCGCAATCAATCTCCGGAATTCGCACTGGAAGCTGCCAAAGTATTGGCTGGTAACGGCATTAAAGCCTATGTATTCGAATCGCTGCGGTCAACTCCGGAGCTCTCCTTCTCTGTAAGGGCTTTGCAGGCTTCTGCTGGTATTGTGATCACAGCAAGCCATAATCCACCTGAATACAATGGATACAAGGTGTATGGCTCCGATGGAGGCCAACTCGTTCCTGATCAGGCGGAACAGGTCATTGCTGCTATCCAGCAGGTACAATCCTTTGCAGATGTGAGACGTGAGAAACGGACGACAGCTGAAGCCAAGGGTCTATTGGAGTGGATTGGTCAAGATATCGATGAGCAATATATCAAGACAGTAACCTCCGTGAGCCTTAATTCAGATATCGTGAAGCGGAGTAGCAGTCAGTTTAAAATCGTATTTACGCCGCTGCATGGTGCCGGGAATCTGGCCGTACGAGCAGCCCTAAAAACCATAGGTTTTAGTCAAGTCGTGGTTGTAGCGGAGCAGGAGCTTCCAGATGCTAAATTTTCTACGGTGAAATCTCCAAATCCGGAAGAAAAAGAAGCATTCACACTCGCTATTCGCAAGGCCAAGGAAATGGATGCAGATATTATTATCGGTACGGACCCTGACTGTGATCGGATGGGTGCGGTTGTCAAAGATGAAAAGGGTCAGTATTTTGTCCTGACGGGCAATCAATCGGGCGCGATTATGGTCGATTACCTGCTTAGCAGCCTGAAAAAGCGTGGCCAGCTTCCCAACAATGGTGTTGTCATCAAGACGATTGTGACGAGCGAAATGGGAGCGGCTGTAGCCAAGCATTATGGTGTCGAAACCATTAACACGTTAACCGGCTTTAAATATATTGGTGAAAAAATGTCGCAGTTCGAAGCATCAGGCGAATCGACCTTTTTGTTTGGATATGAAGAGAGCTACGGATACCTCGCTGGTGATTATGCCCGAGATAAGGATGCAGTCATTGCCTCGATGCTGATCTGTGAAGCAGCTGCCTACTACAAAAGCAAGGGGAAAACGTTGTATGACGTTCTTCAGGAGCTTTATGTTCGACATGGCTATTTCCTTGAAAAGCTGGAGTCTCGCACCTTGAAAGGCAAAGATGGCGTTGAGCAAATTCAAGGCATCATGAACAACTGGCGTAATCAACCGCCTACGGAAGTGAATGGGCAAACCGTTACTAAAATCGAGGACTTTTCACAAGGGCTATATGGATTGCCAGTTGAAAATGTGCTGAAATATACATTGGCTGATGATTCGTGGTTTTGCTTGCGGCCATCAGGAACAGAACCGAAAATAAAAGTGTATTTTGCTGTCCGCGGTACAAGCGCAGAAGCAGCCACTGAAGCCATCCAGGGATTAGTTAGCTCCGTGATGAGCAGAGTTGACCAATAATACGGCAGGAGTGAATGTATTGATCGGGCGTTACTTACAATGGAATAAGAAAAGCATGAAGTGGTTATGGTGGCTGGTTATCCTCGGGATGCTGGCCTCCATTCCTGTTGCTTTTGAAAGGTCGCAAACAGAGGAAGGCTCGGGTCGTAAGGTTGAGTTTGTGTTTGATTATCGGGATTTGCTGGAGATAGCAGACCTGCAGACAGACCCGCGGCAATTTGTGAACACACAGCTGAAGGAATTGAAAAAAAGCGGTGTGCATTCAATGGCACTTTATGAAGCGACATTGAACGAATTGCGATTGAGCCGCCGTATCGAAATCTTCTCATCACACGAAGCGACTGCGCTTACGCAAAGTCCGATATCGCCTAACGAGAATTTCACCTATATTTTATTTGCTGAAAAAGAATCGCAGGACAAACTGGAAGCGTTGATTACCAAAGCATTTACGAGTCTGAATGCCAAAGTACGTCCGTGGACCTTCAAAAATCAAAATGGGCTTATTATAGAAATGAGTCGTGATGAAGCCGGACTGGTCACGATGGACCCGGACCCGATTGCATTGCAAACACTTAAGGAACAAGGCTTTCATATCGTTGTTCGCATGTCCAATCGCCGACCTTTCAATGCGGAGCAGATGGAAGTGCTGCTAGCTAATTTGCAAAAGTACGGTGTGACACGCTTCATTGTTGATGGAGAGACTGTGCCTGGTTATGTAAGTGACACTAATCTCAAAAATCTGGACACTATGGCCGAGCTTATGAAGAAATATCAAATTGGGCTGGCGAACATCGAGCTGCAAAAAACGCAGCAAAAGGGCTTTAATCGATTGGCGAAAATGATTCAATACGATGTCGTCCGTCTTCACTCCTTTACTGAGCGAGACGGTGAGAAGCTGACCGAAAACCTGACAGAAGCTGAATTAGCGGATAGAATTCAAGGGGTATCTGACAGATTCGTACTTGCGGTCAAGGATCGCAACATTCGTATGGTTTTTCTGAATGCACGTGCTGTTAAGAACCTTGATAAGGGCAAAATCCTGAATCCTCTGGATTCCCTATACGAAAGCTTAACGGGTACGGATGGAGCTATCAAGCGTATCGAAGCAGCTGGTTATGTAATGGGACCTGCAGGGAAATTTGTATTGGTGCATTCCAACTGGCAATCAGGAGCCAAGCTGCTGCTCTGGATCGGTGCTGTGGCCCTAATTGCACTGACGGTTTCTTATTTTGTTTCCGAAATTACGCTGCTCGTATTTTTACTTGGAATGGTGGGCTCTGCCGGATTATTTGTACTGTCATCCAGTTTATTCGCCCAAGGACTCGCTTTAGGAGCAGGCACATGTGCGCCGATCGTGGCCATGATTATGGCCGTAAGATCTGTTCGCAGCAAATATCAGTCACGCATGGGGTCGCAGTTGGGATATGCGATTTGGCTGCTGCTGAAAACTTCGGCAATATCCGTCATTGGGATCTTTTTTATAGTGGGTCTGCTGAACCAGATTACGTATTCGCTTGTACTGGAGCAATTCCGGGGTGTTAGCCTGCTGCATTTGCTTCCAATAGTAGCGATCGCTTTCTACTGGCTGCTATTCAATGATAGTCTTTCTCACAAGGATAAGCTCAATAAGGCTAAAAAGCTGCTTGCTTCTTATATCAGCGTCCTATGGATTATCGGGGCAGCGGCCATTGCTGCTGCCGGGTTCTATTATTTATCACGAACAGGTAACGAGGGACAGGCCTCAGCCTTTGAAAAGCTGTTCCGTTCCTTCCTGGAAAATACATTGGGCATTCGCCCGCGCACGAAGGAATTTTTAATTGCCCATCCTTTGTTTATTTTGGGTGCTTACCTGGCGGTCAAATATCGTAATGCGGTATTGCTGGTCTTGATTGGAGTCATTGGTCAGGCATCTATCGTAGATACCTTTGCCCATTTGCATACGCCGTTGCTTATTTCATCCGTCCGTATTGTGTACGGTCTAGCATTTGGTATATTGATTGGGATCGGTTATATCGCAGTTTGGGAAATTGTCATAAGGAGTTGGCGTCGTTGGACACCCTTGCTGCTAAAAAGATCGTAATATCAGGGTACTACGGCTTCGATAACAGTGGGGATGAAGCGGTATTGCAATCGATTTTGCTTGCTTTGGAGGAGCAGGGTCGCCAACAGGGTATTCGTTTTATTCCTGTGGTGTTGTCTGCCAATCCGGTCAAAACGAGTCAAACCTATGGTGTCGAAGCCGTGCACCGGATGAGTCCGGGTGCGATGCTTCGAGCGATTCGCAGTGCCGATGGTTTAATTAGCGGAGGTGGCAGCCTGCTGCAGGACGCCACGGGCGCGAAGACAATTCCTTATTATTTGGGAGTTTTAAAGCTAGCCCAGTGGCTTGGGAAGCCGACTTTTATTTATTCGCAAGGGATTGGGCCCGTTTATCGCGGCATGTTCTTTGGGTGGATACGTTCTGTATTTAATCGCTGTTGTCTCGTATCCGTACGAGATACAGAATCAAAGCAGTTGCTGTTAAATATGAAGGTTTCAAGTGAAATTATCGTTGTGCCGGATCCGGTAATGGGGATGCCGCTTAGTGAGGGAGAACAGGGCCAAATCGAACCTTTGCCAACAGATAAGCCAATCATAGGTATATCGGTTCGATATTGGAATCAGGATCGGTCAGAGTTAAAGGCGCTTGCAGAAGCTGTCTCCACGATTTTGAAGCAGACGGATGCGCATATTCGTTTTTTACCCTTTCACCTGCCTTCGGATGAAGAGGCATCCAACGTTATAAAAGCTCAGCTGGGCAGCCAGCATGATGATCGGATTTCGATTTCTCACGGAGCTGCACATCCTCAGCAGATGCTGGCCGAGGTAGGTCGCTGCGATTTGTTGATCGGTATGCGACTGCATTCCTTGATATATGCTGCGTCACAGCAAGTGCCTATGTTGGGGATTTCCTACGATCCGAAGATTGATCAGTTTTTAAATCGTTTGGATATGCTGGCCGTGGCACATACGACTGCGATTCATAATGAGACGGGTGCCAGCATAGTCGCTGAGGCTGTCAAACTATTGGAGCAGCGGTCGAAGTGGCAGGCTGATAAGCAGCCGCTTATCGAACATTTGAAAAATGAAGCACAAACTCCAGCGAAGCAGATCGCATTATTTTTCAATAAAGGAAGGGATCATCATTGACTATACCTAAAGTATCGATATTCGGTGTTCCCTTCTCCAAGTTAAGTATGAATGAGACCGTTAATTTGATTACACATATGATTGAATCCCGGGAACCCCATCAAATTATTACGGCCAATCCGATTATGGTCATGTCGGCTGTGGACAGTTCTGCCTATATGCAGCTTCTTCAAGCGGCTGATTTGGTTGTGCCGGATGGAGCGGGCATCGTATGGGCTGCCAATTATGTGGGGAATCCCGTTGCTGAGCGGGTAACCGGTTTTGATTTACTTCATCGGATGATGCAGCTTGGAGAATCGAAAGGCTGGAAAGTATATTTGTTAGGCGCTTCTCCGGAAATGATAGAAGCAGCGGCCAGCAGTTTAAAACGACAATATCCTGCATTGCAGCTTGTTGGTTACCGTGATGGTTACTTTCAGGCAGATGAGGATGCTGCTGTTATTGCGAATATTCGGGAGCATGATCCGGACATCCTATTGATAGGTCGATCAGCCGATAAGCAGGAGCCGTGGATTGCACAATACAAACAGCAGCTGCGAGTTCCGGTTATTATGGGCGTAGGAGGAAGCTTCGATGTGCTGTCGGGTAAGCTGAAGCGTGCGCCGGTGATTTTTCAAAGGCTCCGTTTGGAGTGGTTTTATCGTCTTCTACAAGAGCCGTGGCGTTACAAAAGAATGCTTGTACTGCCGAAATTCGCAATGAAAGTGATCCGTGAAAAGAAAAATGTGCAAAACATGGGAAAATAGCGTAATTAAGACTGGAAATCAACAACTTTCATTTAAAATGAAGGTAGTAATATGCGCCCGGACGGAGTATAATTTAAATTGCTTTCTGGGCTTTTATAGATACAAAGGGGCTGTGTAAATAGAATGAACGTATTGTACGGAATTGGCTTTGTAGTGGCCTGCTTGATTGCCTTGCTGATGACGCCTTTGGTGAAGCGCTTTGCATTTTGGGTAGGGGCTGTGGATGCACCCAATCACCGGAAGGTACATAGTCGGATCATGCCTAGACTAGGTGGACTTGCTATTTTCATTGCATTTGTAGGAGCGTATTTCGTGGTTTCACCTGCGGTTCAATCCGATGTAGCATTGGGTCTGTTGGTAGGTGGAGCGATTGTCGTGCTGGTGGGAGCCTTGGATGACCGGTTCGACCTTTCCCCAAGAATCAAGCTGCTTGGACAAATTATTGCAGCCTGTGTCGTTGTGTACTCAGGGGTCGTTATTGATTTGGTTAATGTGCCTTTTGGAGATACGATGATTTCCTTGACGTGGCTGTCTGTACCACTTACGATCTTCTGGATTGTTGGCGTAACGAATGCAATCAACTTAATTGATGGCTTAGATGGTTTATCAGCCGGCGTCTCTGGCATTGCGATAACTACGATTCTTGTGCTTGCTTTAATGATGGGGAATGTGACCGTAGTTCTACTCAGTGTCATTCTGCTTGGCAGTATTATTGGTTTCTTATTTTATAATTTTCATCCGGCCAAAATTTTTATGGGGGATTCGGGCGCACTGTTTTTGGGATTTGCGCTGGCTACCTTATCCATTCTAGGGTTTAAGCAATCGATCGTGCTATCTCTGCTGGTTCCTATTATGATACTCGGGGTTCCGATTTCGGATACGCTATTTGCGATATTAAGACGTTGGGTCAATAAAACACCAATCTCCAAGCCGGACAAAAGCCATCTTCACCATTGTCTGCTCCAATTGGGCTTTAGCCATCGGCTTACGGTTTTGATCATCTATGGAATTGCATCGATATTTGGTGCATCAGCAGTTCTTCTATCTTATATGTCGGAGCAAGAAGTTATCTGGGGAATGGTTTTGCTGATTGTCGTGTTGATTGCCATTCTCGTACTGGGTGCGGAAGCGATCGGAATCATCAGCCAAACGAAAAAGCCGGTTTTACGATCACTGCAAAAAATCAGAGTACTGTTAAGCACACGTTCACGTATGACCAAATAAAATGAAAAAGAAGCCTCGAACCCATTAGGTTCGGGGCTTTTGCTTATGTAACAGTTCGGTTGAAATCAAGATATGTACATGGAAAATAATACGTGATGACGTAAACGTATAGTTCGTTGTATACTAAGTTTCGTAAGAGAGGCAATACGAAATTGATAGACAACCTGATATACGATATCAGATGAAATGAGTTGATCAAAAAATAAAAAGTTTTTTTAGAACAGCGCAACTTTTTATACAACGCCGCGTTTAATACATTGAAACACAAAACAGCAGGTTGGTAAGCAAGAGGTTGGATATATTTTGCAACGCACCTCTTTACCTTACTAGGATTGCAGTGTATAATGTACAAGGGTGTACGATTGGCTATCTTTTCATTCTATTGTTTACTAGTTTCTGCAAACTTATACGTTGCAGACCTTAATAAATAAAAAATTCATTTCGCTCAACTCTGGGAAGGGGGTGAAACGGCTAATGAGTGCATCGAGCTATAATCCATCTAAACAGAACTCTAAAAAACCGAAAGATATTCGAGGAGGAGAACAAAAGGTTATGAAGAAAAGTTTATCTACTATTTTATCCCTTGCTATGGCATTCTCGATGTTTTCATCTGTAGCACTTGCTGCAGAAGCTGACGCTACTAAAACATCCGCTGATTTTACGGATCTTAAAGATCTGGACGCAGCTACAAAATTAAAATTTGATGCATTGATTTCCGCTGGTGTATTTGACGGCGTAAAAGAAGGTACCTTTGGTCTTAAAGACGAAATGAACCGTGCTCAATTCGCTAAAGTAGCAGCTTTGATCTTTGGATTGAAAGTTGACACTACTTTGAAAGCTTCATCTTTCACTGATGTTAAATCCGATGATCCAGCTAACGGCTACGCGCTTCCTTATATCGAAGCAGTTAAAGCAGCAGGCATCACTGATGGTTATGCACCTGGTCAATTCAACCCAGCTGGTAAAGTAACTAAAGAACAACTGGCAGCTTTCTTGCTTCGTGGTCTTAACAAAGACGCAGCAGCAAAAGCAACTCCAGGTGTTACTGACACTACTGTATCCGATTGGGCTAAAGGTTATGTAGCATTAGCTCTTCAATTGAAATTGCTGAGCAATGGTACTGACGGTAAATTTGGTGGTACTTCCAATGCAACTCGTGACTTGTTGGTTCTTAGCTCTTCAGAAGCTAAATCCCAATACAAAGGCGCGCCTTTCAATGGTAAATATGCTATCAACTCCTTCAAAGCAACTGACGCTGACAAATTGGCTATTCAATTGAATGGTGCTTTGACTGACGATGCTGCGAAAAACCTGAAGATTGAAATCAAAAACGGTAACGGTCAAGTGGTTACTAACTATACAACTAAATGGAGCGACGACAAAACAACTGCAACGTTGACTTTTGATACGAAGTTCCAAGATGGATCTTTTGTAGCTACAATCAGTGGTTTGACTAACATTGATGATACTGCAAAAACTCAAACAGTTGCAGTAACTAAAGAAAGAATTGCTAAGATCGAATTCTTGACAGCTGCTGAAACATTGCCAAGAACAACTAACAAGTTGAAAATTGAGTTCAAAGCTACTAACCAATATGGTGCTAAATCCAGCTTGACTTATAACAACTTCTCTATCAACACAGGAAGTGATGTAACTGCTGTTGGTGTATCTGGTGAGCAAGCATTTACTCTTCAACAACGTCTTAAATCAAATTTAGCTGCAGGTGCTGCACCTGAAAGTGCTCTGGAAAGAAATGACCGCGTTTCGGTTACTATCATCCATGAGGATTCAGGCGTAACTGCAAACAAAGTATTCGCAATCGGTGAAGCTCAAAACGTAGCTAAAATCGAAGTTGGAGACTTGAAAAACAGCTCTAATGTAAAAATCGATTCCGTAGAAGCACAAAAAGACACGTACCTTGACATTAAAGCTATTGACCAATATGGTATCCAAGTTCAAGATTATGATACGCTGAATAAAGGTGTAACATTCTATTCAACTGAAGGTAACGTTAAGAAAGTGGTTAAAGATGGTAGCAATGATGTATGGTTTACAACTTCAAGCGAAATCGGCGACGATGCAGCGGACCTGAAGTTCCAATACAGCAAAAATGAAGCAAAAGATGCAATTACTTTAAACATCATTGCTAATGGTTCTGGTCAAGCGGTAACTAAAACAGTTAAAGTAACAGCGTCTAAAACTCCAGCAACTGTAGAATTTGGTTCTTACAACTATACTTTGGCTGAAGGCGATGATGTAACAAAAGTTAATAATGATACAGACCTTCAAAAGAAGTTCTATGTACCAATTATCGTTAAAGACGCTAAAGGTGATGTTTTAACTAAGCAAGAAATTGCTGATAAAGCATACAAATTCAATATTTATTCTACTGGTAGCATCAACCTTGCTTCTATTAATGTACCTGATGACAATGGTGGAACAAGATCAACGCCTATCGTACAAACTGGCGAGCATAAAGGTGAAATTGCAATTACGGGTGCTAGCTCCAAAGGTAGTTCGGGTATCGTAGTTTCTCTGCAAGATGCGCCTACTGTGAGAGTGTCGCAAAATATTTCTGTTGGTGAAAAACGTAAAGCTGACAAAATCGCATTCTCCGCAGCTCCTAAAAAGTATCAAGTTAATGGAACTGATAATGAATTGAAATTGAAAATTTATGATCAGCATGGTGGAGAGTTAAAACTGAATGATAACAATTTAAAAGTGAAGTTGGAACTGCAAGCTAATACTTCATTGGAAGGCGCCTATGGATTAAGCTTGAGAAGTAATGATGTTGCTCTTGCAAATGGTGGTAAAGTTGGTTCTGGTGCTGTTGCTACTACGAAGAGATTTGATCTTACACCTTCATCAGTATCGAGAACTGTTTATGCACAAGAGTTTCTTAACGGTGCATACAGCAGTCAAAATCAAGGCTTCTTGAATCTTGAAGATGTATTTGATAAATCTTTCAAATTCTTTACAAACACTAAAGATTCTGCAGGAAATCTGATTACTGCAAAACCTGCTTCATACACATTTACTGCAAGATTGTATGATTTGTCTGGAAGTACAACTAAAGAAATCAACACTGTAACAACTACTCTTGAAGTACTTGATACAGCTGATAGCAAGAACAAACTGAAATACGAAGCTTACATTGATAAAGGTGTTAACAACACGATTCTTGCTGTTGAAGACTACCTGAACAATGGCATCAGCGGTTCAGTTACAAGATCAACTTATGCTAAGCTTACTAAAGAGCTTAAAGTAAGAGCGAAAACTAATAGTGGTGAGGATGTTGCAGTACCGAACACCATTACATCTGTAACTAGCTCCAACCCAAGTGTTGTTGCTGCTGTTGCTGATTCAGCGACAACACCAAACAAATTCATTGTTGGTCTGGATGCAGGAACATCGAAATTACAAGTAGTTTACAAAGATGCTAAGGGTGATGTTTATACTACACCACTTGATGTAACTACGAAGAATGAAGGTCCTGCTATTGCAAGTATTGCTGTTTCAAAATCAGGCAATACAATTTCTAGAGCCCGTATTGATGCAAACATCGCTAACAATTTGTTCGCTTGGGATGATCAACTTTTCAAGAAATTAACAATTAAAGATCAATTTGGTAATGAGTTTGTTTCAGATCGTAATCCGAAAACCCATAAAGATGATGATGGGGCTAATACAACAGATCAATTTGTTCAAAAGCACTCTAGTGTTCTTGGCTTAACATTCTATGCAACTGATGTTATACTAGCTGATAAAGCTTTAACTGTTGCAGCTAATAATACTGTTGAAATTAACAATGATGGTCAAGTTAAATCTGTCGGATCGAACGTTAAAGCATTTACTTTAAATGTTATTGCTCCAAGTGGTGTCACCGCTTCGTCTTCGATTGTTGTGAATAACAATGAAAAGAATTCTGACGGTATAACAATTAAAACTGACGGCGATGGCCCAGCTTACTAATATTTAAACTAAAGGAGACCTTTCGGGGTCTTCTTTTTTTTTACGCTTTATTCAGATATACTTAAAATCATATTGTCTTATGAATAGGAGGAACTGAATGTTTAAATATACCCTAAAAGTTTCGGTTATGGCTGCAATGCTTTGGACAACTTCTATTGTAGTTACTAACGCTGATGGAGTATCAACCAACCCTCAAGCAGGAACCATTGACGACCCCGTTATTACCAAGAGCTATTTTGAACAAAACATTAAATTAAAAGTTGCTGAAGAACTGAACAAGCAAACCATTACGGAAGAAAAAGTTAAACAAATTATTGCAAGTGAACTTTCATCATTCAAGCCAAATCCAGTGGATAGTGGTAAGACAACAACTACTCCCGTAGTGGACGTTCCCAGTCAGACTGGCAGTTCAAACTTATCAGTTATCAAGTTGGACCCAGGCCAATCCATCTACGGCGGGGCAGGAACAGAAATTATCGTTCGAACCGGAAAAGTAACAATTGTTAGCTCAGACGATAATGGGATCCCCGATGTAACCTCGGGTAAAGATATAGCTGCAGGATCAGTTGTTGATTTAAATCATCTGCTTATAGTTCCTCGCGATGGACGAGGTATTAAATCAGACCCTAAACTGAAACAAGATATTTATGTGATGATACGTGGTTCGTATTTGATCACTAATGCTGACGGCAGTAAAGTAACTACATAAATTTTGCCCTATATGACAATAGTTTATACGAGTGCTGATCCGTGTAATGGCCATACTACGATTATCACGGACCGGGAGGTGAATGACTGTGGCTAGTCGTAAGAAAATTGTGCCGGAAAGCCATCAAGCCCTTGATTTACTTAAATACGAAATTGCAGCTGAAATGGGATTGCCGGTAGGTAAATCTTTGGCTGACATGAATGTTGAATTTGCAACGGAACTGGGTGCTATATCCTCAAG
Organism: Paenibacillus baimaensis; assembly: GCF_025567575.1. NCBI lineage: Bacteria > Bacillati > Bacillota > Bacilli > Caryophanales > Paenibacillaceae > Paenibacillus > Paenibacillus baimaensis. The sequence continues at coordinate 87,401 of NZ_JAOQIO010000036.1, read as the reverse complement.
TTCAGTCAAGGAAGATTACTGGGGACATATCACATCCAGAGATGCTGGAGCCGTAGGCGGAGCGATTACAAGCAGATTAATTAGGAAAGCCGAAGAAACGATGTTTAGTTTATAATGACTTATATTAAGATTAATTAGAACTCATGCAATTTTATTGACAGTACCCTGCAAATCCAGTAACATAACTAAAGAAGGTCATATTGAATGTAACCTTTTCCGATAGGAAAGGGTTGATTTTTTTGTCCAGGCTTCATCCATCATAGGATTAAGAAGAAGCAATTTTCTACGAAAATTTTAAGGAGGTCGATAGTATATGTCATCAACACCACGCGGTCGACGCTTATTTACATCAGAATCAGTAACAGAAGGACATCCAGATAAAATTTGTGATCAAATTTCTGATGCTGTACTTGACGCATTTTTAGCTAACGACCCCAATGCTCGTGTTGCATGCGAAGTATCTGTTGCAACAGGCTTAGTGTTAGTTATTGGAGAAATCTCAAGTCAATCCGAATATGTAGATATTCAATCTATTGCTCGTCAAACGATCAAGGATATCGGCTACACTCGCGCTAAATATGGTTTCGATTCCCAGACATGCGCTGTGTTGGTTTCTTTGAATGAACAATCTGCTGATATCGCACAAGGTGTTGACCGTGCTCTTGAAGCGCGTGAAGGTTTAATGTCCGATGATGAGATTGAAGCAATCGGAGCAGGAGACCAAGGAATGATGTTCGGATTCGCGGTGAATGAAACTCCTGAGTTAATGCCGCTTCCTATTTCTATTGCACATCAACTTTCACGTAGATTAACAGAGGTTCGTAAAAATGGTACTTTGCCTTACTTACGTCCTGATGGTAAAACTCAAGTAACGGTTGAATACGATGGAGATACACCTGTACGTGTAGATGCTATTGTAGTATCCACCCAGCACAGTGAAGATACAACGTTGGAGCAAATCCAAGCAGATATCAAAGAACATGTCATCAAGCCGATCGTACCTGAGAAATTCCTTGATGCAGATACTAAATATTTCATTAACCCAACTGGCCGTTTTGTAATCGGTGGACCACAAGGGGATGCTGGTTTAACAGGACGTAAAATTATCGTAGATACATACGGTGGGTATGCACGTCATGGCGGCGGAGCTTTCTCCGGTAAAGATCCGACAAAAGTAGACCGTTCAGGTGCTTATGCTGCACGGTATGTTGCCAAGAACATTGTAGCAGCTGGTTTGGCTGATAAATGCGAAGTCCAATTGGCTTATGCCATTGGTGTTGCGCGGCCGGTTTCGATTGCTGTTGATACATTCGGCACAGGAAAAGTTAGCGAAGAAAAGCTGGTTGAAGTGGTTCGTGCACATTTTGATTTGCGTCCAGCTGGTATTATTAAGCAGCTTGAACTTCGTCAGCCTATTTACAAGCAAACTGCAGCATACGGACATTTTGGTCGGACAGACGTCGATCTTCCTTGGGAGCGTACGGATAAGGCTGAGTTGTTAAAACGCGATGCACTTGCATAATATTTTTTGAGACAAGCTCTAAATAAGCTGTAGAAGAAAAGGCAGGTGGGATGATTCCCATCTGTTTTTTGTTTGTCAAGGATCATCATTATTACATATTTGGACACCTTTATATATTTTACGATGCGAATAACGTAACTTTTTGGCTGTTTATAGAGTATATAATGAGTAGAACGGGAATAAGAAGGGAGAACGCAGCGTGGTTAAGCACAATAAATTAGCAATGAAAGCCATAACAATCGCACTATCCGCTATGATTCTTTTATCACCAATTATAACAACTGACAAGGTTTTTGCAGATGAGCCAACGGTTACAGAGGTTAGTCAAGAGATATTAACTTCAGGTGCCATTATGAAAAAATATGTTTGGAAATCGATTCGCAACAAAAAGGAAGTAACTGTGAACGGAAATGTCGTTGAGGTGGATTTGACGAATCCGCTTGTAAAGCTTGATGTCATGAGTGGTACAAACAATCAATTCACGAAAAAACAAAGTGTACTTGGCATGACGACGGAAACTGGAGCCGTTGCCGGTATTAATGGCGATTTTTACAACACGCAAGCTGAAGGCGTCCCGATGGGCCCTGAAATAGCGAATGGACAATTGATGGCAACCCCGCCGTATTTACCGGGTTTCTATACATTTGCGTTATCCAAAAATAATGAGCCTATCGTCGATTTATTTACGTTTCAAGGCAGTGTAACCGCTAAGGATGGATCTAAATTCACATTAGGCGGTATTAACAAAACGTATTACTGGTTTGAGCCAGGTGGTGAGCACAGCCATATTGATGCGATGTTTATGTATACCAATGCGTGGGGACAGGCTGACCGATCCAATGATGGGACAACGGTACCTACCGAGGTTTTGGTAGAAAACGGAGTTATTAAGCAAATTGCAGAAAATACGATCATTAATGTCATAGCGCCGAAAGATGGTTATGTATTGAGATCATCCGGCTTGGCCGCGGATTTTGTTAAGCAGCATATGAAGGTTGGCGATCCACTTACTGTCGATTATTCTGTACTTCCACAGGATGCAAGCAAAACGTATGATACGAAAAACTTTAAAATGATGATTGGCGGCCATACGATTATGGTCGATGAGGGCAAGCCGGCTGAATTTTCGCGGGAAGTCGACAGTTTGTGCTGCAACCGATCGAGAACAGCGATTGGCTATTCGAAGGATCAAAAAACAGCTTACCTTATTACTGTTGATAATGCAGGTGATAGCAAAGGGTTGTCTATGACCGAGCTTCAGCAGTTCATGATCAAAGTAGGCGTATGGAAAGGTATGAATTTGGATGGAGGCGGATCTACACAGCTGGCCACACGTCCTCTCGGAGAAACGACACCGGTTCTTACTAATAAAACAGAAACCGGTATCCAACGTAAGGTTGTGAATGGCGTAGGTGTCTACTCGACAGCACCTAAGGGTGCCGTAAAGGGCCTGGTTATACAAGCACCAAGCTTTTTGTTTGTGAATGAGCAGGCAGCATTGGGCTTTAAAGGCTATGATGAGTATTACAATCCACTGGTGGATACCGATAAAATACCGGCTACATGGTCTATCAGCAATGATGTGGGTACTTTTAAAGATAATATTTTTACACCGAGCAAGCCTGGAACTGCGCAAATTAACGCGTCGTCAGGAACAGGTAAGCAGTCGATTGCCATCGAGGTTGTCGGGAGAGATCAAATTGCCAGTTTGAAAATTAATACCCCTAATATGGTACTGTCCCAAGGGGGCAGCTACAAACTTCCGGTTATAGCCAAAACGAAATCTGGCAAAACCCGAGAGGTGCCTGCTGAATCCATTCAGTGGGAAGTGCTGGGTATGAAAGCAGAGGTTAAGAATGGCATTCTGAATGTCATTGATTTGGCAGGAACGAATCAGGCTCAGCTCATTGCTCGATACGATGGTTTTAGCACCATGCTGACAATCGCCGTAGGCAAGGACAAGGTTTGGTACGATCTGGAGAAGAATGCGGTCATGACGATGTCGCGGAGTAAGCCTGAGGGGGTAACCTCCTCGGTTTATATTAAAGAGGACACGAGTAAGAATCACTATTTGGAATTAAACTATGACTTCACGCAAGGAAAAGGTACGAAATGGGCTTTTGCCGATTTCGATGCCGGAATTCAAGTCGATGGCCAGCCTCAATTTATGAAGCTTAAAGTAAATGGGGATGAAAGTCTCAATGCTTTGAAGACGGAAATTCGGGATAGCGCAGGCAGCGTATTTTATGTGGAACTGGCACCGATCTTGAATTGGAAAGGTTGGCAGGTTGTTACTGAGGACTTGAGCAGCTACAATTTTAAATACCCGATCACAGTAAGAAGCGTTTATGTGGTCAATGAAGAAATTGGACAGGATGAGCGAGCGGCTAAAGGGAAGATTGAACTGGATGACATTACATTTACGTATAAGGGTGATATTGTAACGCCTTCTAACAATCAGGTTAATCTGACCATTAATAAAACAACCGTAGCTGTGAATAAGAAAAATATGACGCTCGAGCAAGCACCCGTCATTGTAAGTGGAAATACGCTGATTCCGATTCGTTTTGTCGCAGATGCATTGGGCGGTACGGTGAAGTGGGATGAGAAAGAGCGTAAAGTGACTGTGATCCGTGGAGATAAGCTTATCGATTTATGGATTGATAATCCGGAGCTTATTATTAACGGCCAAAGAGTAACGGCTGAGGTCGCGCCCAAAATCATGAATAATGTGACTGTCGTTCCACTGCGTATTCTGTCCGAGAATATGGGTTGGAAGGTGACTTGGGACGAGAAAACGCAGCAAATCACCTTACAATAATTAGTTCGTTATAACTTCTTACAAACGCGTCGAAATATGGTACTATATTGCATAGGAGTCTGTTCGGGACTGCACATTTTGACGAGCAGACTTTTGTGTATGGAATCGCTGGAAGGAGTCTGACTGGCATGCAAGTGGATGCTTTGGATCGCGTTATCAAAAATGCGATTGATGTCATGGAAAGTAGCAAATATCAAATTTTCGAAATCTGTGAAAGTGTTCGGTCAGAACGACAAGCTCTGAACAGCGAATTACAGCAGGTTATGGAAGAAACAACAAACACGATTAATAAAGTTGACCGATTTGAAATGGAGTATCGCCGGGCACGCGTGCGTCTTACCGAAGTCAGCCGTGATTTTAAGCGGTTTAAGGAAGACGATATTCGTGCAGCTTATGAGCTTGCGACTCAAATGCAGACGCAGCTTGCCATGCTCAGAGAAAAAGAACTGCATTTGAAGGCAAGACGGGATGATTTGCAAAAGCGAATCAAAAATGTAGATAAGCAGCTTGAGCGTGCCGAGTCGGTCGTGTCCCAGGTTAATGTGGTGCTGGAATATTTGGATGGTGATTTGGATCAGGTTACGCGTTTATTGGAATCAGCCAAAAATCGCCAACTGATTGGGTTAAAAATTATTTTGGCACAAGAAGAGGAACGAAAGCGGATTGCACGGGAAATCCATGATGGATTAGCGCAAACACTGGCTAATGTCGTGCTTCGTACCGAAATAGTTGAACGTATGCTGAACAGGGATACGATTAGTTCCGCCAAGGAAGAGCTTGTCGATTTGAAGATTCAGGTTAGAAGTGGGATCGAAGAGGTTCGTAAAATCATTTTCAATCTTCGTCCGATGGCTCTGGATGATTTGGGCCTTGTCCCGGCACTACGAAAGTTCATTCAGGATTATGAAGAAAAAACAAAAATACGCACCAAAATCGAACTGGCTGGGAAAGAAGCACGGTTGCCTTCGGGAATGGAAGTTGCCATTTTTCGAGTTGTGCAAGAGGCTTTCTCCAATGTATTAAAACATTCGCAAGCTTCCCATGTAACTTTGGAGCTCACCTATCAACAGCAGATGGTGAAAGTAACCGTCAAGGATAACGGGATTGGTTTTGTAGTCGAGCAGATCGATAAAAAAATCGATAAGGGCAGTCATTACGGACTGATGGGAATGCGTGAACGTGTTGAACTGCTGGAAGGCAGAATGGAAGTGGAATCAGACGTAGGTGCAGGGGCCAAGGTCTCAATGCTGATTCCTATCAAACTAGAATCGAAGGAGGGGTAATTATGGAGTTAACAGCAGGGGGTACGAAACGCAATATTCGATTAGTTCTTGCCGATGACCATCAGTTATTTCGCGAAGGTGTCAAGCGGATCTTAAACATGGAAAACGACCTTGAGGTTGTAGGCGAATGCGGTGATGGGATTCAAGTCATCGAACTGTGCAACACGCTCAATCCGGATATCGTCCTTATGGATATTAATATGCCTATTGAAAATGGTGTAGTAGCGACTGGCAAGCTGAAGGAAATTTTTCCGGACATCAAGGTTATCATTTTGTCGATTCATGATGATGAGAGCTATGTGTTTGAAACGCTGCGCAAAGGCGCTTCAGGTTATTTGCTGAAGGACATGGAGGCCGAGTCGTTAATTAACGCGATTCGCTCTGTAGTAGCAGGACATGCTTATATCCATCCCAAGGTGACAGGGAAGTTGATCAATCAGCTGCGGCGTATGACCTATCTGGATGAGGTTGGTGTAGCAGGTGCGGGCATCGTCTCCAAAGAAGCAGGGGTCAAGTACATACATAGCGACAGCAGTCCACTGACAAGAAGAGAAGCGGAAGTATTGCGTTTAATGGCTGAAGGCAAAAGCAATAAGATGATCGGCGAATTTTTGTTTATTAGTGAAAAAACAGTCAAAAACCATGTAAGCAGCATTTTACAGAAAATGGAAGTTGATGATCGTACGCAAGCTGTTATCGTTGCGATCAAAAACGGCTGGGTCACGTTGTAGCCTTAGGAACCAACCAACTCGTCGCGGCATATAATGGCTTAAGGAGGGAGCCGCGATGATGGTGGGGTTATTATGGATTGTGGGCAGTTATGCTGCCAGTATCGTCTTGATGCATTGGTATTATCGGCGGGAGCTGCAGACAAACCCGAAAAAAGTATATGTCTGGTTGATCACGTATAATAATCAAACACAGGTGGAATGGTTCATTCGATCCTTGCAGTTCTTCTCCAAGCTAAAGGGTAGAGATATTCAGATGATTGTAGCGGATCAAGGCTCCACGGATGAAACTTTGGCGATTGCTGAACGGTTACGGGTTACCTATCAAATTGAGATACAAAGCTTTGACGAACAAAATACGCTGGATGAATGGATAGCACGACACGAAGATCAGCAGGTTATGGTAATTCGGCTCGGGCATCAAGAAATTTTAGAAACCGCTTACAAAATGCTGTGAAAATTCAAGTGGTAAGGGTGAGAGATGAAGACGGTCATTTATGCATTAATTAACGATAAAGCTTATTCGTGGCATTTAACTTTGGATGTAAGGGCTGATATGGCCTATTGGTTCGGCGAGCATCCGAATTCTTTGAAAATTTGGGTGCTTGAACCTGCTGTTTCATTTGGACAAGCTCTTACGTTGACTGCCAAGCTGAATGAAATGCAGGAAAGCACCAAGCATGCCAAGGGTTGCTCACCAGACCTTCTGCTGAAGGCGATACAACAACAGGCAGAACGCTTGGACATACCATTAGCGAGACGAGCTGGCAGCTACCAGGGGCTTCTGCTGGAGTGTGACTCCCTGCAATGGAAAGGGTACAGGCAGACGGCGGAAGGAAGTGTCACAGTTCGCCAGGATGAGCTGGATGGGCTTATCAGCATCTTGCAAGGTCGCAGCTTACTTGTAGATGAAACAAATCAATTGATGGAACACCATGCGCTGCAGGAGGCTATGAAGGACCCGTTACTCTATGTGCAAATGGGTTATTTACAGGGTAGGCTGCAGTTGAGTCAAGGCATCAGCTTGCACTATAAGCGAACCTTTCCATCCTTCAACCACAAGCCGGTCTACGAATGCCGACGTTGTGGAGCGGATGCCAAGCACATAGTGATGACGGATTGTTTGTTTTGCGGGACCTCTTGTCCTTATTGCGAGCAGTGTCTGACGATGGGCCGCTCACGCTATTGTTCTATTCTGATTAGTGCACCTGCTAACCCAAATATGGATCAGGAGATGGGTTCGAAGGAAGAAGAGCATGATTTCCAACCCTATATCGAACCTTGGGGATTGAGTAATGTGCAGGCGGAAGCCTCTTATTTAGCATTAACATTTTTGAAAGGAAATAAATGGAAGGCTGGCGCCGAATCCAAATTACATAATAAACCGCAGCAATTTTTGATATGGGCTGTTACTGGCGCTGGTAAGACCGAAATGATTTTTCCGATGATTCAATATATGCTGAGCCGAGGCAAATGCGTTGTAATCGCTACTCCCAGACGTGACGTGGTGCTGGAACTCAGGCCAAGACTGGAAAAAGCTTTTGCTCCGCTGCCTGTAGTCACGTTGTATGGGGGAAGCGAGCAGCGTTGGGATACAGGAACTCTGACGATAGCCACCACACATCAATTGCTGCGATTCGAAGGGGCTTTTGATCTGGTTATTATTGATGAGATCGATGCGTTCCCTTATCACAATAGCCCCATGCTTGAATATGCGGCACGTAAGGTCTGCACGATCGGTGGCGTAACCCTGCTGCTGTCAGCAACACCTCCCAGACAGCTTCAGAGAGCCGCTGAGCGCGGTAGACTTCCTCATGTGAAGGTGGCAGCAAGATATCATCGTCATCCGCTGCCAGTACCCGTCCTGCTGCCCACACCTTCCTTGTCACAGCAGCAAAAACGTGCAGCTATACCGCGCAGCCTTCATGATAAACTCAGCATTTCGTTGAACAGGGGCGCCCAAATTTTTATTTTTGTACCGAAAATCCAGCTTATAGAGCCATTTGTGCAGCTCCTGAGACGGATATTTCCTGGTATTGTCATACAAGGCACCTCCTCCAAGGACGAGCTGCGCGCGCAAAAGGTCATCGATTTTCGCAATAAGAACATCCGTATGTTGGTGACAACGACGATTCTGGAGCGTGGAGTGACGATAGCCAAATCGGATGTATATATTATGGATGCCGATGCCCAGCTATTTGATTCGGCGTCACTCGTGCAAATGGCCGGTCGCGCGGGTCGTTCTGCAGATGACCCGGCAGGTCTGGTATTCTTTGCAGCCAAGGAACGAACACGAGAACAAGTGGAAGCCGTTCGACAAATCAAGGCGATGAACGCCTTAGCCAGAAAGAAGGGATATTTACGTTCAAAGGGAGAACAGAGCCCATGAATACACCGGGAGGAAGATTAACGGAGCAGCACGAAGGACGACATGGCGGTAACCAAACACAAGAAAGTCCCAATAACCCGCGTAATCAAGATTCGGCTTCGGTTAACAGTACTGGAGCACGTATAAGTCAATGGTTATCAGATCGTCTGAAGCAAGCAGAGCGCCTGTTGTCGCCGAGCCGTTATTCCTGCATCGCATGCAGCGGTTCCTATACCAAACGTGGAGAGCTGCCTCTCTGTCATACTTGCAGCGCCTCCATTCCATGGATCTTGCATGTTGAATGCGAATGCTGCGGTCGCCCCGAGATCTGCGGGGATTGCAGTCGGCGCCGAGAGACCTATTTTGTGCAAAATCGCAGTGCTGTCAGCTACAATCCTCTTATGAAGGAATGGTTGGGAATTTTTAAGTACCGAGGCCGCGAAAAGCTGCGAGCCTTGCTCGGCAAAATGCTGCTGCACGCCTATCATATGCATCATAGACAGACTGATCCTCAAAGCGCTGCAGGTTCTTATGTTGAGCTGTTGACCTACGTGCCTTTAAGTGAAAGGCGATTAGCCGAGCGTGGCTTTAATCAAGCCCAGCAGCTAACCGAAGAGCTTGGTCGGTTAACCGGTATTCCGGTAATTGGACTGCTCGAAAGAGTGCGCCATACGGATAAACAAAGCTTCAAGACGCGCGGGGATCGATTGGCCGATTTACAAGGGGTATTTGCGCTTAATCCTGCTGCCCGCAGCAGCTTGCAAATGATGACGGCACGTAAGGCCGTAAGACTGTATGTTATTGATGATGTATATACCACTGGCAGTACATTGAGTGAATGTGCAAAAGTGATCACAATGGAGCTGGATATAGCCGTATACGGGATTAGCTGGGCAAGATAAATATTTATTTCCATAAACGTTCCAAATTATAGTGTACAAGCCTTTGACTTGTAAGCTACACTAGATGTAACATGATGCTATTTTTTGATGTTTCGGAAGGGGATAAAATAATGACTTTAAATGTGGCTAATTGTCAACGTTGTGGGAAAGTCTATTTAAAGAATATGTATGGCATGTGTGGGAATTGTATCAAGGAAATCGATTTGCAGTATGATAAGTGCCTGAAGTATTTAAGAGAGTTTCGTTCCTGCTCAATCACTGAATTAAGCGAAGCCACCGGGGTATCTCATCAGCTCATCACCAAATTTATTCGTGAAGGGCGCATCTCCATCAAAGGCAACCCGAATATGACCTATGATTGTGAAGTGTGCGGTACCGCAATTCGTGAAAATACGATGTGCGAACCATGTCGCTCCAAGCTGGCTAAAGAAACCAACCAGATGCATGAGGATGAAAATCGTAAAAAGCTGCGGGAAGCACAGGAGAACCACAACACATTTAAAATACAGGACCGTTTAAAGGATCGTTTCTAAAACAAGGCATTCTCAAAACTTAATATAAACTTTTGCTGTAACTTCACCGATAAAAGGTATAACGCTTTATCGGTGAAGTTATTTTAATTGAAAGAAGGTGTTTTTCATGAAGATAAATGGAACTAATCGGATCGGTGCCGTTAATCAATATCAAAAGAACCATGATGCTCTGTCTGTCTCCACAACCGGTAAATCCGGTAAGAAGAAAGATCAAGTGGAGATATCGAATGAGGCCAAGGAGCTGTTAGGTTCATTGAATCCTTCAAAGGTGGAACACTCGAAAGAAAAGATTGAATCATTAAAAAATTCAGTCGCAGCAGGAACTTACAAATTGGATGCCAGGACACTTGCAGAAAAGCTTTTTCCGTTTATAAATTAATACTGAATCTAAACAACTAGGTGGATGAGTCGTATGGCATTTCAGGCTTTGATTCAAACAATGACGGCATTCAACGATGTACACGATGCATTGTGCGAGTTGGCTGAAGAGAAGAAGCAGGTGCTCATCCACAACGATGTGGAGAGGCTGACACAAATCGTGGCTAAGGAAAACAAACTGATCAAGCAGCTTGGTGAGTTGGATCAGCAGCGTTTGAAAGTGATTGGAGAATTTTTAATGGAAAAGGGCTACAAGCCTAATCCCAAAGTGACTGTGAGCGATTTAACGAAAATTATTTTTAATATGGAAGAAAAGAAAACATTGCTAGCGCTGCAAAAGCAGCTTCTGGGTACGATACGAAAGCTTAGGGAAATGAATCAATTGAATCAACAGCTAATTGAGCATTCGTTATCTTTCATCGATTATTCTTTGGATCTAATCGTGGGACCACCCGATGATGAAGCCTTTTATCATAAGCCTCAGCACAATGCTCGTGGCAACAACAAGCGACTTGGCATTTTTGATACCAGAGCATAACAGGCACAAGCCTCACACTATACACGAGCACGATCAATTGGAAGGAGACCTCGCGCTATGCGGTCAACATTTGGTGGAATAGAAATATCGAAGCGTGCCTTATTTACACAACAAGAGGCGTTGAATACAACCGGTCATAACGTTGCCAATGCCAACACACGGGGCTATTCCCGGCAGGTAGTTAACATGGTGGCGGCAAAGCCGATGGAAGCCATTGGACTGCAGAGGAGCACAGTTCCAGGACAGATGGGGCAAAGCGTTGAGTTCACTTCTATCACCCGGGTTCGGGAAAATTTTCTGGACTCACAGTATTATAATGAAAACAAATCTTCAGGAGAATGGAATATTCGTCAGGATACACTCGATAAACTAGAGGCTATCATTAATGAACCGTCAGACACAGGTGTTAGACAAGTCGTTCAAAACTTTTGGAATGCTTGGCAGGAACTTAGTAAAGCTCCAGACAATCTGACAGCGCGTGCAGTAGTGAAGGAAAGCGCACTCGCAATGTCGGATGCATTCAATCATACATCCAAACAGCTAAGCAATCTTAACAGCGATTTAACGGATAATATCAATGTGAAGTCAACCTATATTAATTCGACTGCTCAACAGGTCGCTGCGTTGAATAACGAAATTTACCGTATAGAGGGCTTTGGTAATAATGCTAATGACCTGCGGGATCAGCGAAATGTACTTCTGGACGATCTATCGAAAACGATTAATATTACGGTTCAAGAAGATGTCAACGGATATAGAGTTTCTATGGGTGCCCAGGTGCTGGTAGACGGCTTTAATGTCGCATCAACCGTAACTCCGGAATCTCTCCAGGGCAGCTTCGGAGGTGATCTTTCCAGCGGTGAAGTGTACGGTATGATTTACTCACGCGATAAGTTGGTATCTTCTTATTCAAATGAAATAGATACAATGGTTAAAACATTGGTCGAGGGCGATATTAAGGTTACATTGCCTGTAGGTTCGGTTGTACCTGAAGGAACTGCCGTTGGCAGTAAAACCTATTCAGGATCGGTAGCGGATAGAACACTGAAAGAAACAGACAATAGAGAAATCACAGTTAAGGGCTTTAATGGGCTGCATAAGCTTGGTTACAGTATGGATAATGGAAAGGCTGCGTTGGGGACAGATTTTTTCATGAGTTCAAGTGGAACTCTCTCAGCAGCAACGCTTAAGGTCAACCCAACTATAGAGAATGATGTTTCCAAGATTGCGGCATCACTGAGAACTTACGTTGATCCTACAGATAGTGTGGAGAAGGTGGTTCGCGGTAACAACGATATGTCTTTGCTTATAGCTGGATTAAGAGATAAACCATTTAACTTTGACCCTACTGGTTCTGGGGCTGTCGTGTTGAAGGATGGGACCGTAGATGAGTTCTTCCGTGCTGTAGTCGGGCAGCTTGGTGTGCAGGGTCAGGAGGCCAAAAGGCAAGCAACGAACCAGCAGGTTTTGGTTGAACAGGTGGAAGCCAGAAGGCAATCGGTTAGCGGCGTTTCTATGGATGAGGAAATGTCTAATATGATAAAGTTTCAACATGCATATAATGCGGCTGCCAGGGCAATGACAGTATATGATGAAGCGCTGGATAAAGTAATTAACAGCATGGGTGTAGTAGGCAGATAATCTACAAAACTAAGTGAAGTTTGAGGTGAGTCGATTGCAAAGAGTGACACAGTCCATGATGAGCAGCCAATTCCTACGGAATTTGAATACCAACATGAACCAAATGGACAAACTGCAAAATCAGCTGTCAACAGGACAAAGAATTAATAAACCATCGGATGATCCCGTTGGAATAAGCTTCTCCATGCGATATCGCAGTGAATTATCTGCTAATGACCAGTATCAATCCAATGCCAGTGCAGCCACATCCTGGTTGTCGTATACGGATACGGTTCTGGGGCAGGCAGGAGATGTACTCCAGAAGCTAAGGGAGTCAGCGGTCAAGGCTTCTAATGGTACCAATCCGCAGGAGGCTTTGGATACGATTAAATCTGAGGCTTCTCAGCTGTATGAGCAAATGGTGGACATTGGTAATAGCCAGTTTAATGGAAAGTATGTGTTCAATGGCGAACTTACGGATGTGCAGCCATATACATTGGCTAATGCTCAAAATGAGCAAGCTGATGAAGGAACTATTCGCTTTGAGATCGGTGTAGGTGTGAAGATTGGAGTCAATGCATCAGCCAACAAAGCATTTGGATTACCGACAGATCCAGATAATGTATTCAAGATCACACAGGATTTCGTGACTGCCTTGGGAAAAGGAGATTTTACAGGGATTAATAAAGCGATCGGGGATTTCGATTCCCGGATGAACAAGGTACTTGACATGCGTTCGGATACAGGGGCCAAGATGAATAGAATCGAGCTTTCTGAGGATCGCTTGAAGGATGTTGCAATTAATGTTGCGAGTCTTCAATCCAAGACAGAGGATGCCGATATGTCGGTTGTTATTACGAATATGAAGGTTGCCGAGAACGTATATCAAGCTTCTCTTTCCACGGGGGCCAAGATCATCCAACCGAGCCTGGTCGATTTTCTCAGGTAAAAGGAGTCGAATTATATGTTTCCACTACCCTCGATCCAAATTCGTCAGGAGTATGCCCAGATCGGGATTGATGCTGATTCAGGTCAATATGATATTAGACAGCCTCGTCCAACGATGGAGTTGCAGCAAACCTCGACCAAGCTGGAAATGCATCAACCGAATGGTGAATTAGAAATAGATCAAAGTAAAGCGTGGGACGCATTAGGCTTGCCGGGCACGTTGGAGGTTATGAATCGGATCTACAGCCAATCTCGCGACATCGCCTTGCAAGGTATTGCCAGAAGGGTAGAAGACGGTAATCGAATGTACGCTATTCACAAGGGGGGAAACCCAATTGCTGATATAGCGGTGGAGCGCAGCCAGATCACCGGATTCTCAGAATTAGACTTTGTTGGAGAAGCTTCCTATGACAATGTGGATATTCACTTCAATCGTAGGGACCCGGAAATACAAGCAGAGCGAGGCGGGGTCCAGATTAATTCCCAGATCAATCCGCCGGAAATCGAGTACCAACGGGGTAAGCTTGAGTATTCGATGCTGCGGTGGGGCAAGGTCGAGATCATACCACCACAAATTGATACGTTAATGTGAATGTTCACATGCTATGGATTGAAACAGATCTATAGCTTTTTGTTTTTTATTTGAAGGTTGAAAGGATGGAGATGAATGAGATTGTTAACATCAAGATTTGGTGAAGTGGATATTGATAAAGAGAGTACATTTGTTTTCACACATGGACTGCCGGGCTTCGAGGAATTACAGCAATTTACTTTCTTACCCATACAAGAAGATTCGCTCTTTCTATTCATGCAATCCGTAGATCAGGGTGATCTGGCCTTCGTTGTTACGAATCCGTTTGAGTTTTTCACTGACTATGAATTTGATCTGTCGGAAGCGGTTAGAGACGAGCTGCAGATTGTTAAGGATACGGATGTTATCGTGCTAAGTATGGTTTCGGTTCAGGATCATATCCAAGAGGCTACAGTGAATTTGATGGCTCCTATTATAATCAATATTCAGCACAAGCTTGCACGTCAAATTATTTTGCATGGATCATCCTATAGCATTAAGCACAAGCTATTTCCTAATAACCACAAGGAAGAATCCCTGCCTGGTAAGGAGAGTTTCACATGCTAGTACTATCGAGGAAAAAAGGCGAATCCATCATCATTGGAGATCATATAGAGGTTATCATACTGGAAAGTGAAGGCGATGTTGTTAAGATAGGCATCCAAGCGCCAAAGTCTGTCGACGTATATCGAAAAGAAGTGTACGAGCAAATCAAGCAAATGAATCAGGAATCGACAATAAGCCGGAACAAAGCAAGTTACTTAGGTAAAATGTTTAAAAATAAAACGGAACAATGACGAAATACAAATTATTTTAAAAATCGAAGAAATGCTCTAAACAATTCGATGTCGAAATTCGATATATAATATAGGTGCTTCTAATTAGGTGCGGCCGACCTATTAGAATAGTCCAATATAACTAACCACATGGATGTGGTAGTAACTTTCAAGGAGGAAGAACAAATGAGAATTAATCACAACATTGCAGCATTGAACACTCACCGTCAATTAACTAACAACAGCGGTGCAACGAACAAAGCACTTGAAAAATTATCTTCCGGTCTTCGCATCAACAAAGCGGCTGACGATGCAGCAGGTCTTGCAATCTCCGAAAAAATGCGTGGTCAAATTCGTGGCTTGACTACAGCTAGCACGAACGCTCAAGATAGCATTTCCTTGATTCAAACGGCTGAAGGCGCTTTGAATGAAACTCACTCCATCCTTCAACGTATGCGTGAGTTGGCTGTTCAAGCATCCAATGATACAGCAACTGACTCCGACCGTGGCGAGCTTCAAAAAGAAGTTTCCCAGTTGAAATCCGAAGTTGACCGTATTGCCAGCACAACAGAGTTCAATACTAAAAAGTTGTTGAATGGTAGCCTGACTGCTGCAAAAACTGTACAAGGATCCATTGATGTATCCAATAGTTTCAAAGCTGGCGATATCGCAGCAACAGGTGGAACTGCTGGAGCTGGTCTTGTAACTGACATTAGTTCAGCAGCTGCTGGTAAAAATGGTACTGGTTATTCATTAACTGGACAAGCAGCACTAGCTGAAAAAACTGTTATTGAAACAGGTGTCAATGATCAATTTATAATTGAAATTAATGGTACACCTGCTGCTGCTGAAGTGAAAATTGCGGCAAGCTCAGGTGATGGCTACACTCGTTCGCAGTTCGTAGATGCAGTTAACGAGGCTATTAGAACTGCTGTTGGTGCAGCTAATAATGGTAATCAATTCAATCAGGCAGTTGCCAGCTTGACTGCGGACAACCATTTGCAGATTACTACTGTATCAACTGGTAGCTCTTCAGCAATAAAACTTGATGTGAAGGCTTCTGCAACTGCAGGACAAAGCGCGACTCAATCTATGGGCTTTGCAGGAAAAGCTAGTAACATTACAGGTACTGTAGACTTGAAAAATGGTTTTACAACTAGTGCTGCGGGTACAGGTATTGATTTGGATTTCTCTATTCAAATTGGTAAGGGCGCAGCAACGGCTATCTCTTTTGGTTATACGAAGGGTACTAGCTACACATTTGATAAAATTAAAACAGATCTGCAAGATAAATTGG
This sequence comes from Paenibacillus baimaensis, assembly GCF_025567575.1. Taxonomy (NCBI): domain Bacteria; kingdom Bacillati; phylum Bacillota; class Bacilli; order Caryophanales; family Paenibacillaceae; genus Paenibacillus; species Paenibacillus baimaensis. Next base: position 71,116 of record NZ_JAOQIO010000036.1, on the reverse strand, counting down.
ATACGGCATATGGAAAAGATATCGTAAAGGTTGGCGATGACGGTAGTGGGCATCTTTCTTTGACATCTAAGATTGCAACGGATACCTTCAAAGTAACAGCTACTGGTGCTAATTTATTTGGAAGTGCAACACCGGCATCAACTGCAGATACTTTGGCGGCTGCGGCAATTACTAAGGGAACAAATACCACTATTGCTATTGCAGGTGGAACAGTAATATCTAATGGCGCCAACGATCAGCTTAAATTGACTGTTGATGGTGGAACTGCACAAACTATTACTTTAAAAGCTGGGAATTATTCCACTCCTAAAGATCTTGTTAACGAGATCAACAACCAAATTAATAGCAATAGCAATCTGGTTGGCAAAGCGAGAGCAGAGCTTGATAATAATGGTAAGATCCAATTCGTATCGAATACAACTGGCGCTTCTTCCAGCATCACAGTTGATACTTCTTCCTCTGCAAGTGCAACTATCGGATTTGCTGGTGCAGCCGGCGTAATCAATGGTTCAGATATTGCAGCTGGTGTAGATTTTACTGCTGCTGCTAAAAACACAAAATTTGATGTAACTTTAGGAAATAAAACAGTAACCATTGATTTGTTGGGCCAAGATGGAATTAATACGAATGGTGCTGCTGCATCTAAATTGAGCTCACGCGATGCGGTTGTTAAAGCATTGCAAAATCAATTAGATAAATCCTTCGGTGTTGGTGCAATTACAGTCAACACTGTTACTTCTGGTGCAACAGATAAGTTGTCTTTTACAACTAATGCGCGTACATCTACATTTAAAATTGAAGATGGAGCAGCGGGCGGCGGCGCTACAGTATTGACAGGTGCTGCTACTAATTCCGGTTCGGTTTCTTCATCTGGAGTTAACACAAACGCTTATGGAACTGATCTGGTTAAAGGATCTTTATCCACAGGAACTTCACTTTCTACATTAGCCGATGTGGATGGGAATGGTCTAGGCATCAAAGCAGGGAACGTCATCAACATTAGCGGTACACAGAATGGTAAGGGCTTCTCCACTTCAGTAACGGTGAAGGGCGATTCAAGTGTGGCTGATATCTTGAATTCAATGCGCAATCTGGATGCTTTCAAGGGTGCTACAGTTTCCTTGGATACTACTAGTGGTAAAATTCAAGTTACCGGTGCAGATGGAGCTTCGAAGGATATTTCCAACCTGAGCTTCTCAGCACAAAAATCCGCAACCGACACTACGGGTGTAGCAAGCTTTAATACGATTTTCGGTAAATTCACTGAAACTCAACAAGCACAAAATGCAAAATCAGACAATTCATTGACTATGCAAATCGGTGCAAATGCAGGACAATCGCTTAAAGTCGACATCAACGATATGGGTACAGAAGCATTGCGTATTCAGGATGTGGATGTTTCCACGGCAGCTGGTGCACAAACAGCAATCAGCGTAGTGGATAACGCAATTGTTAATCTTTCTTCCGAACGTGCTAAGCTGGGTGCTTACCAAAACCGCTTGGAACACACAATTAACAACTTGGGAACTTCCGCAGAGAACCTGACTTCATCTGAATCTCGTATTCGTGATGTAGACATGGCGAAAGAAATGATGGAGTTTACAAAAAACAACATCTTGTCTCAAGCAGCTCAATCGATGCTAGCTCAAGCAAACCAACAGCCACAAGGCGTACTTCAATTGCTTCGTTAATATTCATACGTATAGACAGAGAGACCTTAGTTTTACTAAGGTTTCTTTTTCTTTATAATATAAGGTAAGTGAGGAATACCTATGGAACGATATTTAGAAGTAATGAAACTCACAGCAGAACTGTCTGAAACTTGTCTGGAAGGGATAGAGCATATTCCGGTACAAATAGAACGGGGATTATTTGAGGAGTCTATGAGGCTATTTGTAGATGTGATTAGTGCGTATTCTCACATTGAACGCTCACTTTTATTAATCGGTAGATTGCTCCCTATGGAGCGTATAGAAGATCTCAATGCTTTAATAATTACGTCTATTGAAGAAATCGTAGATTTGTATGAAAACTTGGAATGGACTAAAGTGTTGTATATTATCAGAACAAGACTAATTGTTATATTTGTTGATTGGAGAAATAGCATACAGACCTTGGTGTTTCCGTATATATTGTCTTAATCTTCACAATTTAGCTGAAAAAATGTGGTATGTATAACTTCATTCTTTACTGCAAAATGTCGATATAGTACTAAGGTATTTAACGACAAAAAGGGGTAGACAAATTATGCGTAATCGAACTTTGCTTGTTCCCAAATATATGAATGAGTTTAATTGTATTGGAACTGCTTGTGAGGATACTTGTTGTGTGGGATGGCGTGTTGAAGTAGATAAACCAACTTATAAAAAATATAACCAATTGGTTAACTCTGATTTGAAGCTGTTGCTGGATAAACATGTTAAGAGGAATCGCTCAAATCCAAGTGACAGTAAATATGCCAAAATCAAGTTAGCTTCTGGTGGTGCATGCCCTATGCTTACTGAGGAACGACTTTGTAAGATTCAAGGCCAGTTAGGAGAAACATACTTATCAGATGTGTGTGCAACGTATCCAAGAGTAACGAACATTGTAAACAATATTATGGAGAAATCCGCAACGATGTCCTGTCCTGAAGCAGCCCGTCTTGCATTGTTAAATCCAGAAGGTATTGAGTTCGATGAGGTTGAAGAATTGGGGGATGTTCGCAGCATCATTTCCAAAACGATTGATACAAGTAACAAAATTATGAGTAATAAACTTGAGCGTTACTTTTGGGAGCTTCGTATTTTTTCCATTCATGTCTTGCAGGACCGGCGTTATTCCTTAACAGATCGTCTAGTCATTCTAGGTTTTTTCTACCAGAAACTTGAAGAGTACAAAAATGATTCTAGAATTAGTGAAATCCCCGTTCTAATTGGTTCGTTCTCCAATATGTTAGAGGACGGTTCAATTAAGGAAAGTTTGTCAGGAGTACCTTCACATGCTGCTGTTCAAATGGAACTTTTAAAGGAGTTAGCTGATGAACGAATATTTTCAGGTGTAAGTAATCAACGTTACTTTGAGTGCTTTGCGGCATTTCTTCATGGAATTCAATATAATTTGGACGATAGCGTTGAAGACATTGCAGAGAGATACGATGAAGCTTATACAAAATATTATTTACCTTTTATGGAAAACTACGAATATATACTTGAGAATTATTTGGTGAATTACGTATACAAGAATACGTTTCCCTTGGGTATGTATAGTTCAGTGTTCGATGAATATGTATTAATGGTACTTCACTATGGTTTAATTAAAATGCATTTAATAGGAATGTCCCGATTCTATAAAGAAAATTTTAATCTTGATTTGGTTATTACGCTTATTCAGTCGTTTGCAAAAACGGTTGAACATAACAATCAGTATATTGGACATATAATGAAATTAATGGAAAAAAACAATTATAAATCAATGGCTTACATGGCGATTTTGATTAAAAACTAAATCAGTATTTTAATATAGGAAATCTAGTTCTTTTATCTAATAAAATAACAACCTCTATCCGATAAACATAGTAATTAGACGAATTGGATGGAGGTTATATTATGAATCATGTAAATGGTGTTAACACATCCGGTGGCACGGATCGATTTATCCCTGTAAGTGTAGTATCAGCTAGTGTAGAATCCTCTACAAATCCAATCAAAGATTCAGAAGCTGCCGTACTTACTATGCAGTCCACTACCGAGCTGAAGCAAGCTCAATTACAAGGGGAGCTTCTTCCGATCAGTGATGAAAATTTTATTAAGGCGATTGATAAGGCACTGAAGGCTATTCAAGGCAGGAATACAACGTTTGAATATTTAGTACATAAACAAACGAAACAAATTGTCATTAAAGTATTGGATAAGGATTCGGGTGAACTCATAAGAGAAATTCCTCCTGAGAAAAGTCTTGATTTCATATCGAAATTGATGGAGAAAGCGGGTCTATTCATTGACCAACGCAGGTAGAGTAATCTAAAACAAGTCAAAGCGGGTGATGAAATATGGCAGTAAGTCGTATGTCTGGATTGGCCTCCGGTATGGATATTGACGCAATGGTCAAGAAGATGATGTCGGCAGAACGTAAGCCTGTTGATAAAATGTCGCAGCAGAAACAGATATTGCAATGGCAGCGTGATGATTATCGTGAAATGAATACCAAGATATCTACTTACCGCAGTGACAAGCTCTCCTCATATAGGCTAGAAGCTACGTTTTCAGTAAAAAAAGCGGAGGTTTCCGGAAGTCCTGACTCGATAAGCGTGACTCCAACCGGGAATGCAGAAGTAGGATCGACCACTATTAAAGTAACAAGTCTAGCTACATCAGCTTCGAACTCTAGTGCCTCCAGTATTAAAGTTACGGACAAAACATTTGATCCAAGTGCTACTCTAGGCAGTCAAGATGACAATTTATTAGGTAATTTTACAAAAACAAACGGTGTGTATGATAAGCAGACCTTCAAAATCAACGGGACAGAAATAACCATAGATCCTGCTGTGGATTCTTTTAACGATGTTGTCAAACGAATCAATACCAAAACCAATGTTACAACCTTGTTCGATTCAGTGACAGGTAAAATTTCATTTAGTGCAAAGAATACGGGACTTACGAATATCAGTACTGATGGAAAAGTAACCAATATGGATAAAATTCAATTCAATGACGTCAAAGGTGACTTCTTAACCAACACGTTGAAGGTGACTACAGCCAGCGGGACAGCGGCGCAGAATGCGGTGTTTACCATTAATGGTTTGGAAACTACCAGAGACAGTAACACGTTTACTGTGAATGGACTCAAGATCACGTTAAAGTCACCGACGACTGGAATAGGTGCTCTTGTTAGTGTGCAAACGGATGTAGATAAAATAGTTGAGAATGTTAAAAGCTTCATAACCGATTACAATGAGATTCTGAAGGCGGTCAATGTTAAGAACAGTGAAGCGCGTTATCGGGATTATACTCCTTTAACCAGTGAACAAAAGACTGATATGAAGGAAGACGATATTAAACTATGGGAGAGCAAAGCAAAGAGTGGATTACTTAAAAATGACACCATTCTAACAACAGCTTCCAGCAATATGAGGTTTGATATGAGTACTCCTATATCAAACGGCAGTAAATATAACTCAATGGCCTCTCTGGGTATCTCAACAGGAGCTTATACTGAGCAAGGGAAATTGTACTTGGATGAAGAGAAGTTGCGAGCAGCATTGGCTGCTGATCCAGAGAGCGTGAAGAACATCTTAACACCCGTTGGCGATGGCACCAATAAATCAACTATGGGAGTAGCCCAACGTTTGTATTCGGATTTGAATAAGACTATCAGCAGCTTTAAGCAAAAAGCAGGGCTTCCCAGCGCCTATGATTCATCCGATCAGGACACCAGCTTGTTAGGAGCACAGCTTAATAGAATAAATAAAGAAATTAATGCCCAGAACAAAAATTTAACCATTATTGAGAACCGTTACTACACACAGTTTTCGGCTATGGAATCAGCTATTAATAAATACAACCAGCAGTCTTCCTATATATCGCAGAACTTTGGATCTGGTAAATAGGCTTATTAAGTTGAAGGGGGGCGTCTCATCATGATGAATTTAAATCAGAATAAGTATATGGAAAACTCCATTCGTACTGCTTCGCCTACACAATTATTGATCATGCTATGCGATGGTGCGATCCGTTTCTGCAAGCTAGGAATGGAAGCAATCAGAAAGAAGGAATACATCGAGGCAGGCTCCCATATTGGAAAAGTCCAAAATATTATTAACGAATTTGTATTGACATTGGATGTCAAATCTCCGGTAGCAGATGGGTTATTAAAGCTGTATGACTATCTTCTCCACCGATTAATAGAGAGTAATATCAAAAAAGATATTGCGATCATAGAAGAGGTCGTACAATTCTTGGTGGATTTGAAAGAAACATGGATAAGTGCTGCAACAGCAATCAGACAGGGAAATACTTCTGGAGCACAGCATGTATAAGGTATTTGAGCAATTAGAGAATGCAACTGTGCAGATGGTACATAATCTGGAGAACGCTACTTTCGAGAGTCTTGTTGAATTCGTTGAGCAGCGTGATTTGCTTGTTGAACAGCTGCGTCAAGCGAATTACGAGGGAGACGAGAGGGAACGTTATAGTACGGTGTCCAAACGCATTCTACAGCATGATGCAGTCATTCTTGCCAAGATGCAGGCGCTTCAAGATGAGGCAGCTCTTCATACTAACAAGTTTACCTCGAGCAAAAAACAAAAATCCGCATACGAAGCGGACTATACCTTTGATGGTGTGTACATGGATAGACGAAAATAGATGCACCCTAATTTTATTAGTACTCGAAGTCACCGTACAAACGGGTTTGTACGGTTATTTTGTATGTCATAAAACTGTAGTTTTTATGGATGTATTAGAGAATATATTCTTATACCTGTGATCCCTGGCCAATATTTCAGTGTATAAACCGGGTGAATTCTGTGGACAATGTGGATAACTCTGTGTACAACTTTTTTGAAAATAGCCATGTAAGCTTATTTCTATTGCATTTGTGCCTGTGAATTAGTTATTAACGTAATGTTAATACGTGAATTTTCTAAATATTTGGCTAACAAACCGTGGATAGAATTGACACCTGGAAAGGGAGGGTGATATATTCAAATTGTGGGTACAATGCGTACTGATTCAATCATAGAGGGGAATGTTTGGCATGCAGGGTAAAGTGAAATGGTTCAATGCAGAAAAGGGATATGGTTTCATCGAGCGTGAAGATGGCGGGGATGTATTCGTGCATTTCTCTGCAATCCAAACAGAAGGTTTCAAATCTTTGGATGAAGGCCAGGCAGTTGAATTTGATATTGTCGAAGGCGCTCGCGGTCAACAGGCTGCTAACGTTACCAAATTGTAGGTTTCGGTCTCTTTTGCCAATATGGCATAGATCATGATTAGATGTAGAGCATTCTTTTATCAGACAGCACCTCGCGGTTTTGTGCGGGGTGTTTTTTATTTGTCCGATTTGCTTGAACTTTATGGATTAAGGTTAAATGTGGAAGAGGATTGTAAAGATTCTTTGAAGATTAACGGGGATTATAGTATACTGGGTTCATGAAAGGAGGAGAAGTACAATGAAATTCAACATCCGTGGACAAAACATCGAGGTAACCGAAGCGCTGAAAGACTATGTTGAGAAAAAGCTGACCAAGCTCGAAAGGTACTTTGAAACTCCCCCTGCTTCAGAAGTAAAAGTAACGTTAAATGTAATTAAAGGATTACAAACCGTAGAGGTGACCATTCCATTAACGGGTGTCGTACTGCGGGCAGAAGTGAAAAACGCCGATATGTATGCTTCCATTGATCTGGTAACGGACAAGCTGGAAAGACAAATTCGCAAACACAAAACCAGAGTGAACCGCAAGATCCGTCAAGAGGGCGGCCTCCAGGATGCATTACGGGTAGATTCACCTGTACTGGTTGAGGAAGAAGATGAAGATTATGAATTGGTGAAGACCAAGAGCTTTTTAATGAAGCCTATGGATATTGATGAAGCCATTCTGCAAATGAATATGGTGGGACATAGCTTCTTCGTATTTTCCAATATGGAAACTGAACAAGTGAACGTCGTCTACAAACGGGATGACGGTAAATACGGCTTGATTGAGCCGGCTAGATAAGACAATGAACCGGGAGCTTGCCTGAATAGGGCAGGCTCCTATTAGATTGATAGAGCTTGAATAGATGAATGCCAGCATATATTGCCAAGGATGGTCAGGGAGAGCTTCTGGCGGTCCTTTTTGCGTAGAGGACGATGACAATTTTCAAGCTTCCTTGCGACTCGCGCTGCAAACTGCTACAATTTAAGGCAAACCGTTTTATAAAAAGGGAGATGGGCCCATGTTAGGACTCGTTAAAAAAATATTCGGCGATTCCAACGAGCGCGAAGTTAAGCGGCTGTGGAAAACTGTCGAAGTCATCAACAAGCTGGAGCCGAGTATCGAAGTATTAAGCGATGAAGAGCTGAGAAATAAAACTGTGGAGTTCAGGGAGCGACTGGAAAAGGACGAAACTCTGGATGATTTGCTGCCGGAAGCTTTTGCCGTCGTGCGTGAAGCGTCCAAGCGTGTATTGAACAAGCGTCACTATGACGTCCAATTAATCGGGGGTATGGTGCTCCATGAGGGCCGTATCGCGGAAATGAGAACCGGAGAAGGGAAAACCCTTGTTGGGACCCTTCCGGTGTATTTGAACGCTCTATTAGGCAAAGGCGTCCACGTGGTGACGGTAAATGATTACCTTGCTCAACGGGATAGCTCGGAAATGGGTAGAATTTACGAATTCCTCGGTATGACGGTAGGTGTAAACCTGAATACCCTGGAGCATGATGAAAAGCAGGCTTCGTATGCTCAGGACATTACCTACGGAACGAATAATGAGTTTGGCTTCGATTACCTGCGTGACAACATGGTGCTGTATAAAGAACAAATGGTACAGCGGCCATTATATTTTGCGGTTATTGATGAAGTGGATTCAATTCTGGTCGATGAAGCGAGAACGCCGTTAATTATTTCGGGACAAGCTGCCAAATCGACAGACATGTATTATATGGCGGATCGCTTCGTGAGTCGGTTAAAGGATGAAGATGATTATATTATCGATGTAAAAATGCGCTCTGTTACCTTAACGGAAGCGGGTGTTACCAAGGCCGAACAGACCTTTAACATTGAAAATTTATTCGATCATGCAAATGTGACGATTAATCACCATATTACGCAAGCCTTGAAAGCTCGTGTCATTATGAAACGTGATGTCGATTACGTGGTTCAAGAAGAAGAAGTCGTGATCGTTGATGAATTTACAGGTCGTATGATGACTGGTCGCCGCTACAGCGAAGGTTTGCACCAAGCGATTGAGGCAAAGGAACAGCTGAAGGTTCAGAATGAATCTATGACATTGGCTACAATTACGTTCCAGAATTATTTCCGGATGTATCGCAAGTTGTCCGGGATGACAGGAACGGCGAAGACCGAGGAAGAAGAGTTCAAAAAGATTTACGGATTGGATGTTATTATCGTTCCTACGAACCGTCCGATGATTCGTCAGGACAACGCGGATATTGTATATAAATCAGTGAACAGCAAGTTCCGTGCCGTTGTAGAAGAAATTGTGAAGAGGCATCAGAACAACCAGCCAATGCTCGTGGGTACGGTGTCCATTGAGAATTCCGAGCGTTTATCCGAGATGTTGAAGCGTAAGGGAATTCAGCATAAGGTACTAAATGCCAAATTCCATGCAGAGGAAGCGGAAATCGTTGCACGTGCGGGTCAGCCGGGTTCGGTGACAATCGCCACCAATATGGCGGGACGCGGTACGGACATCATGTTGGGCGATGGCGTACCAGAAGCGGGCGGATTGCATATTATAGGTACGGAGCGTCATGAAAGCCGTCGGATTGACAACCAGCTGCGCGGTCGTGCGGGGCGTCAGGGCGACCCGGGCTCCTCACAGTTCTATCTATCGATGGAAGATGAGCTAATGCGCCGTTTCGGTGCGGAGAACATCATGGGCATGATGGATAAGCTTGGTTTTGAAGAGGACCAGCCGATTGAGAGCAAGCTGATCTCCCGTGCGGTTGAATCGGCACAGAAGCGGGTCGAGGGTAACAACTTTGACGTGCGGAAGGTCGTCCTACAGTACGATGATGTGATGAATCAACAACGGGAAATTATTTATAAGCAGCGCCGCGAGGTACTTGAATCGGAAAACATTCGTGATATCGCGCTTGGGATGATTTTGCCGGTTGTGGAACGTATTGTAGAAGCGCATTGCCCTTCGGACCTGGTGCCGGAGGAGTGGGATTTGCAGGCTATTGTTGACTACGGAAACGGAACCTTCTTACAGGAAGGTCAACTGACAGCTGAAGAGCTGTGGGGCAAGGAACAAGATGAGATCACGCAGTACATCAAGGATCTCGTTCAACGTATTTATGAAGAGCGCGAGCAGATGATTGGCGAAGAATTTATGCGTGAGTTTGAAAAAGTGGTTGTGCTGCGTGCGGTGGATTCGAAGTGGATGGATCATATCGATGCGATGGACCAGCTGCGTCAAGGGATTCATTTGCGTGCCTATGGCGGTACCGATCCATTGCGTGAGTACCAGTTTGAAGGCTTTGCAATGTTCCAGGAGATGATCCAAAGCATTCAGGAAGAGGTTGCTACCTACATCATGAAGGCGCATGTGGAAATGAATCTGGAGCGTCAGCAGGTCGTCGAAATTCAGGCGGTACCGACGGACGGAGAAATATCTCTAAAAAAACCGGTCGTTAATGACGCCGACAGGATTGGTCGGAATGATCTTTGTCCTTGCGGCAGCGGCAAAAAATATAAACAATGTCATGGTGCTTCGTAAGCACAGTTTAGTAACAGCTACAATAAGCTACAAGGTGCAGGAAAAGGGATGCCGGTGGAATGAACCCGGCTCCTTTTTTTGAATAACAGATCACAATCATAAAGGAGACAACCCTATGTTGGAACCAGAAATAAAGCAGGATTTACGAGAAACAGCGGTGCGTTTGGCTGAGCTTAGGGGGTCTCTTTGACTTAGATCTGAAGCTGGAGCAAATCGCCAACTATGAGGAAAAAATGTCGGCTCCTGATTTTTGGGATGATAATGAGCAGGCACAGAAGCTGATTGCCGAGATGAATGCCATTAAAGGTGATACGGATCATTTCCTGCGGATGGCCGCTGAGTTTGAGGATCTGGAAATGCTGGTAGAGCTGCTTCAGGAAGAGCAGGATGACAGCATGGCAGCCGATATCGTGAAGGGAATCACTGCACTCGTTAAGGAACTGGACAGCTTTCAGCTGCAGTTGCTGCTAAGCCAGCCCTACGACAGGCTAAATGCGATTCTTGAGCTCCACCCGGGAGCAGGGGGTACAGAATCGCAGGACTGGGCGGAAATGCTGCTGCGTATGTATCGGCGTTGGGCGGAGAAGCGTAATTTCAAGGTCGAAGTGCTCGATTATTTGCCTGGCGATGAAGCAGGTGTCAAAAGCGTGACACTGTTGATCAGTGGGCACAATGCCTATGGCTATCTGAAGGCTGAAAAGGGTGTTCACCGATTGGTGCGGATTTCACCATTCGATGCGTCGGGACGACGCCATACCTCTTTTGTATCCTGTGATATTATGCCGGAAATCGATGACGATGTGGAAATTACGATTCGTACCGAGGATCTGAAAATTGATACGTATCGAGCGAGCGGCGCGGGCGGACAGCATATTAATACGACGGATTCGGCAGTACGGATTACGCATATGCCAACCGGAGTTGTAGTGAGTTGTCAGCAGGAACGATCGCAAATTAAAAACCGTGAGAAAGCAATGAAAATGCTCCGTTCCAAATTGTACGAAAGAAAAATCGAAGAGCAGCTGAAGCATCTGGCCGAGATCCGCGGTGAGGTGTCCGATATTGCCTGGGGCAGCCAAATCCGCTCCTATGTGTTTCATCCTTACAGCATGGTCAAGGATCATCGCACTTTGGAGGAGTCCGGCAATATAGGTGCGGTGATGGATGGCGATTTGGATGCCTTTATCGATGCGTATTTGCGTCAGCAGATTAAGCCGAAGGCAACAGAACAGTAAAATCAGTAATCGAAGTTTGGATAAACAGAGCAACTTGTCGTGTAAGTGACTGACAGGGTTCATAATTCATGTATGTTCAGTAAATCCTACACATAACCCATACCAAAACTTGAAAGCAGGGTTGAGGGCAGTGCAGCTGACTAAGAGCTGGAACTTATGCCTAATACAAGGCTTGATGAACAGGTATGGGAAGTGTGTGGATTTTTGTGCTTTCAGCTGAAATGGTCAAGGGTTCGATTGTGTCATTCAGATGAAGACAGACAGGGGTGTGAGCGATGAGAGTGCAGCGGCGAGAGCGGAGAGTGGAGAAGCTCAGGCGCAAGAGCAGGCGTGATATCGTGGTTGAGTATGGACTGCTGTTGTTGGGGTCCATGATCATAGCAGCCGGATTTAATATGTTTCTGAGTCCGAATCAGGTTGCATCCGGAGGGACTTCGGGTATCAGTATTATTGTACAGTCCCTTTTTGGCTTCGAGCCGGCAATAACCCAATGGGTTTTGAATATCCCTTTGGTGATGTTAGGAACGTATCTGCTGGGTCGTCAACACGGGGTCAAAACAGTAATTGGTGCTGTACTGCTGCCGCTGATTATTTTGCTAACCCGAAATTTGCCTGCTTTGACTAATAACCTGCTGTTGGCCAGCATCTATGGAGGTATTTTGCTCGGGATTGGAGTGGGTCTTGTTTTTCGTGGTAAAGGATCTACGGGTGGATTGGATTTGGCTGCACAAATATTGCATAAGTATACAGGACTGAGTCTTGGGTTGGCTATGGCGCTGCTGGATGGCTTTGTCATATTGACTGCGGGAATAGTGTTGTCGCCAGAAAAAGCTCTGTATGCACTCATCGGTCTGTTCGTGACGAGCAAGACCATTAATATTGTGCAGATTGGACTCAGCTACTCCAAGGTTGCCTTTATCATTTCGGATAAATCAGAGGAAATCCGTCAGCAAATTTTATTGGAAATGGATCGTGGGTTGACACAGCTGCAAGCTACAGGAGGATATACGGGACAGAATCGAATGGTTTTGATGGTGGTAGTTGGGCAAACCGAGGTCAACCGTCTGAAAGAATTAGTACAAAAGACAGACCCAACAGCTTTTGTCATATTGAGCGATACACATGAAGTACTTGGGGAAGGATTCAAATTCAATGGTCATGTATAAATGAAGGGGATATGAGGAAAGACGCGACAGGATGACGCCATAAACGTAACATAATCGTAAGAAGCTGAATATATACGAGCACAGTGTAGCATGGTAAAATTCATAGGGGCCTATAACATCTGAATCGCTGTTGTCTATCTTCAGGGAAGCAAGATTTATATATACGATCCTGCAGTTGAGGATTATTTGCAGTGGATTAAGTTTGAATAATTCATTGAATTATTATTCTTTTAAATGTATAATAATACATACTTTATGTTTGGGGGATACGGCTATGTCTATGAAATTAAGAGCTGCTATAATCGGGGCAACAGGATACGGTGGGGTTGAATTAATTCGACTGCTGCTAACGCATCCGCATGTGGAAATAACATCGGTTATTTCTTCATCCAACGCTGGTGCGCCACTTGCCGACGGATACCCGCATTTGAACCAGATTGTACTTGATAAATTGGATGCTATTGATGTGGAGCTTATTAAGCAAAAATCCGATGTTGTCTTTCTGGCGGCACCTCATGGAGTCGCAAGTGGATTGGCACCGCAGCTGATCGACGTTGGACTGAAAGTTATTGATGTATCAGGGGATTTCAGACTGCAATCAGGAGAAACCTACGAGCGATGGTATAAGCACAAGCCGGCTGATCCTGCTTATTTGGCAAAGGCGATCTACGGACTGGCCGAGGTATTTGGCGAAGAGGTAAAAGGATCTACATTTATATCCAATCCAGGCTGCTATCCTACCGCTACCTTGCTCGGATTAGTGCCGATCGTGAAGCAGGGCTGGGCAGACACGTCTTCCATTATAGTTGATGCCAAATCCGGTGTGTCCGGAGCAGGTCGAGGCTTGGGTTTGACAGCGCATTTTTCGGAAATGAATGAAAATTTCCTGGCTTATAAAGTAAATAAGCATCAGCATACTCCGGAGATTGAACAGGTGCTCGGTCGTGTTGCTGGGGAAGAAGTTGTCATTACCTTTACCACACATTTGGTGCCGATGACACGCGGGATTTTATCGACTATTTATGTTAATCTGAAACAGAAGCATACGGAAGATGAAATTATCGATCTTTATCGTCAGTATTATGAAGGACGTCGTTTTGTACGTATTCGCGAGAAGGGCAAATGGCCTGCAACCAAAGAAGTATGGGGCTCGAATTATTGTGATATCGGACTGTCTCTGGATGAGCGGACGGGTCGGTTGACGATCATTTCAGTCATTGACAATATTGTAAAAGGGGCCGGCGGTCAAGCGGTTCAAAACTTGAATTTGATGATGGGCTGGGACGAGGCGACCGGTTTGGCGTTCACTCCTGTATACCCGTAACTCGTAAAATTAAGGAGTAGATGAACAGGTGAGCAAGCAAACAAAGGAACTAGAACTATATTCGGTCGTGCCCGAGGGTTCGATTACGATGCCTCAGGGATTTCGTGCTGGTGGTCTGCATTGCGGTTTGAAAAAAACGAGCCGTTTTGATCTTGGTGTTATTGTCTGCGAGGTTCCCGCACAGGCTGCAGGCGTATATACACTGAATGCGTTTCAAGCGGCGCCGCTGCATGTAACCCGTGAGAGCGTAGCCGTGGAAGGCAAGCTGCAGGTGATGCTGGTTAATAGCGGTAACGCGAATGCTTGCACTGGCAAGCAGGGAGATACGGATGCGCGCGGAATGCGTTCAGCAGCAGCTGAAGCATTTGGTGTAGCGGAGCATTTGGTAGGCGTCACATCAACAGGCGTTATTGGTGAGCTGCTTCCTATGCCGAAGGTGCTTAGCGGTATCGAAAAGCTGCCTGCACAAGTGAAAGCAGATGGTGGAGAAGACTTTTGCCAGGCGATTCTGACGACGGATCTCGTGCAAAAGATGACCTGCGTACAGCTGAACGTTGGCGATAAGACGATACATATCGCGGGATCGGCCAAAGGATCGGGTATGATTCATCCGAATATGGCAACGATGCTTGGATTTATGACGACAGACGCCAATATTGAAAGCGCACAGCTGCAAAAGCTGTTGAACGCCGTAACGGATTCCACTTTCAATATGATAACGGTAGACGGTGATACGAGCACGAACGACATGGTTGTCGTGATGGCGAGCGGTCTGGCTGGTAACGATACGTTAACACCTGAACATCCGGACTGGGCTGCATTCGAAGCGGGCTTTAAATATGTTGGCGAGTATTTAGCCAAAGCGATTGCTCGTGACGGAGAAGGCGCAACGAAGCTGATCGAGGTCACAGTGGCCGGAGCTGCGACACAAGAAGCTGCACGTGCGATCGCCAAAACCGTCATCGGCTCAAGTTTGGTGAAATCCGCCTGCTTTGGCGCTGACGCCAACTGGGGACGTATTATTGCCGCTGTCGGCCGCGCCGGTCAGCCGGTTCAAACGGAAACCGTCGATATCAGCTTGGGCGATATTGTCGTACTGGAGCAATCCCGTCCGGTTAAATTCGATGAAGAACGCGCCGCTGAATATTTAAAAGGTGATCTGGTTGTCATCCATGTCAACCTGCACATGGGTAATGAAACTGCCACCGCTTGGGGCTGCGACCTTACTTATGATTATGTAAGAATTAACGCCGCTTACCGGACATAGGGAACCGAACAATTTTATTTGAACTCAACGAGCTAAAGCAGATTTTTATCCGAATCGTAAACAGCCATAATAACTATGTTAAAAATAATCAAGAAAACGATCACTGTCACTCCCTAGTCACTTTTCCCTGCTGTAAACGATGTGCGAATCGTTACAGCGTGTGCAGAGCGAAGAAATTGCACCCATCACTAAAACCAACTCCAAGCACCCAAATAAGCGTGTCCCGCAGGGACGAAAAGCGCTGACAGCATCACCAAAGTTCGCAAACGTTCCGCGGCCACAAGTAAAGCGTGTCCCTTAAGGGACGAAAGCGATGTAACCATGCAATACCATTAACAAGCACCAACAGCATCAGTATTCCTCGGCTTATAGGGGGAGTCCAGAGGGCACAGCCCTCTGGGGCCCTCCCTATCAGGGAGGGTTTGGGAGGGTAATCACCAATGTTTGTCATGAAATGTGGCGGTAGTACGCTGGCGGCGCTGCCTAATTCTTTTTTTGAAGATATGAAACGACTGCAGGATGAGCAGATCATTCCGGTAATTGTACACGGAGGCGGACCTGCGATCTCGGATACGCTCAGCAAGCTGGGCATCGAAACCGAATTCGTCAATGGGCTACGCAAAACGAACGAAGCCGTACTCAACGTTGTCGAGATGGTTTTATCAGGGCAGATTAATAAAGAGATCGTTCGCAAGATTCAGCTAGCGGGCGCAAAAGCAATCGGCATCTCTGGTGTGGATGGTCATTTGATTCAGGCAGAACCGGTAGCTAATGCCGATGAGGTTGGCTTGGTAGGTGATGTGACCCATGTGAACGCAGAGCTGCTGCAAGGCATCATCAAGCTTGGCTATATGCCGGTAATCGCTCCGGTTGGCCTGGGAGCAGACGGAGGTCAGCGCTACAATATTAATGCCGATACAGCGGCGGGTGCTGTAGCTTCACATCTGGGCGT
This sequence comes from Paenibacillus baimaensis, assembly GCF_025567575.1. Classification (NCBI taxonomy): domain Bacteria; kingdom Bacillati; phylum Bacillota; class Bacilli; order Caryophanales; family Paenibacillaceae; genus Paenibacillus; species Paenibacillus baimaensis. The sequence continues at coordinate 54,745 of NZ_JAOQIO010000036.1, read as the reverse complement.
GGAGAGAATGATTGTCGTGACCGATGTACCAGGCATTATGAAAACGATCAACGGCGAGAAAAAGGTGCTTCCGCTCGTTACCGTGCAGGAAATAAACGAAATGATTACAAGCGGCGATATTTATGGGGGCATGATTCCGAAGGTGCGTGCAGCGATCCAATGCATCCAAGGCAAGGTGAGTGAAGTTGTTATCGTTAACGGAGCAGAGCCGGAAGTGTTGAGCAGAGTCATTAAAGGTGCAGAGATCGGTACACGAATCGTCAGATAGCCGATGACCATGAGTTCCTCAAGCAGCAAGCAAGCGTAATGCAACAACAAACCAATAAATCAGGAAAAGGAGTGAGCTGGCATGGGAGAAGGAGCCAATTCTTTATTTCCGAATTACGGCAGCAGGTACGGGTTGACGTTTGTGAAGGGTGAAGGCAGTCGACTGTGGGATGAGCAGGGCAAGGAATACCTCGACTTGATGAGCGGAATTGCTGTTACGAATCTGGGGCATGTCCCTAAGCAGGTTACCGAGCGTCTGAAAGCGCAGATCGACCAGCTATGGCACACCAGTAATTTATTTCATATACCGAATCAGGAAAAACTGGCTCAATTGCTGACCGCTAACAGTTGTGGCGATGCTGTGTTTTTTTGCAACAGTGGTGCCGAAGCCAATGAAGCGGCGATCAAGCTGGCCCGTCGCTATTTTAATAAAGTACTGGGCAAGCCGGAGCAGTACGAGATTATTACGTTTCAGCAATCTTTTCATGGGCGTACATTAGCGACACTGACGGCAACTGGACAGGATAAGGTAAAAGACGGCTTTGCTCCATTGCCGGAGGGCTTTGTGTTTGCGCCTTATAATGATGCAGAGGCACTGAAGCAGCTAATCGGTCCCAAAACCTGCGCGATTATGCTGGAGATGGTTCAAGGTGAGGGTGGTGTGAACCGCGCTGAGCCGGAGTTCATTAAGCAAGTGACGGCTCTTTGTGAGCAGCATGGGCTGCTATTAATTATTGACGAAATCCAGACCGGAATCGGTCGTACCGGCAAGCTGTTCGCCTATGAGCATTATGGCATTCAGCCGGATATATTTACATTGGCCAAAGGCCTTGGCAGTGGTATGCCGATTGGTGCCATGGTCGGTAAAGAGAAGCTTCGTGAGGCATTCTCTGCAGGCAGTCACGGCTCTACATTCGGCGGCAATTATTTGTCTACAACGGCGGGTGTGGCAACACTGGAGACGATTTTGAATGAAAAGCTGTCCGAGCGCGCGGCAGAAATGGGCGATTATATCGTTAATGAATTGTCGAAGCAATTAGCCGATAACCCATTGGTAAAGGAAGTACGTGGTTTAGGATTGCTGATCGGGATCGAATGCACGCAGCCGGTTGCCGACTTGGTCACAACACTTCAGGAGCAGGCTGTTCTCGTAATCTCAGCAGGGCCGAACGTAATCCGATTGGCACCGAGTCTGTTGATAACGAAGGAAGATGTCGATCGGGGCATATCCGTAATCCGTTCGGTACTTAGCAAACAGGCGGCCGCTGCGGTACAATAAAAGCTGAATTTATTTTTGAGAGGGGCAGAGAACCTTGACAATCACAGAGCAACAACTAGCCGTGGATTTAAAAGGCAGAGATTTTTTGGGTCTATCTGACTTTACAACCGAGGAAATTCAATATTTGCTGGATATGGCGATAGATTTGAAAAAGAAACGTAACGCAGGGGAAGTATTCCATCCTTTGAAAGGCAAGACGTTGGGAATGATTTTTGAAAAGTCATCTACTCGCACAAGGGTTTCTTTTGAAGTCGGGATGTATCAATTAGGTGGTCATGCCTTATTTTTGAGCAGTAACGATTTGCAGCTGGGACGTGGTGAGACGATCTCCGATACAGCACAAACGATGTCTCGCTACCTGGATGGCATCATGATTCGTACTCATGCCCACCGCAAGGTTATTGATTTGGCTCGCGGCGCAACGATTCCCGTTATTAACGGACTGACCGACCGGTCGCATCCGTGTCAGGCATTGGCCGATTATCAGACGATATTGGAGCACAAAGGGCAGCTGCGCGGTTTGAAGGTCGCTTATATCGGGGATGGCAACAACATGGTGCATTCCTTGATCATGGGTGCAGCAAAGCTCGGAATCGATTTTGCGGTAGCTTCGCCTAAGGGCTATGAGCCTAATGAGAAGATTGTAACCTCAGCCGTAGATGTAGCGAACCAGACAGGAGCCAAGCTTTACGTTGGCAATGACGTCAAAGAGGCAGTAGCGGATGCCGATGTTATTTATACCGATGTGTGGGCGAGTATGGGTTTTGAGGAAGAGCAAAAAGAACGTGAAATCGCCTTTAAACAATTTCAGGTGAACGAGGCGCTTGCCAGTCTGGCGAAAAAGGATTACCTGTTCATGCACTGCTTGCCTGCCCACCGTGGCGAAGAAGTCAGCGAGGGTGTTATCGATGGACCGAACTCGATCATTTTTGATCAGGCCGAAAACCGGTTGCACGCCCAAAAAGCGATCATGGCAGCGATTATGTAAAGCACTTATTTGTTCATTTTAATTGTAATTATCAAAGGAGCGCGGAATCAAACATGGCTAAACAAAAAATAGTTCTCGCCTATTCAGGCGGTTTGGACACTTCGGTTATTTTAAAATGGTTAAAAGAAACGTACGATGCTGAAATTATCGCTTTTACAGCAGATATCGGGCAAAAGGATGAGCTGGACGGTCTGGAAGAAAAGGCGCTTGCGACAGGCGCATCCAAAATTTATATCGATGATCTTCGCGATGAATTTGCCAAAGACTTCATTTATCCGATGTTTCAGGCAGGCGCCTTGTATGAAGGCCAATACTTGCTCGGAACAAGCATTGCGCGTCCCTTGATCGCCAAGCGGATGGTCGAAATCGCCCGTCAAGAAGGCGCTACAGCGATTGCCCACGGCGCAACAGGTAAAGGTAATGACCAGGTGCGCTTCGAGCTTACAGCGGCAGCCCTGGCGCCTGAGCTGGAGGTTATTGCCCCATGGCGTCTGGATTCGTTCCGTGAAACCTTCCCGGGCCGTGCGGAAATGATCGCATACGCCGAGAAACACAACATTCCGGTAACGGCTTCGGCCTCCAAGCCTTATTCCACTGACCGTAACCTGCTGCATATCAGCTTTGAGAGCGGCATGCTGGAGGATCCTTGGTTTGATCCAAGCGCAACCTCGAACAAAGACATGTTCGTTTTGAGCGTTGACCCTGAGGATGCGCCGGATCAGGCAGAATACGTAGAATTGAATTTTGAAAAGGGTAACTGTGTAGGGGTTAATGGCGATCTGATGACTCCGCTGCACGTGATGGAGTATTTGAATGAATTGGGCGGCAAGCATGGAGTTGGCCGTGTCGATATGGTAGAGAATCGTTTTGTAGGCATGAAGAGCCGCGGCGTGTATGAAACACCTGGTGGAACGATCCTGTTCACTGCACATCGCAAGATGGAGTCGTTGACGATGGACCGTGAGGTTATGAGCCTGCGTGATTCGTTGATTTCCCGCTATAGCATACTTGTGTATAACGGCTTCTGGTTTGCGCCGGAGCGGTTGGCCGTTCAGGCTTTAGTGGATGAGAGCCAGAAGAATGTAACAGGTACGGTACGCTTGAAGCTGTACAAAGGCAATGTCATCGGAGCGGGTGTTCAAAGTCCTGTCAGCTTGTACAACCCGAACATTGCAACGATGGAAGCTGATCCGACTCAGGCTTATAATCAAGGTGATGCGACCGGATTTATTCGTTTGAACGCTTTACGCTTGAAGGTTTCCTCCGGCGTGGAGCAAAATGCGAAGTCGTAAGTAACGTATCAAGGAAAGCAAAATCCGAGTTGTGAGCAAATAGAAGGCATAGGCTTTTCTGAGCTGTCGCATAAGCAGCTTGGGAAAGCCTTGCATTGTGTATAAGAGACTCAAGATAGAATCAACTATGAACACACGGCTTTCATGCAGAAAGCTGTAAGAGAGGGGCTGTAACGGTGTCAAAGCTGTGGGGTGGACGTTTTACGAAAAAAACCGATCAATTGGTAGAGGAATATACGGCTTCCATTTTGTTCGATAAAGAGTTGGCAGAAGAAGATATACAGGGCAGTTTGGCGCATGTGACCATGCTGGGAACCTGCGGAATTCTTCCTCTGGAGGATGTCGACAAGATCAAAAACGGCTTGCTCAAGGTACAAAGCAAGATCCGTCAAGGGGACATCGAGTTCACGGTAGGCGACGAGGATATTCATATGAATATCGAGAAAGCGCTGATCGAGGAAGTGGGTCCCGTAGGCGGGAAGCTGCACACCGGACGCAGTCGTAACGATCAGGTCGCAACCGATATGCATTTGTATTTGCGTAAGCGCGTTGTTGAGTTTGTCGGGCTGTTGAACAAATTACAAGAGGCACTTCTTGGACAAGCCAGTCAAAACCTGGATACGATTGTGCCGGGGTATACACATTTGCAGCGTGCCCAACCGATTCTGTTTGCTCATCATCTGATGGCTTATGTGTCGATGTTCCAACGTGACATCGAGCGCCTGCAGGATAGCTACAAACGGATTAATGTGCTGCCGCTTGGTGCAGGTGCATTGGCAGGAACAACCTTTCCGATCGATCGTCATTTTGTAGCGCAGCAGTTGGGCTTTGACGGTGTGTACGAAAATTCGCTGGATGCGGTGAGTGATCGTGACTTTATTATCGAGTTTCTGTCAAATGCTTCGATGATCATGATGCATTTGTCACGCTTATCAGAGGAAATGATTCTGTGGTCGTCAACGGAGTTCCGTTTTGTCGAGCTGGACGATGCGTTCTGTACGGGCAGCAGTATCATGCCGCAGAAGAAAAATCCTGATGTGCCTGAGCTGGTTCGCGGCAAAACGGGCCGTGTGTACGGTAATTTGTTTGGTCTGCTTACGGTGCTGAAATCATTGCCGCTGGCCTATAACAAGGATATGCAGGAAGACAAGGAAGGTATGTTCGACACGGTACGGACACTACAGGGCGCGCTTCAATTGTATGCTCCAATGGTCAGTACGATGAAGGTCAACAAGGAACGGATGCGCCAAGCGGTCAATCAGGACTTCTCGAATGCGACCGATATTGCTGATTATCTCGTGAATAAAGGTCTGCCTTTCCGTCAAGCGCATGAAGTGATTGGCAAAACGGTGCTGTATTGCATCCAAAACGGGAAGTTTTTACTCGACTTGAAGATTGAGGAATACCATCAATTTTCCGATCTGTTCGAATCCGATATTTATGCAGTGCTGCAGCCAGAGCAAGTCGTGAATGCACGTAATGTGTACGGTGGAACGGCAACCGGACAGGTTAGTGCTGCCATTAGCCGCGCTGAGGCAGTGAAGCAGCAGACGGATGAGTGGTTCGAGCAGTTTTATAATAAAAGCAAGTAGGCCGTTAATTTAATAAAATTAACTAAAAACCATAAGAACGCTGTTTGGGCGTGTTTATGGTTTTCGGCTTTTTATTAGACAATGAGACTGCCTCCAGGTCAAGATTCCCGACTTTTGGAGACAGTTTTTTGTCACTTTATGTTTAAAAGCAAAAACGGGGGCTTATGTTAAATTGCTTACTATCCCAATTTTTTCAGACTCTTATTTCGCTTTCCAATAAAAATGACTAGTCCTATAATTAATAGGATGAATGAAGGTATTGCAGTTCCAATACCTTGACCAGCCTGTAAATGTGAAAACACTGCGCCTGCCATAAGCAACACTAGTCCTCCTGAGACAAGTAAGGCGATTCGAGGCTTCCAAAACCCAACCAAGAGACCAATGGCTCCCAAAACCTCACATGCACCGACAAAGTACATAAATCCGAGGGAATATCCAAAAGCTTCTGTAAAGAGCTGGCTTTGTTCTGCATTTCCAGTTAGCTTCATGACACCAGTAAGAATAAAAGCAACGACCAGCAATCCTTGAAAGATACGAATGATCCACTTCATATATGCATTCTCCTTTTAGTAGTTATCCTAATTCCTTAGCCCCAAGTCCGATTTTTTTCATCAAATGAATCAACTGCTCTTTTTCTTCATTACTGATAAAGGATAAATTGTGAGATATCGTTTCAACATGTTTTGGGAAAATCTCGTCAAAGAATAATTTTCCTTTCTCAGTAAGGACGACATTTGATGTTCTGCGGTCCGTTGGACTAGCTTCTCTTTTTACCAATGCTTTTGTTTCAAGTTTATCTACTACGTAGGTGATACTCCCACTTGGGATCGAAAAGGTTTCACTAATCTTCTGGACTGGATGAGGTCCTTTACTATAAAGAAGCTCAAGAATCATAAAGTTAACCGGGTCTAACCCGTGACTTACAATATCTTTTTTAACATTTTCGAATACGGTCCTCGAAGCCTTTCCCCATACTCGAATTAACCTTAGATCAAGCTGACTTTGTTCATCCTCTTGAAACATTGATTCCTCTTCCTTTCAAAAAATAAAATTTGTGGTACATTTTTTGAGATTCCGGGTACTATCAGTAATTAACACATCAGTTGGCAGTTTGATTAAGAAAAGACGCACCTCATCCATTACATTACCCTAACATTATATATCCTATAATTAGTTCTTATTTATCCTAACATTAGGATAAATGGTTGTCAATAAGAATTGAATACATTGTCGATACGGTGATCAATTCCGTCTTGAACTCACAAAAAGAGACTGTCAAGTGAAAGAAGCGAAGAGACAATCAAGCCCAAAAAAATTATATGGAACGCTGTTTGGTTGAATGACTTTTGCTAAAGGGTCAAAAAGGAAAAGAGCAGGAGGAGTTTAGAGAGGAACTTGTCCCGTTTTGAAAGACTAGGAGTTGATGGAGAAATCAACTCTTTTTTGTTGGAGGAAGATTCACCTATGATCGAGGGTGCAAAGCTATTTGCAAAAGTGAACTCCAATCCGGCCGTACTTAGACGACTGTTTGGATTGGAGCTTTTTATCTGTACACAGGTCCCTTAATCCCATCCTCGACCAAGGGTACTTCATAAGGCTTGGCTGGTTGAAGCTTGGGATCAGGCTGACCCGAGGGAGTGGTCGGGTATACCGCGATAATCGTCGGCTGTGCGGCATAAGTATCCAGCGAGATACGCTCTTGAGAAATGATCCGGTCTGCTTGTTTCTTATAGCGTATAGTATCCACCACATAACCTGGTTTACCTTCACTAATAAGCTGCTTCTTGCCAGGTGATAAAGTAGGATTAGCCACATAGCGGATTTCGGGCTGAAGCGTGCGAATCGTATGGGATTCGATAGCATACGTCGTATCGATGGGAATTTGACCGAATAGTTTAACAGTCATTTGCCGATCATCTACCGACGTTCGGATGAGCAAGTACTTGTCTGTACTATTGCGAAATTGAAAATTAATGTGCCCAGCAGCAAAGGTCGCATCTTGTCCAAGTGGAACATAGCTGACTGGCAAGGAATGATGGCGTCTTTCGACAATCGTAAGTCCAGCACGCAGTACGGCATTGTAAAGGGTGGAGGATACCTGGCAGATGCCACCGCCGATCCCAGGGACAAGCTTGCCATTTACGATAACAGGCGCCTCCTGAAAGCCGAACCGAGCCTCTGTCTGTGCAATATAGGTTGCATAATCAAAGGTATCCCCCGGTTTCATCAGCAGGTCATGGATCGTCGATGCCGTTGAGCGGACGTTGTGCAGGCGACCTTCGCTCGTTTGCATGAGTGGTGTAGAGAACTCGCTGATTTTGCGATCTACCCCCTGAGCCTGGAGAACGGAAAGCGTGAGGTCTGGCTTTTGGGTCACAAAGGAGAGAGGAATATCGATGGGTTCCACGCTTTCCTCTGATTGGGAAGATATCCGATCCCTGGTCCCCAGTGGACGAATTTCCTTTTGTAATTGCTGTAGTAAAGCGGTCTCGTCTACACGGTTTACTGGCCTATCAGGGATATAGCTGATCTCATCGGTAGGCCCCACAACGCGCTGAGCAGGGCTTGGTTGTTGTCCATACAGAGTGGACAATTGCAGGAGAAGTGCTCCATGAAGGACAGCGGGATCAAATTCGTAACGGAGTGCCTGATGCCGCTCACGCAGTTGCCAACGGGATACCGCACGAGTCCAGGGTGACCCCGTACGGAGCTGTGCCAAGGGCACAAGTGCATCTTCTACGGACACACGAAGACCCAACTGCTCCATCGTAGCAGTGAAGGCTGGTAGCTTCAAATCGGGCAGCGTACTGACCAAACGAATGGGCTGCTGCCGCACAAGCTGTGTGTGTTCGGTAAGCTGCTGCTCAAATTCCATGTAGGTAATTCCACCCACATGCCATTCATCTATTGTATATCCAGCAGGCATTCGATTCTGCAGGCCGTATAGAGCAATCCCCAGACAAGCGATAGCAGTTATCATCAACATATAAACAAACAGGCGTATATAAGGGTTCCGGTATTTCACTATAGGATGCACTCCCTTTTTTGAAAGTACCTTGGCCGTTCAAGAGGTTCTGCTCGTACACTTGATGTATATGCGATCCTCTTGGGGAACTTGACTAGTTCTCTGTTCCAGCAAGAAAACTGAAAAAATGCTGAAAATCATTTCCATACGAAGGAATTTGGCTGTTAGTGTCGAAACCATATAAGCTAGCGAGGTTAATCAGCGTGATGATTCGAACAGGATGGCTATCGTTTACTCAGGTAGCGGGCACGTATAAGAAAATTTATACGTTCTTATCTACTTAAACAATCAGGATGTGATACCGTGATAGAAATGCAAGATGTGTGGAAAACGTACCCAGACGGCAGTCAAGCATTGAAAGGGATCACCGTCAAAGTGAATCGCAACGAATTTCTGTATGTCGTTGGACCGTCCGGCGCAGGAAAATCGACATTTATGAAATTGATTTATAGAGAAGAACGGCCAACCAAGGGGAGTATTTTCGTAAATGGTTTTAACCTGGAGAAGCTTAAGCAGCGCAAAATACCATACGTGAGGCGCAATATCGGCGTTATTTTTCAGGATTATCGGCTGCTGCCCAAGTTGACCGCTTTTGAAAATATCGCTTTTGCGATGGAGGTTATCGAAGCGCCGAAGAAGATCATCAAGAAGCGTGTGCTTGAAGTGCTGGAATTGGTCAAGCTGCGGGATAAGGCGAGCTCATTGCCGACTCAGATGTCCGGTGGCGAGCAGCAGCGGATCGCGATTGCCCGGGCTATCGTGAACAACCCGACGGTTATTATCGCGGATGAGCCAACAGGTAACCTTGATCCCGATACCTCGTGGGGCATTATGAAGCTAATGGAAGAAATTAATTTTCGTGGTACGACCATCATTATGGCAACCCATAATAAAGAAATTGTGAATACGATGCGTAAACGTGTGCTTGCGATTGAAGATGGTCAAATTGCCCGCGATCAGGTCAGGGGTGAATACGGCTATGAGGATTAGCACAGGGTTCCGCCATATTCGCGAGGGCGGTAAAAATGTGATCCGCAATGGCTGGATGTCATTTGCTTCGATCAGTTCGATTTCGATTTCGTTGTTTATTCTCGGTGTCTTTTTGCTGCTGACCTTGAATGTCAACTATTTGGCAGAGCAAATCGAATCACAGGTTGAAATTCGTGTGTATCTGGATGTGGAAATTCCTAAAGATCAAATACAGCCTCTGCAAAATGAAATTAGCGCGATTCCTCAGGTCGACAAGGTGAAATTTGTTTCTAAAGAAGAAGGCATTGTATATTTACGCGAAAAGCTTGGTGAAAGCGGTAAACAACTGCTGGAAGGCTTTGAGGGTGAGAACAATCCGCTGAACGATTCGTTTACTGTCGAGGTTCTGGCACCGCGCGAGGTGGCGAGTGTTGCCCAAATGATTACGGAAATCAATAATAAAAAGCCGACTAAACCGATATATCGTGTCAGCTACGGGCAAGGAACGGTAGAAACGATGTTCAAGGTCACGAAAATTGTCCGTTATGTAGGTCTTGCTATGGTTGCAGGACTGGCGCTCACGGCGATGTTCCTGATCGCGAATACGATTAAGCTGACGATTATCGCGCGGCGGCGTGAAATTGCTATTATGAAGCTGGTGGGAGCGACGAATTCGTTTATTCGCTGGCCATTTTTCATAGAGGGCGCATTGCTTGGCGTGGTAGGTTCAGTCATACCGGTTGGTGTCCTGCTGTACGGCTATTGGCAAATGATGGAGTCCACCCAATTGGATTTAAATTTATTGATGATTAAATTGCTGCCATTTCAACAGATCTACATGACGATGTCATGCTTATTGTTGGGGATTGGAATCTTAATAGGCATTTGGGGAAGTACGTTGTCCGTTCGCAAATTTTTACGGGTCTAAACCGGTTGCTAGTAATCACTTAACGTCCATACCAGTCTAGTCTAATTATGGGGGGAACCGCAGTTTGAAGAAAAATGTGTTAACTTTCATCATATCAGCAGGATTGGTCAGTACGTTAATCGTGCCACAGCTTGCAGGGGCAGCTAGCTCTGCTACTCAGCGAATTGAGCAGGAGCTTAACCAGCTAAGAAAAGGTCTTTCTGATAATCAGAAAAAGGCCGCCGAGTCAAAATCTGCAATTGATAAAATCGCGCAGGAGAAGCAGGCTGTCACTAAGGATCTGAATACGCTGTTAGCCGAGATCGTGACGGCCAATCTGAAGCTGAACGATCTGAATAATCAGATTAGTGCGGGCAAGGAAAAGCTGGCTGTTAACGGCAAAGAGCTGGAAGAGGTTGAGGAGCGTATTGATTCTCGGGACAAGCTGTTGAAGTCGCGTCTTCGATTGATGTATATGAACGGTGTGGTTTCGTATGCGGATGTGCTGCTGAGCTCTACGAGCTTCGGTGATTTTCTGGATCGTTTGAACGCTTTAAATGCTATAGTAAATCAAGATAAGCATATATTGGAGGACAATCGCAAGGACAGAACGGAGAAAGAGGGCAAAGAAAAGCAGATTAAACAGGAGCTGAGTCAGGTTGGGGATTTGTATACCCAGCAGGCTGTTCACAAATCCGATCTGGATAATAAAGAGAAAGAAAAGCAAGTCATGATCGCCAGCCTCTCGCAAAAGGAAAAGGAAGAGAAACATACGCTCGAGGATATTAGTGAAGACTCGGAAAAAAAACTGGTTGAAGAGGCACGCAAGCAGTCGGCGCTCGCTGAAGCGAAGCGCAAAGATGCTGAGGCTGCTGCGGCAGCCGCGGCGGCTAAAGCCAAAGCAAAGGCAGGCAATAGCGCCACCCCTGGCAACAGCACTACTCCTGCTCCGGCAGCACCATTCACAGGAGGTAAATTTGCTTATCCATTAGCAAAAGTGGCTACAATGACCTCAGATTTTGGCTATCGCTCCGATCCGTTTAATGGGAAAAAAACGATGCATAAGGGCATCGACCTCGGAGCTCCCAATGGAACGAGCATTTTGGCTGCTGGTGATGGTGTCGTGATTGTCGCTTCCTGGTGGAGCGGATACGGAAATACGGTTATTATAGATCATGGAAATGGTTATTGGACGTTGTATGGACATATCCGTAACGGGGGGACGGTTGTGGAGAAGGGAGATAACGTCAAACGAGGCCAAAAGGTAGCTGAGGTGGGGTCAACCGGGGAATCAACGGGCAATCATCTTCACTTTGAGGTTCGTATTAACGAGGATCCTGTAGATCCTAAGCCATATCTTCGCTAAACCGCTGTTAATAATTTCTAGAGGCTTGTCATACACTACAAAGACGAGTCCAATAAAGGTAGTCATAAAGGCGGTGTATTTAAAAGTATGAACTTCAAGGGACGTACGGTTATATTATTTGTTTTGTTGGCCATGTTCGCCAGCAGCATCATGACGCTCATGATCGTGAACCCTTCGACATTGGCGGCAGGGTTGAAGGGCGGGGCTGTAGGCTCCACGGTGACGTCCGGACTAAGCACGAAAGACATGAATAAGCTGTCAACTACCTATCAGCTGATTGAAGGCAAATTCTTGTCCCAGGTCGATCATGATAAGGTCATGACGGGTGCGATCAATGGCATGCTTTCCTCGTTGGAGGACCCTTTCACTGTCTATATGGATCAAAAGGAAGCCAAGCAATTCGATGAGAGCATCACTTCCTCCTTTCAGGGAATTGGCGCAGAGGTATCCTCCGAGGAAGGCAAGGTGACGATCGTTTCTCCAATCAAGGGCTCACCAGCGGAAAAGGCGGGATTGCATGCCAATGATGTCATTTTGTCGGTCAATGGAGAGAAGCTGGATGGCTTAACGCTGAATCAGGCGATTATGAAAATCCGCGGACCCAAGGGCACACAGGCCAAGCTGGAAATTGTGCGTTCTGGCTCTTCCGACCCGATTCAAATGACGGTTGTGCGGGATGATATCGACGTTGAAACGGTGTATGCGGAGATGCTTCCGAACAATATTGGTAAAATTGAAATTCGTCAGTTTTCCAGCAATACATCCAAAAGGTTCAAGGATGAGTTAGCAGGTCTTGAAGCCAAAGGGATGAAGGGCTTGGTTATTGATGTTCGGAACGACCCGGGTGGTCTGTTATCGGCAGTTGTTGAAATTGTCGAGCCGTTTGTACCTAAGGGGAAACCCATTGTGAAGATTGAGAACCGCAAGGGTGAGCAGGAGGACACCACCTCCCAGGGCACAGGTAAAAATTATCCCGTGACGGTACTGATCAATAAAGGCAGTGCTAGCGCATCGGAAATATTGGCGGGAGCCCTGCATGATTCCTCCGGCAGCAAGCTGATAGGGGAAACCACATACGGTAAAGGCACGGTGCAGGTTACGTTTGAAAAAGAGATGGGCGATGGCAGCAATATCAAAATGACTGTGTATAAATGGCTGACACCAAGCGGTACCTGGATTCACAAAAAAGGGATCGCGCCTGATATTGCCATTGATCAACCAGCTTATTTTAAAGTAGCTCCGTTAACGAAAAAAGCAACCCTGGTGCAGGATACGAGCAGTGAAGATGTTAAAAATCTGCAAACGATGCTAAAGGGACTTGGCTTGAATCCGGAACGTGCGGATGGCTATTTTAGTGAAAAAACAGCTCTGGCGGTCAAAGCATTTCAGCGGATGCAAAATCTACCGATTACCGGTGAAGTCGATACCGAAACAGCGACACGTCTGGAGAAGATGATTTTGGCAGAAATTAAAGATCCCAAAAATGATCTGCAGCTCAAGGCAGCAACGCAGCATTTGCAGTCCATTATGACCAAATAATAGTTCAAATGTAACAGCAGCAGGAATCTTGATCCGTGGAGTGCGTAAGGTTTATATAAAGAGGTGGGCAGGAATCGGCCTGCTCTGCGTCGAATCATAGTGAGGAGGGTGGATACGTCCGCCTTCCTATTTTATTGTTGCAGAGGGAGCTTTCCACATGAACGTGTTTATGGAGATCGCACTTAAAGGGCTGCAGGCCCTGCTTCAATTACTGATCAATCCTTTTTATTATGTGGGTATATGTTTTGTCATTTTACAATACCGCAGACAAATAAGTCTGGAGCGTAAATTGTTTCATACCAAGCTGCATTCGATACTGTCGCAAACGTGGCAGACGCTGCTGTGGGGCTTGATCGGGGGTATTGCAGCTTCTATTGTGATGGCGTTCATTGGCGCAACGATACAAGTCGAGGCTGTACTTATATTATGGGTTATCGCTCTGCTGCTGCTCTTTATTCGGGTGCGATTTTTATGCTGGGCTTACGCGATTGGGCTTATCGGCATCCTGCAATCGATATGGATATTCATCCCCATCCTACATACAGTAACCGGTCTATCTTGGTTGACGGAGCCTTTGCTTGCATTAAATATGCCCTCCTTACTGGCATTGATTGCGATCTTGCACGTAGTGGAAGCCGTACTGGTTCGCATGAGGGGGGCTCGTACAGGGACACCTATGTTCTACGAAAGCAAACGCGGGAAAATCGTCGGAGGCTATCAGCTGCAGGGATTTTGGCCGGTTGTGTTATTCCTAGTGGTCCCTTTTCAAGGTGGGGGCACATTGCTGCCCTGGACACCACTGCTGGGTGCAGGACTATGGAGCGGAGGCTGGACAATTATCGGTTTTCCGATGATGATCGGGTTTGCTGATATCACGCTATCCCGGCTGCCGGAAGAGAAAGCCAAGCTCAGCTCTAATCTGTTGTTCATGTATGCTGGTGCGGTGCTGGTGCTGGCGGCTCTCGCTTACTTAGGGCCTGTTGCGACATTGATTGCATGTCTGGGCTGCATATTGCTTCACGAAGGATTAAGAATGTACAGCCGTTGGGACGAATCGAATCGAAAGCCGTATTTTGTGGAAGATCCACGCGGATTAAAAATATTGGGAGTCTTGCCTGGAAGTGCTGGGGATGAGATGGGTATACAAGCAGGTGAGATTATCCATAAAGTCAACGGCCTGCCGATTAGGTCCAAACATGAATTGCACCATGCGATGCAGTTGAATTCTGCCTTTTGCAAGCTTGAGGTACTGAACCTGGCTGGAGAGAGTAAATTTTTGAAGAGACCTATGTTCTCTGGAGAGCATCATCAGTTGGGTATTCTTCTCGTTCCCGATCAGGATGCACCTTACTACGTAGAGGAGAAGTCGGTACATTTTTGGAGATATTTACGTAGAAAGCTCCCGGGTACGATAAGCAAATGATGGGAACAAATAGGGCTCCTTTTTAAAGATTCATTCGATTATGTAGAACATATAAAATAAAAATTGTTCCACAAGGAACAAAAAAGCTACCGGAAATTAATTCCGATAGCTTTTTTTACTATCCATACTGAGAGCTGGCTATACAACGTACAAGCTCTGATTTGAACCATGGCCATGCAGGATGGCTCATGATTATGGATTGAAGGCAGATTAACTGATACACTCAACGGATGGTGTTAAGGCTTTGTAGGCTCACGCAATACAATGATTTCAACCCGGCGGTTTTTTGAACGATTCTCAGGGGAATCATTATTGACAACCGGATGCGTATCCGCAAACGCACTGGACATAAATTTTTTGGAATCCAGACCCATCGTATCTGTAAAATAGCGTAGTACAGAAAGCGAACGCTCGGAAGAAAGTCTCCAGTTATCCTTGAACAGCGATCCGGTAGCTAACGGCAGATCATCCGTATGTCCCTCGATACTGATGGTTGAGTCCAAGGTAGGGAATAAACTCGTTAATTGATTCAGAATCGGATAAGCTTCTTTCTTCAAATCGGCTTTACCCAAGTCAAATACAAACAGATCGTTCAAGGTTACGGTAATGCCTCTCGGTGTATTAGCGACAAATACTTGGGATTGCAGGTTTTGCTGCTGTATGTATTGCTGTATTTTTTCCATCAGATCCTGAAGCTGTTTTTCACGAAGCTCTTTTTGTTCCTTATCTTCTTTATCCTTCTTATCCTTGTCGGCACTCTGGTTCTTATTGCCTTCGTCCGCCTTGGATACATTGACACGACCAAGTACTCCATCACCGCCAGGCATCACCGACTCCGCTTTGGTGTATTGGAAATTCAGGGATTGGGCAAGCACGGAGTATTTATCAGTATCGATTTTACTCATCGCATACATGATCACAAAGAAGATTAAGAGCAGTGTAATCAAGTCCGCATATGTGATTAACCATCGTTCATGATTTTCATGTTCAGGATGCTTCTTCTTATTCCTCGCCACCTGGATCACCTGCGCCTTCAGCTTTCTTATGGCTCTGATGCTGGAACGATTTCAGCTTTTTCTTGATCAATTGTGGATTTTCACCGGCTTGCAGAGCCAGTATGCCTTCCAGCATCAATTCCATTTCGGAAATTTGTTCCTTACTGCGAATCTTGATCTTAGTGGCGAGTGGGAGATATATCACGTTGGCTGAGGAAACCCCGTACAAAGTAGCGGTAAACGCTACTGCGATGGCAGGTCCTAATGTGCCTGGATCAGAAAGGTTGCCCAAGACATGAATCAAACCCATAACGGTTCCGATAATCCCCATAGCTGGTGCATATCCACCCGCAGTTTCAAAGATTTTGGCCCAGCCCTCATGATGATGCTCCAGGGCGTCCATTTCCAGCTCCAGGATTTGTCTGGTTAATTCAGGATCGGTACCATCAACAACCATCATCAGTCCATCACGCAAAAAATCGTTCGGGTTTTCCTGAGCCCGCTGCTCCAGCGCGAGAACACCTTCCCGTCTGGCCACAGTAGCCATATCAACAAGCTCTTCAATAATCAGGTTGGGATCACGTTTTTTTTCCTTGAAAGCCATGCCAAGCGCCTTCGGAATTTCTTTCAAACGTGACATCGGAAAGCTGATAGCAACGGCTCCCGCCGTACCTCCAAAAATGATGAGCATGGCGCTGGGGACGATAAGCGCATCGAGATGACCACCATCCCACATATATCCCCCTATCAAAGCACCCAAACCGATAACAAGACCTAAAATCGTTGTTAAATCCACTTTTCCTACCACCCTTACAATGAGTAAAATGCTGGCCTTCTATGGATCAATTATGTCTTGCCTCCAGGGTCAACTTGTTAAAGTTGGAAGCATTCTCAGTTTGCAACAAAAGATGAAAAAAGGTATAATACATGGGAACAGGTATTCCTATGCAGCTCATTGTCGATGGATGTAAGACTTCGTCGAGAGTTGCATATTATTTATCGGAAGCAAGCGGTCAAAAGTTTAGAAAAATTGATCATTCGATGGACGGTGATGGAATGAACGAAGTGACGATGAGCAACAAACCCTTTGAATTGATTTCGGATTATACGCCTCAGGGAGATCAGCCGCGAGCTATAGAACAGCTGCTGCAAAGTATCCAATCCGGACAAAAGCATCAAACGCTGCTCGGTGCGACAGGTACAGGTAAAACGTTCACGGCAGCCCAAGTCATTGCCAAGCTCAATCGGCCAACGCTGTTGATTGCTCATAATAAAACGCTCGCCGCTCAGCTATGCAGTGAGCTGAAAGAATTTTTTCCTAACAACGCAGTTTCTTATTTTGTCAGCTACTATGACTACTACCAACCAGAGGCTTATATTGCTTCTTCAGATACTTTTATTGAAAAAGACTCCAGTATTAACGAAGAAATCGACAAGCTGCGGCACTCCGCGACCAGTTCCTTATTTGAACGGCGTGATGTGATAGTCGTTGCCAGCGTATCGTGTATTTACGGTTTGGGTTCACCAGTTGAATACCGCAATTTGGTTCTTTCGCTGCGAGTAGGCATGGAGCGCTCCCGCAACGAGCTGCTGCATCGTTTAATCGACATCCAGTATCAGCGTAACGATATGAATTTTGTGCGCGGCACGTTTCGTGTTCGCGGTGATGTTGTGGAAATCTTCCCGGCTTCCCATAGTGAGCATGCGGTTCGGGTGGAGCTGTTCGGGGATGAGATTGAACGTATTACAGAAATTGATGTATTAACGGGGGAAATCTTGGGTGAGAGGGACCATATCGCGATCTTCCCGGCTTCCCACTTCGTAACCCATGAGGATACGATGAAACGGGCCCTTGTCAATATCGAACGGGAGCTGGAGGAACGACTGGCGGAGCTCAATGCCAAAGGCAAGCTGCTTGAAGCTCAGCGGCTGGAGCAGCGGACTCGCTACGATATCGAGATGATGCAGGAAATGGGTTTTTGCTCAGGGATCGAGAACTACTCGGGACCGTTAACCTTTCGTGAGTCAGGTGCAACACCTTATACGCTGTTCGACTACTTTCCGGATGATATGCTGATCATGGTCGATGAATCTCATGTGACGCTGCCGCAGATTCGCGGGATGTACAACGGCGACCGTGCACGGAAGGAAGTGCTTGTGGAGCATGGCTTCCGGCTGCCGTCAGCGATGGATAACCGGCCGCTGCGTTTTGAGGAATTTGAGAATAAGGTCACCCAGGCTGTGTTTATATCGGCTACTCCGGGACCGTATGAATTGGAGCATTGTCCGGTCATGGTGGAGCAGATTATTAGACCTACCGGTTTGATTGATCCGATTATAGAAGTGCGGAAGACCAAGGGTCAGATTGATGACCTGCTGGGAGAAATCAATGACCGTATCCGCAGGGATGAGCGTGTGCTTGTTACCACGTTAACGAAGAAAATGTCGGAGGACTTGACTGATTATTTCAAGGAAATCGGCATTAAAGTGCGTTATCTGCATTCCGATATCAAAACATTGGAGCGAATGCAAATTTTACGGGACCTGCGGTTGGGCGTGTTTCATGTTCTCGTCGGTATTAACCTGCTGAGGGAAGGTCTTGATTTGCCGGAAGTATCGCTTGTTGCCATTCTGGATGCCGATAAGGAAGGTTTCCTGCGTTCTGAGCGTTCGTTGATTCAAACGATTGGCCGGGCGGCCCGGAACTCCAACGGACGTGTCATCATGTATGGGGATAAAATTACCGATTCGATGGCTAAAGCTATGGGAGAAACGAGCCGCCGTCGTGAAATTCAGCTCGCCCACAACGAACAGCACGGCATAACACCACAAACGATTCAGAAAAAAGTCCGTGATGTGATCGAGGCCGTCAAGGTTGCCGAGCAAAAGGCTGACTATTTGACTGATATCAAGGGCGCCAAGATGTCCAAAAAGGATAAAATGTCCTTGATTGAACGATTGGAAAAGGAAATGAAGGATGCCGCCAAAAACCTGCAATTTGAACGAGCGGCTGAGCTTCGTGATGCCGTCATGGAATTAAAAGCCGATTTGTAGTGGATAGGAGTAATCGGCTGAATCGTTTATAATGGATAAGATGGCAGACGCTTGACAATCCGTTGAAATCAAAAGGATGGTGTTATGCACGTGATCAGAGACAATATTGTGATCAAGGGCGCGCGAGCGCATAATTTAAAAAATATAGATGTTACGATTCCACGGGATCGTTTTGTTGTACTTACAGGCTTAAGCGGATCAGGCAAATCGTCGCTTGCTTTTGATACCATTTATGCTGAAGGGCAGCGCCGTTATGTAGAGTCGTTGTCTGCTTATGCGCGGCAATTTTTAGGGCAAATGGACAAACCGGATGTGGATTCCATTGAGGGACTGTCTCCGGCGATTTCCATTGACCAGAAAACGACAAGCCGTAACCCGCGTTCTACCGTCGGAACGGTCACCGAGATTTACGATTATCTTCGTTTGTTGTTCGCTCGTATCGGGCGTCCGCATTGTCCCGATCATAAGATCGAGATTACCTCCCAGACCATTGAGCAGATGGTAGACCGGATTATGGAATATCCCGAGAGAACACGTCTGCAGATATTGGCTCCGATCATCTCGGGTCGCAAGGGCGAGCACACCAAGCTGTTGGCTGATATTCACAAGCAGGGCTTTGTGCGCGTGCGCGTGAATGGCGAAACGATGGATTTGTCCGAGAAGATCGAGCTCGATAAAAATAAAAAGCACAATATCGAAGTGGTCGTTGACCGTATCGTCGTTAAGGACGATGTGCAGAGTCGGTTGGCCGATTCGTTGGAAACGGCTCTTAAGCTCGGTGAGGGCAGAGTTCTCGTTGATATTATCGATCAGGAAGAGCTGTTGTTCAGCCAAAACTTGGCATGTCCGGTATGCGGATTCAGCATTGAAGAGCTGGCTCCCAGAATGTTTTCCTTCAACAGTCCTTTCGGAGCATGTCCCGATTGCGATGGATTAGGCAGTAAAATGGTTATAGATCCAGATCTGCTCGTACCGAACCCACAGCTATCGATCGAGCAGGGAGCTTTTGAAGCCTGGGCGGGCAGTACATCGAACTATTATCCGCAGTTCCTGGCAGCCGTATGTGAGCATTACGGGATATCACGGACGACTCCTGTGGCCGACTTAACCCCCGAGCAGATGAAGAAGCTGCTGCTGGGTACAGGCGGTGAGAAGGTACGGTTCCGTTACGAGAATGATATGGGTCTCAGGAAAGAAGCGATGGTTCCGTTCGAGGGAATTATTCATAATCTGGAGCGTCGTTATCGGGATACGTTCTCGGAAGGCATTCGTGAGCATATCGAGAGCTATATGAGCTCGAAGCCGTGCGGCAAATGTAAAGGTCAGCGCTTGAAGGCTGAATCGCTGGCTGTCACCATCAATGAGAAAAATATTGCTTATGTCACATCCTTGTCCATCGGTGACTCAGCGGTATGGTTTGATTCCTTGTCGTTGACGGACAGAGAGATGCAGATCGCCCAATTGATTCTCAAAGAAATCAAGGCACGCCTAGGCTTTCTTGTTAATGTAGGGCTGGATTACCTCACAATGCATCGCGCAGCGGGAACCCTTTCCGGTGGAGAGGCGCAGCGGATTCGATTAGCAACACAGATCGGGTCTAGCCTGATGGGCGTACTCTACATTTTGGATGAGCCCAGCATCGGTCTGCATCAGCGTGATAATGAGCGGTTAATACAGACGCTTGAGCATATGCGCGATCTCGGAAACACCCTGATCGTAGTAGAACATGATGAAGACACGATGATGGCAGCTGACTACATTATCGATATCGGTCCTGGCGCTGGTGTGCATGGCGGAATGGTTGTGTCCCAGGGAACACCACAGGAGATTATGGATGATCCCCATTCGCTAACAGGCCAATATTTAAGCGGCAAGAAATTTATCCCGATTGCTGCCTCCCGACGGGAACCGAATGGGAAATGGCTGGAAATCAAGGGAGCTAAGGAAAATAACCTGCGTAATGTGAACGTTAAGCTGCCGTTAGGTGTGTTCACCTGTGTAACGGGTGTCTCCGGATCAGGCAAAAGTACTTTAATTAATGAAATCTTGTACAAAACCTTAGCCAAGGAATTAAATAGAGCCAAGGTACGCCCAGGTGAGCATAAAGAATTTATCGGACTTGAGCACGTGGACAAGGTGATCGAGATCGACCAATCGCCAATTGGACGAACACCACGCTCCAATCCAGCCACCTATACAGGGGTATTTGACGATATACGCGATTTGTTTGCTACTACGAATGAGGCTAAAGTTCGCGGCTACAAGAAAGGGCGCTTCAGCTTTAATGTGAAGGGTGGACGCTGTGAAGCCTGCAGCGGGGACGGAATCATCAAGATCGAGATGCATTTCTTACCGGATGTGTACGTTCCTTGTGAGATTTGCAAAGGCAAACGGTACAACCGGGAAACATTAGAAATTCATTACAAAGGTAAAAGCATTTCCGATGTGCTGGGTATGACGATCGAGGATTCATGCGAATTTTTCAAAAATGTGCCTCGGATTCATCGTAAGCTGCATACACTTCTTGAGGTAGGTCTCGGTTATATGGACCTGGGACAACCAGCGACAACCTTGTCGGGTGGAGAGGCGCAGCGTGTGAAGCTTGCAGCTGAGCTGTATCGCAGAAGCACAGGCAAAACGATCTATATTCTCGATGAGCCAACAACAGGATTGCATATTCACGATATTGATCGATTGCTTAAGGTGCTGCACAAGCTGGTAGATAATGGGGATAGTGTTCTTGTCATCGAGCACAATCTGGATGTCATCAAGACAGCGGATTATATGATTGATCTCGGTCCCGAGGGCGGCAGCAAAGGCGGTACGATTGTGGCTACGGGAACACCTGAGGAGGTCGTCAAAGTAAAAGGCTCCTATACAGGGAAGTATCTCAAGCCCATTCTGGAGCGAGATAAAGCGAGATCCGCTGAATATATAGAGCAGTTGGCTTAACGTTTTATCACATCAGGAGTTATAAATGTTAGAAGCAATGGACACTGTATAGATACACAGTTGTTTTTGAAAAAGCATCGACGCAAAGGCAAGAAATGTTGACAAAGTTGTTACACTTCAGCAAATCACTTGCACTTCGCAGCTAGTCAAGCTAAGATAGAATATAAGCAATTTTGTAACCATGAGGAGGTCTCTCGATGTTTTTGGCCGAAGAGGCAGCAAAAGCAGCGCAAGCCGCATCAACTTTTAACGGGTTTGACGTATTCGTGATCTTGTTCACGATTGTAATCGCTATTGGTGTTGTACGTTTACTGGCATCTCCTAAAAAAAATATTTTTGCCATCGGGTTCGGTGGAATTAGCTTGGTCGTTTTTTTAGTGATGGATGCTGTAATGGTTATGAGCTGGATGGGTAAACTCTAGGTATTGCAGCACAGGCTTCACGTACTATGAATCTTACCCTATAACGAAGAGAAGCCCTTGGACCCGAGTCCAAGGGCTTTTTGTATGTCTACCAGTTAAACCAATCTATGGCACGACTGCATATTCAGATATGACTTGAAAAAGCCGAGGAACATGAGCCCTCAGCTTTTCAAAACACATATCCTTCAATAATCATCAGTCAAGCCCTCTGTCAAAGCAGAGCCTTACACTGTGATTATACCCACCACATCTCACCAACGGGATCTTTAATCAAAATTTGCTGCAGGTTTTGTACGGCTTTGGTAAAGCCTTCGTCTACAGACATCAAGCCATCCTCGTGCTCAATACTAACCACATAGTCATAGCCCACAAGACGAAGAGCGCTGATGATATCAGCCCATGTTTTCAAGTCGTGACCGTAGCCGACAGTACGGAACTGCCATGCGCGATCCAGCATCAAGGTGTAGGATTGCATGTCGGTAACACCATGCTTATTAACATTAATCGGATCAATAGTCGTATCCTTAGCATGAAAATGATGGATAGCGTTGGCGCGGCCTAATATTTGCACCGCTTGTACTGGATCAATTCCCTGCCACCACATATGACTTGGATCGAGGTTAGCACCGATAACGTCACCTGCAGCTTCACGAAGACGCAACAGCGTAGCTGGTGTATGTACAGAGAAACCACCATGCAGCTCAAGACCGATTTTTACATTGCGGTCAGAAGCGAATTTACCAGTTTCAGTCCAGTAAGGAATAACTTTGTTCGTCCACTGCCAGTCCAGAATTTCCTGATAATCATTCGGCCATGGTGCTACCGGCCAGTTCGGGTATTTGGCACCTTCATGATCGCCCGGGCAGCCAGAGAATGTATTGACGACAGGAACCTCCAGCTTTTCAGCCAGCTCTATCGTTTTGAGGATCGTATTATGATGATCTGATGCAATAGGATGCTGCGGGTGAAGTGGATTACCATGGCAGCTAAGTGCGCTAATAGTGAGCCCGCGGGATTCTACTGCCTTTTTAAAAGCTTTTAGCTTGCCTTCATCAGCCAATAATACTTCCGGATTGCAATGAGCATTTCCCGGGTAGCCACCTGTACCAATTTCAATCGCTTCCAAGCCTTTAGCAGCAATGTAATCGAGGGTTTCTTCAAGAGATTTCTGGGCAAATAATACGGCAAATACGCCTAACTTCATAAGACACCTCCGGAAAAATAAGAAATGTACGCGTGTACGCACTATAGCAAATTATAACATTGTTTGCTTGTTAACTCAAAGTGCAAGATGAGGACATTCATATCTGCAATGGGTATACATTTACTTTCTTACTAGGCGAATGAACAAGCGCGAATGAAAGACCCACATATACTGTACCATTCACAGAGAAGGAGATGATCCATTTGGCTTACAATAACAATTTCCAATGTCCGCCGGCTGACCCGGTTTTTACAGATCCAACGCAGGTGATCCGCAATTTTTACTATCCACAACCGGTACCGGTTATTCATCCTGTTGAAGTTATCAATCGGCATCATTGTGTTCCAGTTCCACATCATTTTGTATCCTGCACTGTCAAAGATGAAGTATGTACAGTTAGCAGCCGTAGTATGAAGAAACGGGACGCAGGCGGTGCCAGAGCAAAGGTATCGCGTACCAAGCTGAAAAAGTAATCAGTGATCCTCCTTCAGGCATTCAGGTGATGGTAAACTCAAACCCATGATAACGTAGCCGGTTCACTCTTTCTATCTAAATGGAGTACCCACAGCTTGCAGAAGGTCGAGCTCAGCGTCTCATGAAAAGAGTCTCTTATCCGGGATAACCGGATAGAGACTCTGGGTACTTGAAAAGAATGGAGTACAGCCGGATCAAGGATTTCTTCCGGTTGAAAACAAGCAAGCGGACTGTCAGTTTTATTCGCATTCAGTTAAAAAGGCCAATTAAACAGTCCGCGGTAAATTTTCCATACGGTTTCGGTGTTACCACTGTAGATAATGACGGAGAAGGTTACAATGGCTTGGGTGAGCGCGCAGCGGGCGAGAAAATAGGTGCGTGATACCTTTTTCTTATTGACTGTCGATTTGCCAAGCAAATTTTCCAATGCGATTACGATTCCGTGATAAAGCCCGTAGAAAAAGTAGAGCCAGCTAAAGCCATGCCAGAGACCGATCAGCACCATAATGAGGATGGACAAGCCTGCTGCTGTCATTTTGCTTGGAGCTTGACGTGAAAAAAACATGAAAATATGCTCGCGAAACCAATCCCCTAGTGTTGCATGCCAATTGCGCCAAAATTGAGTCAAGGTCGGCGACTGGAACGGTTTTTTGAAATTTTCCGGAATATTATAGCCCATTAAGCGACCAAAGCCGATGGCAATATCGGAATAACCTGAGAAATCGAAAAAAATGAGCGCGTAGAACCAGACCATCAGAAATAGTGATTGATGCGTATGGAGCTCACCCTGCTGCATATGGTTGAATACGTCGGTCATCCAGGTGACGATTACGATTTTTTTGAATAACCCTATAATAATTCGTTTGACATTGTCTTCAACCTGCGATGAAGTCAGCTTGTAGGGCTGCTTCGTATCCGCCATAAAATCACGGAATTTAAGAATAGGCCCTGAAGTAAAGGTCGGCACGAAAAGAATATAGTTAGCGTAATCAATCAGCCCGGCACGAGCATCTTTACCGATAAAATAAGCAAAATAATGCGCATCGATAACCTTCAGCACGTTGTAGATCAAACCAAGCAGCATCACCGTATCGAACAACGGGTTTTCAAATATTTGCATTCCGTACATACGCATTCCGCAAACGCCAGCTATGTTCAGTGTGATCAGAGTAATGAACCAGCCTCTGCGCCAGGAGGTGGTCTGACACAAGAATCGAAATGCGATATAATTCACAATCGTATAGATGATGTAAAAGACAAAAAGCTTCTTGCTGAACACCAGCAGGAAGCTGAGGTTGAACGCCAGCAGTAATATGCGTTTATTGTGGGGCCACCAGCGGGTAAGCGCCAGAATGAGAATCATTCCACACATGGCCATGACTGCGTTCATGTTCAAATACCACATAACCTGACTCCCTTGAATGAAAGATGGCCGAGCCTTGAAGAGGCTCAGAACCCCTCGTATATAAACAATCCTTTACCTGTAAAATAGATCAGAACAATAATGAGCATCGCCGTATACACAATTACTTCGACGATTTTGCGAGGGATTGGAGCCATGCGTCAACCTCCTTGGTGAATACGGGAGCCCCGACTTCACGGCTCAAATGGACGAGATCATGAAACTGCGCAGGCTTGTAGGTACTTAGCAGATCCAGCACAGGAACCTGATGCTGAGCGAGCTTTTGATTCACTGTGGTTTGTAAGCCTGCCATATATTTGGGAACCGGATAGGCCGGATTCCAGGGCATCCAAATCACACGTACAGGCAGCTTGTGATCATCGGCATATCGCAAAATAGAATCGAGTGCCTGTAAATTATCTTTGTAGTCAGGCTGTGACATCCAGCCGAAGCGGCGCTCGTAATCATCCCATTTGGTCTTCAGCTCATCATCGGCTTTTTTGCCATAATAAAGCTCCTTATCAATCCAACGAGGCACGTAAGCGAACAGCTTGGAGCGGTTCAGCTCCAGTGTTCCCTCATACAGCTGCCGAACGGCTTCACTGCCGGAATCCCGAAAATAGTCGCGATAAGTATACACATAGGGCTGGTACCAGGGCTTGAACCACTGATAGGTCGGGTCCGTTTCCAGACTGTCGATCATCGTATGTACGTCAATGGCTATCACAAGCTGATCCTCGACATGAAAAAGCTGCCGCTCCAGCAGCGCCTGCAGGTCGGTTAGCTTCCCGTAGGACAATCCCAGCTCAATGAGCCCCGATTTGGATTGCTCTTCGATATAGGCACCTGTGACAGAAGAATTTCCGAAGAAAACCGGACCGTGGTCTAGCCAGCCGTGATGATATAAGGTTTTGGTAAAATCATTTTTGTAAAAGCGCCGCGAGGTGACCATCGGGTCCCAGATCGAGATCAAAACGTCCGATAGCACGAAAGCGGCGAGCAGCAGCAGCACGAAGCTGTTTTTACGGAAAAAGGCGATCAGTTTCATAAGGAACCCACATCTTTGTTTAGTGATAAAGAATTTATAGTACGTTAGTTAGTGATTAAAGATTACGTCAGAGAGCTCGTGCATCATGAATGCATAACGAGTGAGAATCTACAGAGATTTTTGCTGCCAAGCGTGATACTGTTCGCGGAACGTTGCCGGCCAATCGGCTTCATCCAACCCAAACTGTGCCAGGAAAGCAAAAGTCCAGCGTTCAATACCGAAGCCTACACAGCCGGTAACAGCGGGACGTTTACCCATTTTAATTTGAAAGGCATTACCGAACGTGTTGCTGTGGAAATTAATTGATCCGCAGGCAATCGATTTTTTAATGTGGGGTATCGTCAGACGCAGCTCATATTTCATCTCCTGATTGCGTTGAAATGAAGCCTTTGTTTGAAAATCATTGGTGAAAAAAGGATCATTGGCAATTTCAAGCATACAGTCAACATTCCACTCGACAGCTAATTCTTTCATATACTCGATAGCGCGCAGGCGGTTTTCCTTAACAAACTCAGGTTTGCCGACAAAAATAATTTCGCGCATGCTGAAATCCAGCAAACGTCCAAAATCGCTGTGGTTACGAGACTCGAAGCGATGACATTTGGAAATAGCGGAAACGATAAGACCGTCGCCCTCCAGCGTTTCATTTTGCAAGCCCTCATAACAGTGATAGCAGGTCGAAGGGTTCATCGTGAACTTTGGTGACGGCATCGTAGTATTCATATCGAGCGGAGCATCTGGCTTCCAGCCACCGGACTCACGAATGGATTGTGAAAAAGCTTCAATAATGTCCAAGTCCTCACGCAGGTGTGTCAAGAAATGGATATGCTCGGGAAACGATGTAAAATGGTTCGTTTTATTCAGTGTTTCGCAATGAATAACGGCCGGGTAGGATTCTTCCTTGATGCCTTCGAAGCGATTGCCGACCTTAGTGACGAACGAATAGTCAAAAAAGCGCATCAGACTGGAAAACGGTTCACGGAAAATGAACAGGCCTTCCTCCAGAACCTTGATGATTTTGCGGTCTACGAGCTCGGCAATAATATCGCCTTCATAGGGAGTGTTCACCTTTTGCTCGAACAAAATATTTTCTTTGAAGCCAAAATCACCATGTGAAAAACGTTCGATCAAGCGGCGTACTTGTGATTCAATCGCAGCATTGCCTTTGGGTGATTCGTGGACAATATGAATATGATTATTTTCAAGCCGGATATCGCGAATTTGCTCGTCGATGAAGGCGGCCGCGTATTTCAGCTGGCCATGCTGGCTTAATGCCAACCCTTCGAGGGAAACGACGCATTCCATAGGTCATTACCTCACAGTCTTTTTTTGGATGAAGTCGGCGATTTCACGCACGGTATTCATAGAATACAGCATCAGGTCCTGATTCGTCACCTGAATGCCATACGTTTGCTCGATATGAGCAATCAACGCCGTTGCGCCGATGGAGTCCACATAACCGTAATCGAAAAGATGGACATCTGGGGTAAACTCATCGTCATCCGCTTCTATTTCGTAGCGATTGCGGATATGCGATTCTAACTGGGAAAGCAGGTCTTGCATGTGGGTTTCCTCCTTGTTTGGGCAGTTCTGAAAGCTAAGTATAAAGGCGGCAGGTACCGATTAATAATGAATAAGGATCGTCGTTGCTGCGCCAAAATGGGTTACGGTATACAGATCGCTACCATCCTGCTGCACGACCTGAAGCTGATCTCCTACGATATTCAGGGGAACTGCGCTTCTCAGCTGTATTTGCTGCATACCGTCCGATTGAAGCTCAAGCTTCCACTCATTCGGTGCCTTGTGCAGAGTATACGGCACATTGCTGCGCAATAAATGCGGACTGGAAGTCGATAATGAAAAGTCAGCAATAGGGACGGTATTGTCACTAGATGGCTTCGAATTCTCAAAGCGAACGAGTGTAGTTAACGGAACACCTACATACAGCTTATCATTGCGCCAATCGAAAATATCCGATTCTGTTGACAATGGACGATCTGCATAGGCTTGACCACGCTCAATGGAAACGCCAAGTGTTCCTTTGTATTCAGCCGCTTGTTCAGGCACGCCTTGCGTTAGCGGTTTGATGCGAATCATAGGTTCTGTACGCATACCGAACATATGCTTGATTCGATCGAAAACGACTTCACTCCAAGGACGATAAACGGTTACCTGTGTTGTCAAGGTATTGAGTACTGAGCGCGCCATTTGCGTCTCCGACATAAAATTGTAGCTGTGCTGATTGCGAATCTGATCCAAAAATTTCACAAATTCGAGCAGCTCGCCCACTCGGCTTGGAAAATGATATTCGATATGCTCGAAATAATCAATTGGCATATCCTGGGCAATATAGGAATCGAACAAATCCTCCGTCGTATACTGCGGATCAAGACGAAGTACAGGTGCAGGTGTGCTCAGCAGCATAGGTGGCTGGCTTGGCAGACCGGATGTGGAATCTGTCATCAAGAAAGGCATTCCCCAATTGTACTGCACGCCCAGCCGCGGCTCATTAGGGATGTTGGCAGGTCTAAAGCCGAAGTTAAACCATATTCCGGCATCCCGCTCGTTGCGCAGCGTCTGTGTAGGATCAGGGTTATTGATCCGCCAAGTATGCTGGTTGGTTCCCGGCATCTTCCAGGGAATTCCGAGTCGATCAAAGGCTTGCCGATGCAGTGCGAGCTCCTCTTTTTCCTGCGCATCGCTTGTGAAATTATGGACAAATAGATGCGGATACAGTTCGAGATAATGATCCTTACTATATTGAATAAAAGCCTGCAGCTGCTCAGCGTAAGGGAACTTGGGATCATCCACCGTTGTTGGCATCCCGAATTCGAGCTGTCCGACGATCAGATCATCTTTGCCGTCGTGATTCAGATCATACCATAGCGGCACGGAATTATGCCCTCCGACGAGCGCATGATTTCCGAGCTGGTTCAGCGTAGAGCCTTCCAGCACGCCGTCAGCCTGCCATTGACCGTTTGCTTGCTGCGTATACACACGCAGATCGCCTTCCGAGCTGCCGACTACAAGCTCGAGTCGGCCATCGCCATTGACATCGCGCAGCGATGGCGCGGCGTAAGCAGCAGGCAGCCTGAACAGCAGGCTGCCCGGTTCAAAGGCAAGAGGCTGCCTGGCTGCGCCGGAGTTGACGCCGCCTGCGCCTGCGGCGCCCTCGCGGCCCGCTTCGCGATGGCCGCGATAGAGCATTACACCGCCTGCGGCATCCCCGACAATGAGGTCAGGAACGCCGTCGCCGGTGGTGTCACCGATAGCCGCAGCCACAGGTGCTGCGGCACGAATGACCTGCCCGCCCGCAAGCAGCGGGGCAGGCGGTGTAAACGCACCGCCGGCTGCGCCATAGGCGACGGCAAGCGTGCCGTCCGAAAGGCCGAGGATCAAATCCGGCCTACCGTCGGCATTCAGGTCATACGCGGTTACACTTGCGTTGGACCCGGTCTGCAGCGGCTGCCCATTCAGCAGCCGAAGCGGCTCCCGCTTCCCGAAGGCATCTGGCGCCGCGATGCTTGTGCCCTTACGCACTTCACCTGCGCCCGTGCTTTCCGGCAGCACCTGCCCGGCATAAGCTTCAGGCTGTGAGCCTAAGTTAGGGTAGACATAGACCGATCCGTCAGATGACCCGACAATCAGCTCTGGCAGCCCATTGCCATTAAGATCCGCCAGGGCCGGGTAGGCACGATACGGTTCCTGGAAGGCATCTCCCAGTGAGTGATAGTTGGGATCACGTGCCAGCTGAATGGGACGCCCATCGCTTATGAGACGAGTGCCACTGGAATAAAATGAATTCACTGTTTCACCAACAAAAACAGGCTTTTCATTCGTGCCCGTATTCAAGTGAACGGCTACCGATTCCTGCCACAGCCCCCAATGGAAAGAGGAGCGAACGAGTGAAAACGACGGAAGCTGTTTATACTTCTTCAATAGTTCCGCCCATTGAATGCCTTCACCATCCCGAATAGCTTCAATCGCCTCAAAATGATTTTGATGGGCCATCGCGGGTCGGCCGTAAGGACCAAGCACTTTTTTCACACTATAGCCAAAAGTCTCCTTGGACACAAATGCTGCATATTCGCTGCGAAGCAGCGCACTGCCTGTAGAGAAGGTAAAATGAAAGTAAGGCGCCAAGGGCAGCTGGCTGCGATCAAAATATAAGGCGCCAAGGGCAGGCTTACTATTGTTGTTCCTCGTCTCGGCAAGCTTGGTAAAACCCAACGCTGCGTCCATACCGCCAGCCAAATCATAGCCCGTAATATAATAACGATTAGGCAGCAGGGCGCTGCTGACAAATACCGTTCCGTGTCCATAGCGGTTCAAAGCAAACAACGTCGTATCGTTCAGTGTAACGATCGGTTCAGCCGTAGATACGAGCAGGCCTTGTCCCCATGAAAAACGACCTAGATCAGCCAACCCGTCATGCTGCAGGTAATTATCAGTAAACTGACGGAATAACTGCTGGATAGCCTGCAAATTCAGCTCGACCTCGGGATACTGGAAGGATGACCAGCCCGCCTCTTGAGGCTGTGTACTTGCCTTCATCTTATCTGGTGGAGCGAGTCCGACCAATTGTTTGGCACCAATAAAATCTAATGGAAAATCGGATGCCAACCCATTTTCAAGGAACAAATGTCCGCCTTGGGATACATAGCTTTGCAGCATATCGACCTGCTGTACGGATAAAGCTCCATGTAGAGAAGGATCTACATATACAGTATGAAAAGCTTTTAACTGCCGTAAGCTTAGCTTCTCAAGGGGCTGTCGTTCCAGCTGTAAATTGGCAACTAATGACTGGTTCAGCTGTCCGAATGCCGCGGTATCGAAGCTGTCGCCCTTTGTGACATAGACCATGTGAATCGACAAATCCTTATTGGAAACAAAAAGCCATACAAACGCGATAAGGATTATCAGGAGACCGACAGCGGCACCTGTAATCCGGACTTTGGTTAACTTCAAAAAAACCCCTCAATTTTCACTCGGTTAAACTACTCAAATAGTATATCATGGATGCAGACCTTTGTTAACTTATGAGAGACTTGGGCGAAGAGACGTCAAAGTTGAACAAAAGACTAATTTCACAACATTTTTATATGAATTTTGCCTTTTTTGAAGGCAATTCCAGTGGCTTTAGACTTGACAATTCTGTTACACTGTATATATAGAAGCTCGTATTGAGCTGTTTGCATATGGGAGCACGTTCATATTAGAAAGATCACTGCGGGTACTCAGTTTACAAGTACGTGCAAATGGAACAACATTCGGAGGCATATAAGCATGACAACAATTAAACGATCGGATATTGAATTACTGGCACCCGCCGGAGACTGGGATTGTTTACGGGCAGCAGTAGCCAATGGGGCTGATGCTGTATTTTTCGGTGTGGAGAAATTCAATGCGCGGGCAAGAGCGAACAATTTTTTAATGGATGATTTGCCGGATATTATGTCCTTTCTTCATTTGTATGGGGTGAAGGGATTTTTGACATTTAATATATTGGTATTTGAAGAAGAGTTGAGAGAAGCGCAAAAGCTGATTGAAGCCTGTATCGAGGCGGGAGTAGATGCGGTTATCGTCCAGGACCTTGGTCTCGTGAAGATGATCCGCGAGATTTCACCGGATTTCCCTATTCACGGTTCGACGCAAATGACGATCACCTCGCCAGAGGCTGTCGAGTTTACGAAGCCATGGGATATCGAACGGGTCGTATTGGGGCGTGAAAACAACCTTAAGCAGATCAAGCAAATCGGTGATCAGGCAAAGCTGCCGATGGAAGTGTTCGTGCATGGCGCTTTATGCGTATCGTATTCGGGACAGTGCCTGACCTCGGAAATGTGGGGAGGCCGTTCAGCCAATCGTGGAGAATGTGCGCAGGCTTGCCGTTTACCGTATGATTTGATGGTAGATGGAGTGCAAAAGCCGATGGGCGATATCGCCTATTTGCTGTCACCAAAGGACTTGGCAGCGCTTGAGCTGGTTCCCGAGCTGATCGAAGCGGGTGTGACTTCCTTTAAAATCGAAGGCCGTTTAAAAAGCCCTGAATATGTGGCAAACGTAGTTAGCAAGTATCGGCTAGCGATCGACCGCTATTTTGACGGTGGCGATGTAAGACCGAGCAAGGAGGAGCTGCGTGAATTGGAGCAAAGCTTTTCCCGCGGGTTTACGTACGGATTTCTAAAGGGTACAAATAACAAGCAGCTTGTAGAAGGCACCTATCCGAAAAGCCGTGGTATTTATCTGGGTCGTGTGAAGCAAATTTTGCGTGATGGCGTGGTCTGTGAGCTTGAAGCTCCTGTTAAACGCGGTGATGGCATCTGCTTTGACGCGGGGGATCCGACCAAAAAAGAAGAAGGCGGTCGTGTATACGACATCCGCCGTAGAGGTGTGAAGCTGGAGGGTGAAGCGGCAGGTGGATTGATCGAAATTATTGCCGGACGCAACGATGTTGATTTGAAGCGCCTGCATGTGGGGGACCGGATATGGAAAACGAATGATCCGCATCTGGACAAAAGGCTGCGCCAATCATTCGAAAATGATCGGCCTTACCGTACTTTTCCGGTGAATATTAAAGTAACTGGAACGCTGGGCGAACCGCTTCGCAGCTGGTGGACCGATACGCGAACCGGGCATACTGCCTACGTAGAGTCGGAGCTACCGCTGGTACAAGCACAAAAGCGTCCGATGGATGAAGCGTTATTCGCAGAGCAGTTGGGTCGATTGGGCGGCACGATTCTAGAGCTCGGAGAACTTGATGTGCAGCTGGAAGGGGAACTCATCGTACCGATGCGCGAGCTTAACAGCATGCGCCGCAGTGCTGTAGAGCTGCTGGAGACTGAACGTCAGCGTCCGCGGGCATACGTGAAGCGCAGTGTCGATGCTTATGCAGACGTTCCTGCGCAAGCTGCTCCGCAGAAGCAACTTGCTACCGCCGCTCCGCAGGTACGTATGACCGCTTTATGCCGCAGTCTGGAGCAGGTTGAGGCGGCGCTTGCTACCAATGTCGATATGGTGATCGCCGATTTCGAGTTTATTAAGCAATTTCCCGCAGCAGTAGAAGCAGCTCGTCGCGCAGGTAAGCGTATTGCTCTTGCTACTCCGCGCATTCATATGCCGGGGGAAACCGGATATTTCCGTAATATTTCGAAGCTGAAGCCGGATGCGATTCTGGTTCGCAATACAGGAGCTGTTTATTTCTATTTAAAGCAGCGGCTCGAACAGCCGAATGAGCAGCATCCTGAGCTAATCGGAGATTTTTCCCTGAATGTCTCCAATCATAAAACAGCGGCGCTGTTTCTTGAAGCTGGTTTGAATAAAGTTACACCATCTTATGATTTGAATATTCAGCAAATGGTCGATCTGCTGCATGCTGCAGATACCTCGAAGCTGGAGGTCGTCATTCACCAGCATATGCCGATGTTCCATACTGAGCATTGTGTATATTGTACATTCCTCAGCGAAGGAACGGATTATACGAACTGCGGACGTCCTTGCGAGGACCACAGTATTTCACTTCAGGATCGTGTCGGCATGTCACATCCGGTACGAGTTGACGAAGGCTGTCGGAATACGGTGTATAATGCGGTAGATCAATCTGGAGCTGAATATGTACGGAACTTCATGGATCTGGGTATCTCCTCCTTCCGTATTGAGTTTTTAGAGGAGACAGGGGATAAGGTCCAAGAGGTTATTTCCTTGTACGAGCGTGCGTTGAGCGGCGAAATCAGTGGGACTCAAGTATGGAAAACATTGAAGGCAACCAATCAACTGGGTGTCACAAGAGGACAGCTTTTAAATAATAAATAATCAAATTTCGTTGAATATGAAGCAGTTTAGGTCCTTTGTATCAGGTCCTGACTGCTTTTTTGTTGCTTTTTGTAAGAATTTTGTAAGGTCCGATATTGTATGATACAGATAATGTATATATTCATGTAAATATGTGTAAACCCTTTTCTGTTCGGAGGCTACACATTTACTGGATGATCCATGTTCATTGACAAAAGAATAAGAGGAGGAGAAACAATGTTTTTGAAAGAAGCACGCAGTAAGATCAGCTCTGTTCTTGTGTTCACGCTGTTGTTCAGTTTGCTATTGCCTGCATTAGCTTGGGGCGCTGCAGCAGTGCCATTGAAGGACATCGCGGATTCCTACGCGCAAAAGGAAATTCAAAGCTTGGTCGATAGTGGGATAATCAGTGGTTACGAGGATGGAAGCTTTCAACCCCGTAAATCGATTACCCGTGCCGAATTGGCCAAAATCCTCGTGTTGTCCCTTGGATTGAAAGAAAATCCGGACCAAGCGGCTGCCTTCACAGACGTAGACAAAAACAGCTGGTACAGAGGTTTTGTCGGAGCTTTGGTTCAATCCAATATTACACAAGGTAATTCAGCTACAACATTTGCTCCTGATGCTAAAGTAACAAGAGAAGAGCTGGCTGTATTCTTTATACGCGCTCTAGGTCTTGAGGAAACAGCAACCAAGGTAGCTGTTGATGCCAAGGTATCCGATCTGAATACCATTTCCGATTGGGCTAAAGCTCATGTATCGCTTGCTTTCAAAGTAGGCTTCTTGCAAGGGATTGATGATGGAGCAGGCTCTGTCAAATTCAGTCCTAAAGACAACTCGGAAAGACAAGCGGTTGCTCGTCTGGCCTATGAGTTCAAGAACAATAAGGACACTATTATCACTAAGGCAAAAGCGCTTGCTGTTGGAACATTAGCTGTTAGCTCCGCTGTCGTAACGAACAATACAACAGTAGAAGTGACCTTCAATCAAGCAGTAGGTACAGTGTCTGCATCCGATTTCACATTTGATAACAGCTTGACAGTCACCAAAGCAGAGTTGAAATCCGGAAGCACAACGGTAGTTGTTTTAACAACTAGCGTGCAAACAGGCGGAACTGTGTACAAGCTTAGCTACTTAGGCAAAGACACAGGCATTACGGTAACTGGTGCAGCAACTGGCGGAAGCGGAAGCAGCAGCAGTGGTAGCTCCAATAATTCAGTAGCAGATAAGCAGTTGCTCGCAAACGGCGGTATTACGTATAAAAATATCAGATTAACTGCAAGTGATACTTATGGTCCTGCTGATGGTTCCAAGACCATAGTTAAAGGGACTTTGACGCTTGATCCTGGTGAGACAGGCGAAATTACGCTCAGAAACATTGAAGCGGACAATATCGTTGTTGCTTCGGGTAGCCCTAATTCTATTAAATTAGTTAATATTGTTATTGTAGTAGAATTGAAAATTGATACTAACGCGTCCCAAACAGCATTGGTTCGTGTTGTAACAGAGGGAACTACAGTAATAGCTAGCACTTATGTAGGTTCCGGTGCCATTATTGAAGCAACTAAAGGTAGCTTTGGTAATATCAATATCGGAGCGGGAGCTGCAGGCAAAGAAGTTCAACTTAGAGGTACGATTACAGATGCCGTCTACGTGACTAGTCTGGCAGTTAATGTAACTATTAATGTAAATGCTCCAACAACTGGCGGTGGCAGCACTTCCGTGGCAGCATTGAACCTGGGTGCAAACACGAATGTAAAAACGCAGACAGGCTCTACATTAAAATCTTTGGTAGTTACAGCAAATATCAAGGTATCGTTGGATGGCGCGGGAACTATTTCTAAGGTATCCGCAAGTTCCACAGTACCAAGCTTTGCCTTGAATGTGTCTTCAACTGTCAATATTGTAGCATTTACAGTAACTATCACGATCATATTGACTGGTGATACAGATAAAGTTGCGGCTATCTCTATAATCATCAGTGTGGGTGGCGGTAAGGTTGAAGTATCACCTGATAATGCTGATGTAAATGCAACTAAAGACGCATTGGCAATTGGTTATGCAAATGGTGATTCAGCTACATCCGTTAAAAGCAATCTTAACTTGCCAACAACAGGTGTTAATGGAACAACCGTTACATGGTCATCTTCGAACACGGCTGTAGTTGGCAACGACGGTACTATTACGCGTCCGACAGCTGACACATCTGTAACTTTGACGGCGACAATTAGTAAGGGTTCGATTACTGCAACTAAAGCTTTCACTGTTCTTGTTAAAGCTATTGGAAATTCAGAAACAGCTGTGGCTGCAAGTATCAATGCGCTAGCTATTGATTATGCAAATGGTGATTCAGCTACTTCGGTTACACAAAACCTTACTCTCGCAACAACAGACGCAGCAAATGGAACAACCATTACATGGTCTTCCTCGAACACGGCTGTGGTTAGCAACACAGGTGTTGTAGTGCGGCAAGCAGCTGACACAGTAGTAACATTAACAGCTACTGTTAGCAGCGGCAGTAATTCTGGCACTAAAGAATTCCAAGTTACTGTTAAAGCTTCAAATTCAGTAACTACGGTAACTTATCTAACTTACAACACTACTGCTACTGTTTCCGGTGTGGTCTACGGAAAACCAGGAGCGAATGGTACTTCCGCTGATGCTCTTCATATTGCAGCAGGTAACGCTGCGGATTACTTAATTGTAGGATTTAGCGAAAACTTGTCGACAACGCTTGATTTTAGCGGTGCTACATTTACAAGTAATGGAACGGCTGTAACTGCAACCTACACAGTTATTGATACGACATATGCAGCATTTAAGTACAGCGCTACAAGAAGTCCGGGCGAATATAAGCTGGAAATTAATGGATTGAAGAACAAAGCAAATGGCTCGTCATATAACACCGTTACATTCTATGTGTATCAGGATTAGATGCACCTCAAAAAAGAGTCAACCTTCGGGTTGACTCTTTTTCTGTTTGCGGCGAAAATAAAGGAAGATATTGTCGATTGGAGGTTGGAGATGAAAGAAAACAAATGGGTCCTGGGTCTAATCGGCATCATTCTAGCAGCGGCGATCTGGTATATATATCCGATTCTTTTTCCGAAGCAGGTGGAAAGTACGAGTCAGGAATATGTGCAGGCAACGAAGCTGATCAAAGAAGGCAAGCTGGAAGAGGCCAGACCGTTGTTAATGAAAGGAATCGTCAAGGAACCGGGGGAAGGTAAATACCATTTTGCACTTGGCAACATTGCCCGGCAGCAAAACAAGCTGGAGGAGGCGTTGGCCCAATATGATCAAACTATTCAAAAGACACCCGGTACCACAGAAGCGTATAACAACAAAGCCGGAATTTTGATGCTGCAAAATAAACCGGATGAGGCGTTGACGATTATTGAGTTAGGGCTTCAACAAAATCCTGCATTTCAAGATCTGCTATTCAAAAAAGGGCAGCTGCTTTATGTAAAGAAGGATTATGCGCAGGCGATTGCGGTTTTACAGCCACTGAGCAGTGACCCCAATTATGTTGAAGCCTATCGATTTGTGGGGCTATGTCTTCGGGAGCAGCAAAAGTATGATCAAGCGGTCGAACAACTACAAGTATATTTGCAAAAAACACCGCAGACTACGAAGGGCCGTGTTGAAGTCGAACAAGTGGTAGCTGCCATGCAAGCTCAAGTGTCATTGATAAAATAAACGCGTAATGCTCTATTTAATTCTTTTTAATTAGGTTGTGATGGTATGGAAGCAACCTATCCTGTTTGTAGAAATGTTCATTCAGAGTTTTAAGAAATTAGCGGAGAAGAGGGTGAATGATTTATTAAGACAGTCCAAAGAATGACTCAACTCATAAATGAGCAGCGGTATGAGGAAACGGTTTGGAGTATGGAAAGGATTCTTATGGATGGTGGCAGCGTAAGCTTGGAACTTGTCGATCAGCTACCAAACACATGGATCTGTAAATCTGCGTTGCTGCTGCAGCTTCAAGGTGAGCATTGTGCATACAAGGGTGAGCTGGCTGAAGCCTATGCTTTATTGAAACAGGCTGTTCAAGGCTTTGCTAGGATGGGTTTACAGCTCATGATGTTGGATTCGATGGCGCAGTTGGCTGCTGTTTGTTTACGGATTGGAGAATGGCAGGATGCCCAGACATTACTGAAATTTTTACATATGGAGTGGGAAAGGAAAGAGTCTTTCGTGGGGGGGAAGGTTCTTCATGTACTGGCTCGAGGTTCATATTTAATCGATACACTAAAGGGCGAAGACTCTGCGTACAAGGAGGCAGAGGCACTTTTTATACAAGCAGGTGCGAACCTGTGCTGTATGCAGCTATATGCTGACCGCCTGTTGGATCCGATATCTGATGTAAGCGAATTGGAACTGGAGCGAATTGGTATAAATGCAGAGCAGAAATCGAGGCTCGATCCAACGCTGTATACATGGGGACAATTCATTAAAGGCCTTATACATAGCCGACGTGAGCAATGGGAGCA
Organism: Paenibacillus baimaensis; assembly: GCF_025567575.1. Classification (NCBI taxonomy): domain Bacteria; kingdom Bacillati; phylum Bacillota; class Bacilli; order Caryophanales; family Paenibacillaceae; genus Paenibacillus; species Paenibacillus baimaensis. Next base: position 16,260 of record NZ_JAOQIO010000036.1, on the reverse strand, counting down.
AGCGATTACTGCATTCTCTACCGTGAAAAGTGATGAGCTGTCGTATGAATACGCTGCATTGTATTGGATTCGGAGAATGGAAGCGGAGCTGCTGATTGAGCGTGAGATCGATGATACCTTGTGGAACCAACTGAATCGTCTGGAGACTGCTTTGAGCAGTGATATGCCTATTCAGCTTCAGGTATGTGGTATTCGGTACTTACAAGCCAAATCGCGGGGAAGCCGCATAGACGCAGATCGCTTGCATATTAAACTCCAGGCATGGCTGGAACTGGTCAATAACTCTTCTTATTCGGCTTGGATAGCGCAGTGGGAGCGCAGATGGGAGTCGCGGCTGCGGGTACAGAACGTAACTAAGCCTAATACAGACCGAAGCTGGAATATTAGCTGCTTTGGAACATTGACATTCATCAATGCCGATATAGAAGTTAAAAATGTGAAATGGAAGCGAAAAAAGGCGCTGGAGCTTTTTGTTTATTTGCTCATACAGCCCGATCTGTCAGCGCCAAAGGAACGGGCGATGGAAGTGCTGCTGCAGCAAGTCGACGCAGATAAAATGAATAATCAACTGTATGTAATCATTCATCAGCTTAAGCAAACCTTGAAACAAGAGCTGCGGATGGAGTCGGCTATTGTCATCAAGGATGGGACACTCAGCTTTAATAAACAATTGCTGGGACAGGTCGATTTAGTCAATTATCACAACCTGACACGAATGGGGGATCAGGCCTGGGGAACGGATTATGAGCTTGCAGTCGATTTCTACAATCAAGCAAAGCAGTTGTATGGAGATTTGATTCCCGAGCTGCACTATGTAGATTGGCTTGAGGTTTACCGGGAATCTTTAGTTGACAAACAGGTCGGTATTTTGCGGAAAATGGCGTTGTATTATAGTACCCAAGATAAGCGTGAACTTGCGGAAGTTTACTATGGTCAATGGATAGAGATCCGGCCACTAGAAGAAGAAGGATACCAGGCATTTGTCGAGTTTTTGATTTCAACTGGCCGAGAATCTGAAGCTCGACGTTGGTATGGTAAATGGGAGCAGGTATGTCGCAAAGAGCTGGGTTGGGTACCTTTTTCAGAAATGAGTAAAATGGTTTATGGGGGAAGCTCCACAGGTGTGGTGGAAGATGAAACGAATTAACTAACCTTACCGATATGTATTTACAAAGTGATCCGACAGGGGGAACGAACGAGATGGTACTTCCGATAGCGGAAACTTTATCGATGAAGGTCAGATATTCAGGTTCAGTGATAATATTGGAGCTGAATGGGGATTTGACGATTCAGTTTGACGTATTGTTGTCAAGGTTCCGTGATTCCCCACGAGGTTTGGAGACTGAGAAGCGGGCATTAATTTTGAATTTTTACCGTGTTAGCTCCAGCACTGGCGGAGGGATAGCCGTATTGCTGCGGCTTATTCGCGAACGGGCAATAGGTAATCTCTACACGTTTATGTGCGGTTTATCTACATATCTGGAACGATTGCTCCGAATCGTTGGCTTAACGCAATATGCGATGGTATACCCTGATGAATATACCATCTTGCAGAGGCTTAAGGAAGCTGCTGAATGAACGGATATAAAGTATTAAAGAAAGCTGTGAAATGAGGTCTGCGTAGAGCGGATCTCATTTCACAGCTTTTATTTGTTTTCAGGGATCAAAGTTGTTTTGTTCACTCTTTAGACACATTTTTTTAAGCGAATTTTCAGATTCGTTTAAGCTGGGCTTATTGTTGGGCTTGTATATTATGGTTGCATTGGTTAAGCAGACAGAAAAGTGGACATGGCTTGAAGAAGGTATAATTCGTTTTGAATGGAGGTTTTGAGGTGCTTGAGGTAAAACAGGTCAGCAAATTGTACGAGAACCAAAGAGGGGTCCACAGCATCGATTTTTCCATGAGCCGCGGTGAAATTGTCGGGTTTTTGGGACCAAACGGGGCGGGTAAAACCACGACCATGCGGATGATTACAGGCTATTTGAATCCGACCCATGGATCCATTGCGATTGACGGCTTATCGATGTCCGATCATCCGCGGAAAGCCCGGCAGAAGATCGGATATTTGCCGGAAACGCCACCGCTGTATCCTGAGATGTCGGTACAGTCGTATTTGCAATTTATTGCCGATCTCCGCGGAATTCCAATGAAGCAGCAAAAACACCGGATTGGTGAGGTCATCGAACGTCTTGGCTTACAGGGACGGGAGCGTCAGATTATGCGCAGCTTGTCCAAAGGCTATAAACAGCGGATGGGACTGGCACAAGCGATTCTGCATAATCCCGATTTATTGATTTTGGATGAACCAACCTCGGGATTGGATCCCAAACAGATTATTGAAATTCGTCAGCTCATTCGCGAGCTGGGTGAGAATCATACGGTGCTGCTGAGTACTCATATTCTGCCCGAGATCAATACGTTATGCAATCGGGTGTTGATTATCAATCAAGGGCGCATCGTACTGGATGGACATCCTGATCAGCTGGCGCAATCAATGGGCGAGACGTTTGAGGTCTCGCTTGAAGTAAAAGGGCCGCGCGAGGCTGTATTGGCCGAGCTGCGCAGCCTGCCGCAGATCGCCAGCGTGAAGCCGCTGGCGGATGTACTCGCTGCCGCAGGATCGGCAGCAACCGATTCGGCTGCGCTTGCCCCGCAGCCGAATCCAGACGCGCCCGAGCACGGCGTGGGCGCGGAAGCTGTGCCAGCCGAGCCTGCGGCAGGGCAGGCATTGTCTTCCACGGTCGCGGCGGAGCCGACCGTGCGGGTACTCGTGTCCGCCACGGATCGTGTGGACGTTCGCGAAGCGATCTTTTATCGCATGGCGGAGCGGCGGTATCCCATCCTTGCGATGCGCAAGGAAAGTTTGAGCCTGGAGGATATCTTCCTCAAGCTCACAACGAATGAAGCGATTGATCCCAATACGTCAGGTGATGTTGCATCAGGGAGCCTTGCTAACAATTCATCCCGTCTGGCGAACAAGAGTGGTACCACTGCTTCTTCGGATAAGAGGGGGAATCCAAATGCGTAGAATAGGGGCCATTTGCAAAAAAGAGCTGCAGCTATACTTTTACTCACCAACAGCGTACGCAGCGTTTGCTTTCTTTTTTCTGATTTCAGGCTATTTCTTTAGCGCCAATTTCCTGAACCCGCCTAATATTGTCGATGTTCGCCCGGTGGTTGGTACGGTAACGTTCGTCTTCCTGCTGATTATTCCGCTGCTGACCATGAGACTGATGTCAGATGAACTGCGTCAAGGCACGGATGAGCTGCTGCTGACATCGCCAGCGAGTATCACTGAAATTGTCATCGGTAAGTACTTGGCTGCCGCTGTTGTCCAATTGATGCTTGTGGCAGGCTGCCTGATTTACCCTTGGATTATGAGCGCTTACGGAACGCTGGATCAGCCTATATTTTGGCTATCTTACCTGAGCATGTTCCTGATTGGAGCGGCTATGATGTCCGTAGGACTGTTCGCTTCTTCCTTGTCTGCTCATCAGATGGTTACCGGAATTGTCGCTTTTGCCATATTGTTGATGTTTTGGACGGTGGAATGGTTAGGTGATTTGCTTGGCGGTAAGCTTAAGGACTATCTCGGTCTCTTTTCCATAATCGGCCGTGGTATGAACTTGCAGAAGGGTGTACTGAATTTCGCCGATATTTTGTTTTATGTTACCTTGATTATCGTATTTATTGTGCTCAGCATCCAAGTGCTGGAGAGAAAACGCTGGAGATAATCAGTAAAAAAGCAGTCTCTATGTGCATCATTTTGTTATGCAAAATTCAGTTCATGCTTACGAAGTTAGTTTCGCTAAAGCGAAACTCGAAGTCCATGCTTACGAAGTCAGTTTCGCAAAAGCGAAACTCGAAGGGGGAAAGTCTAAGTGAATAAGTGGATTCGCGGTACGAATGCCGTCGTATTATCGCTTGCGGTAATTGGTATTTTCATCATCCTGACCATTTTTCTCAACTCCACGAAAAATTTGCAGGTTGATTTAACGCAAAACAAAAAGTTCACCCTATCCGATAAAACGACGGAAACGTTAAAATCACTTGATAATGACGTTCATTTCATCACCTTGACGAGTGACCAGACCAATCCGTATATCAAACGCCAGGTGGATGAGCTGATTCAGGAATACAAGAAACGCAATGCCAAAATCGTCTCCGATGATTACGATATCGTAAAGCAGCCGGCAATGGCCAAGCAATACGACGTTGATCCGGGGGGAACACTCGTGTTGGAAAGCGGTACGCAGAAGAAAGTCTTGTATTATTCCGACATGTTTCTGCCTGGACAGCAGCAGGGTGAGTATAAATTTAGCGGAGAAGAGAAGCTGACTCAAGCGCTGGTTAATTTGAATGCCAAAACCAAAAGCAAAATTTATTTCTTGTCAGGTCACAATGAAATTCCGCTTAATAAAATGAATTTGTGGAAGACTGGACTGGAAGGCGAGAATTATGAACTGGCTGATCTGAATTTACTGCGTGAAGGCAAAATTCCTGACGACGCCGAGGTGCTGTTCGTTATCGGTCCGACAACGGATATCAGCGATAAAGAAACAAGCGTTATCAATGAATACTTGAAGGGCAAGGGCAAGTTGTATATCGCACTCGGCTTCAATAAAGATATGGCAACCCAATGGAAAAATATCGATGGCCTGCTGGCCCAATACGGAATCAAGGATCAGCATGCGATAGCGATTGAACCGAAGCAGAGCCAGTTGTACGATCCACTCACGATCATACCTGAATATGGCTTCCATGCAATTACCAAGAAGCTGCAGGATTACAATTTGTTAACGATGATGAATTTGGCTGTATCGATCAATGCGGACCAACCTGTAGCTGATTTTCCAGTTACGGCGATTCTTAAGACGACGGATGCGGCTTATGGGGAAACCGATATCGTTCAGCTCATGAGCAACCGTACGGCCAAGGACGATAAAGATATCAAAGGCCCGCTTAATCTGGGATACGTTGTTGAAACGAAGGAGCAAAAGCCTAAGGCTGTCGTACTGGGTGGTTCCTCATTCTTCGTTGATGAGGTTCTTCAGCAGCAGGGCAATCGTGATTTTGCACTGAACAGCGTAGGCTGGCTGCAGGAGCAGAAGGATCAAGTAACGATTCGTCCTCGTGAAGGTGATGCACTGCAGCAAGCACTGATTACAGGAAGTCAGGCGAATACGATTTTGTACGGTACTTTATTTGCATTCCCGTTACTCTTCCTGGTCGTTGGCGGAACGATTTGGTTGAGGAGGAGAAAAGGATGAAGCGACTCATTCCGACACTTATACTTGTGATCTTGTGTATTGGCGGCTTCTGGTATGCCCAGAGCAAGGATTTTTTCAAGGAGAAGCCGGAACCATCGGTAGCACTTGCCACAATCAATAAGGACGAAGTAGCGAGTTATTCAATAAAAAATGGTGATAACGAGATTGAAATGCAGCGTAAAGACGGGAATTGGACGATGACGAAGCCTTCCCCTCTGCCACTCGATAAGTTTAGCGCAGATGGTTGGGTTGAATCTTTCATTTCCCTCAGCAAAGATAAAACAGTAGATGCAAATGCGGCCGATTTGGCGCCATTTGGACTTGCCAAGCCAGCGCAGCAGTTCAAGGTCACGCTGCAAAATGGTACTGTCCATATGCTTAGTGTAGGTGACCCGGTAGCCATTCAAGGTTTCCATTATGCGATGTTCAGCGGCTCACCGGAGGTATTCCAGCTCAGTGATACGAAGACACAGCCGCTTACCCTGAGCCAAATCGACTTTATGGATAAAAATCCGGTTAAACTTGATTATGAGCAGCTGCGAGCCATGACTGTGGATTGGAAAGGACAGAAATGGACCTTGACCAAAGTCGATGCTGACAAAAAATCGTACGAGTCCGACTGGAAGCTTGGTGAACAGACGCTGAAGGCTGCAGATGCGACCCAGGTTATCGACAAGCTGCAGATGCTCAGTACCGAGCAACCGGCCAAACGTACGGCAGAGATCAAACTGGATGCGCCTGAGCTTCGTGTTGAGGTCAAGCTGGTTGATGCAGCAAAGAAGGAAACCACGGAGGTCTATCTCGGCAAGCAGCAGCAGGACACCGTATGGTTCAGTAAGGAAGGCAGTGAGTGGGCTTACGCCCTTCCAGCGGCTTCCATCCAGGAGCTCGCAGACAAAGGCAATCCGCCAGCACCTCCAGCACAGACTGAGGGACAGCCGACGACAGAGCAGCCCAAAGCGGCCCAATAATCAGTGAAAGGAATCCTGACGATTCCAAATAGAGACCTAAATAGAACCCGTATCGCCCATCAGGGCCATATACGGGTTCTTCCTGCTTATCTCAAGCTTTTTCGATTAAAGAAATACTCTCCTGGAAACAGGATCAAGCGGTGTATACATACTCAACTCAAAAACTGTACCCAATAGATGAGTACAGTCTTTGAGTTGAAACTATGGATAGTAACTCAGGCTTACAGTTAATTGTATCGATTGCCTGTCGTATTCATGGATCGATCATAAGTATTGGAGTTTAATGAATTATTTTCACGGAACGTGTCGTACGTATAGTTATCACGATTTGCATCAGAATCGACCAGCACGAGGATATTGCCCTCATCGACATAATTGTTATACTGCCGAGCCTCATCCTCAGGAATACCCAAACCGATTAATCCGCCAACCAGTCCCCCTGCTCCTGCTCCCACTGCTGCACCTGTAAGTGTAGCTGCTATAGGACCTGCTGCAAGAATCGGTCCGATTCCCGGAATAGCCAGCAATCCAAGACCTGCGAGCAAGCCAGCAGCACCGCCTAACAAACCTCCAGTAGCCGCACCAGTCGCCAGACCTTCTGGAGCTTTTGTTCCGGTTTGATCCGTTACAGCAGCAATATCATCCTTATTTCTGGCAATAATTGAAATATCGTCCGATGTATAGCCTTGACGTTTCAAAGATTCGATCGCTTTCACAGCTTCCTGCTCCGACTTGAAAACACCAACAATTTTCTTTTCGTTATTCATGATTATTACCTCCCTGGATTATGGTTGCTGAATCGGTTAAACCCGTTCACTTCATTGCTTAGGCTCCTACTAGAGGGTCTCCTAGCCTGTATCCAATACGCTGCATTTGAATACCTTGTTGTGCTTTGTAACGCTCGTTGCACTATGTATTTACCCGCTCTTCTGGAAATGAAACTTTGCTTTTTGTATGCGTCTGGCAGACCGACTGAAAGAGGACTTGCTTTTGTTATCAAGGATTTGCGTATGTTTCAGAAGGCTGCTTAGAAAGGTATGTAAGTATGAATACTGCCCTCCTGATCAGTGGAGCTCAATATTTTAGAAAAGTATCATAACTGAAGGAGAGAGGCTCGATGGAAGCGGACAATAGCCAGCAGCAATCAACTACTCATCATGATCTGAACATCGCCTCCTCGGAGCCAGTTCCATCAAGACCCCGGAGAATACGTAATAAACGAAGATTGTATCTTATTCTTCTTTGTGTACTCATTCTATGGCTAACCATCGTCATGATTTATCAGACACATAAACCGCTTCCTCCGGGCCTTTCTATGGAAGGTCCTGTGCATTATGTGAAGGATGTGGAGTTTCTCTACGACCTGACCTACAAAAACCCAGTGCTGCCCGTACAGGAAACGATGATTTTTGATAGGGTGTTCCAGGTTATAGACGAAGCGGAGCAGTTTATTGTGATCGATATGTTTTTATTTAACAGCTACTACAAGGAGGGGACCTTATATACGCCTCTTAGCGGTTTGATGACCGAGAAGCTGCTTGAGCAGAAAAAGCGACATCCTACGATGCCGATTATTTTTATCACGGATGAGGTCAATACGATGTATGGTTCTGCTATGCCTCCAGAGCTGGCGCGATTAAAGGCAGGGGGGATAGAAGTCGTGATCAGTGATGTTAATTCGCTGCGTGATTCGATCCCTTCCTATTCAGCCGTCTGGCGCACATTCGTTCAATGGTTTGGTCAAACTGGCAAGGGCTGGCTGCCGAACCCAATGGTGGATACAGCACCTTCCATGTCGCTGCGTTCCTATTTGAAGCTTATCAACGTAAAAGCAAACCACCGAAAGATAATTGCTACGGAACGAGCACTCATAGTTCCATCAGCCAACGCCCATGATGCCAGTGCCTATAATTCCAACTCTGCCTTTTTAGTTCGTGGGGATATCATCGGGGATGCCTTGGCAAGCGAACAGGCCGTAATCACTTTTTCGAGCGGGGGGAAAGAGATTCCTTTTCCTCAGTACAAGCCTAATGGCCTGGAGGTGGGTGACATTGAAGTTCAGTTGTTGACCGAAGGGAAAATTTACAAGCATGTAATTCAGTCGTTGTCTGAAGCAGGAGCTGGTGATCAGGTATGGATGGGGATGTTTTATTTGGCAGATCGCCAGGTAATCAAGGCAATGATTGAAGCATCCAAACGCGGAGCTGAGCTTCGTCTCATCCTGGACTCGAACCAGAATGCTTTTGGTCGAGATAAAATCGGAGTACCCAATCGACCTGTTGCCCAAGAGCTATTGAACGCTTCAGACAATCGAATCCAAATTCGTTGGTATAATGGCACGAACGAGCAGTACCATACCAAGCTGCTATTTATTGATAAAACCAATCGAATTGTGGTCAATAACGGCTCCGCCAATTTCACGGAACGTAATCTCGATGATTTGAATTTGGAGACCAATCTGGGGATTAACGCTCCCGGAGACAGCAAGCTGGCACTTCAGCTTCGTCAATACTTTAATCGCCTGTGGAACAACGAAGGTGCTCTTTATACATTGGACTATGAAGCCTTCAAGGACAAGACTGTGTGGATCAAAGAGTGGATGTACCGATTACAGGAGTGGCTGGGGGTGACTACTTTTTAAATAGACATACATAACATTTCCACATACTGGACAACCTACCTTTTGTAACCTATGAAAGGAGGGAATGCCTGTGTACACACAACAGCAGAACAACCAACAACAATCCGGGGCTGGAAAGATTAGTACCAAGGAGCTGCTATACGTAACAGATTGCTTGAAAAACGAGGACTTGCTGGCCAAATTGGCTGCACAAGCAGCTACTGAAGCTTTTACGCCGCAGCTGAAGCAGCAATTTATGCAGATCGCTCAAGACCGCCTCAATCATTCCGACCAATTGCTGAGTGCCCTGCAGCAGCAAACGAATTTGACCCACTAAACCGATAGGAGGTGTTAGACTCAATGTATCAATCAAACTATGGGAACCAACAGGCATTTAATCAACAAGCTCAACAAAATCAGCAAGGTCAACAAAATCAACAGGGTAATGTACTGGAGGAACTGGACTGGGGTAACCTGTTATTATCCGAGCTGAAGCGGTGCGCGCGCGAGTATACGACAGCGGCTTTGGAAGCGGTCAATCCAGTTCTATGTCAAACCTTTCAAAAGCTTGCGAATGAAACGATGCAGGATCAAACCCAACTGTTCGGTGTGCTTTCACAAATGAACGGCTATGGATCGGTCCAAATGGCCTCGCAGCAAGAAGTCCAGCAGCAGCTGCAGCAGCAAAGCAGTAAGGTTGAGCAGCTGCACTCCAATGTACAGCAAGCCTTGCAGCAAGCAAATACTTCTGGGGCTGGCTTATACCAGCAGCAAGCAGAGCAGCAGGCCTATCAATCCTATCAGCCTTACCAACAGACGCAGGCCTACTCGTACCCGTCCAATTCCGCATATTCGGGCAATCAAGGGAATCAAGGTTCTTACGGATCTCAGGGGGCGAATAACTCTTCTGGTCCAAATAGCTATGGACAAGGTTATTCGTCCGGGTACTCGAATATGGGTTCCAATTCGGGCATGAACCCAACGCAAAGCAGCGGGTCTGGCTACGGGCAGAACCAGACTTCTTATTCAACCGCTTCCTCGGTCACAGGAGCTTCCAGCGCCAAGTTTGCAGGCTCTGAGAGTCATGAAGCCACACGCGGGGGCAATAGCTTTAATTGGACAGATAATCAGGAAGGTGACAGCTCCTCACAGGGATCAACGTCGCAGTCAACGGCCAATCGGACAAACGATTCGAGCGGCAAATATATATTGTAATTTACTTAATAACAAGGCGGACTCCGGCTATGAGCTAGCGGGGTCTTTTTTTCGTTGAGAACATATGATCGCTCCTGTATAATGAAATGTATATCACACCTATCGCTTACTCTTTTGCGTACATGCTTCGATTTCTTTTCCTATCATGTTCACCTCTCAATGTAATTTTTATCGCAGCATGAGTAGTCTTCAGGATGGCCTGGGATCAGTTGGTGATCCGGTAATAGCCATTTGACACCTGTGGTTGTGTAGCATAGACTAATTTTTATAGCGTCATAATCGAGTATGATAGCGCAGCTAATTATAGAACGAATGCTTAGGGGGCACGGCCTTTTGCTAGTAGATATGAAGCAGTGGAAGCATACTTTCAAGCTGGACCCGGATCGGGAGCTGTCGGACGAACAGCTGGATCGTTTGTGCTTGTCCGGAACAGATGGCATCTTGGTTGGCGGTTCTTCAGGTGTTACCTTTGATAACACAGTCGATCTACTGGCGCGAATTCGCAGATACGAAGTGCCTTGTGTACTGGAAATTTCCACTCAGGAAGCGATTGTACCTGGCTTTGATTTATTTTTTATTCCTATTGTTCTGAATACCCGGGATACGAATTGGATTGTTGGGCATCATCATCAGGCTCTGCGTGAATACGGTGCACTGCTGGATTGGAAGCAGGTTGTGACGGAAGGCTACATTATGATGAATAAGGAATCAACGGCTGCACAGGTCACACAAGCCGACACTGATTTGGATGTCAAAGATGTAGAGGCTTATGCGCGAATGGCAGATCAGCTGTTCCGGTGCCCAATTGTATATATGGAGTACAGTGGAATGTTCGGCGATATGAGGCTTGTGTCTAAAGCACGTGAGGTTATTAAACATGCACGGTTGTTCTACGGCGGGGGAATTGATGGCCCGGATCGGGCCCGTGAGGCCGCTAAGGCTGCGGATACCATAGTTGTAGGCAATGCGGTGTATGATGCATTTGAACAGGCACTGGCTACCGTACAGGCGGTTAAAGACCGTTAACAGCAGTAGCTAGCCGTAATAAAGGAGTAGATACGAAATGAATGAAACGATTGATGTTTTTGCTTCGATACAAACCTTGAACCCCCCGCAAAAGCAAGCCGTTGAGACGGTTGATGGACCTCTTCTGATAATGGCTGGAGCCGGCAGCGGCAAGACCCGTGTGCTGACGCACCGGATTGCTTATTTAATTGCAACTCGCAAGGCGGCTCCATGGAGCATTCTTGCCCTTACGTTTACGAACAAAGCGGCCCGTGAAATGCAGGATCGCGTCAGCAAGCTGGTAGGTCCTGGTGGTCGTGATATTTGGGTATCGACGTTCCACTCGATGTGTGTGCGGATGCTGCGCAAGGATATTTCCCGAATTGGATTTACGTCCAATTTCACGATTCTGGATTCCGGCGACCAACTGTCTGTCATTAAAGCATGCATGAAGGAACTTAACTTTGATCCCAAAAAGTTCGAGCCCAAAGCGGTTCAGGCTGCAATGGGAGCTTTCAAAAATGAATTGAAAACACCAGAAATGGTCGAAAATGCAATCGGCGATTATTTTGACGGTGTCGTGGCCAAGGTATACAAGCTGTATCAAAAAAAGCTTAAGCATAACAACTCGCTCGATTTCGACGATTTGATAATGGTAACGATCCAACTGTTCAAGGAAGAGCCGGATGTACTCGATTTTTATCAAAATAAATTTCAATATATTCACGTGGATGAATATCAGGATACGAACAAAGCGCAGTATATGCTTTGTTTAATGCTGGCGGACAAGCATAAGCGTATTTGTGTTGTAGGTGACAGTGACCAATCGATTTATCGGTGGCGTGGTGCCGATATTAGCAATATTATGAACTTTGAGAACGATTATCCGAATGCCACAACGATTCTGCTTGAGCAAAATTATCGTTCCACCTCGAACATACTGAATGCGGCCAATAAAGTGATTGCCAACAATGCAGGACGCAAAGCGAAGAACCTGTGGACGAGCAAGGACGGTGGTGCCCTAATCCGTTTTTATCAAGCTGATTCTGAGCATGAGGAAGGCTACTTCATTACAAGTGAAGTTAAGAAACGTGTGGATAAGGGCAAAAGATATCAGGATCATGCGATTTTATACCGTACCAATGCACAATCGCGGGTCATTGAGGAAATACTGATTAAATCCGATATACCTTATCAGATCATCGGCGGCATCAAGTTCTATGATCGTAAAGAAATCAAAGATATTCTCGCCTATTTGCGGTTAATTTCCAATCCGAATGATGATATTTCCTTTGTCCGTGTTGTTAATGTGCCCAAGCGCGGTATCGGGGACACGACTGTAGAACGATTGACGGAAGCAGCCGCTCGCCGGGGGATTTCCTTGTTTGCACAGCTGGAGGATATTGATGGCATGGAAATAGGTGCCAAAGCCAAACATGCGTTAACCGATTTTCGCGAAATGATAGATAACATGCACCGGATGGTTGATTATTTATCTGTTACTGAGCTTACAGAAAAGCTGCTCGAACTGACTCAGTACCGAATCGAGCTGCAGCGTGAAAAAACAATCGAATCCACCGCAAGGCTGGAAAATATCGATGAGTTTTTATCCGTAACCATGGAATTTGAAAAGCGCAATGAAGATAAAACCCTGATTGCTTTTCTGACGGACCTCGCCTTAATTGCCGACATCGATACAATGAACGAAACTGAGGAGGAAAAAGCCGATTCCGGCAATGCCGTCGTACTCATGACCATGCACAGTGCCAAGGGACTGGAATTCCCTGTTGTGTTTATTGTTGGTATGGAAGAAGGGGTCTTCCCTCACAGCCGTGCGGCTAACGATTATGAGGAGCTGGAGGAGGAGCGCAGACTTGCTTATGTGGGCATTACTCGGGCTGAGCAGGAGCTGTTCTTAACGTGTGCCAGAATGCGTACATTGTTCGGACGTACCAATATGAATGCACCCTCACGTTTTCTCAAAGAGATTCCTGAGGAATTGCTGGAAATGGCGGCGCCTGCCGGTGTAATTGGCGGTCGTTCAAGCAGTCCCTCCTGGGGGAATAAAGAAGGTCGTTATGGAAGTACTGGCGGTGGCTTCGGTTCCTCAAGCAGCAGTTATGGTGGCGGAGCGGCCGCCCCTGGAGCAGGTAAAAGCGTTACTTTCCGCACAGGAACAGGCAGCCCTTCTTCCGGCGTTACGGTTCGTTCAGCCATTCCGGGTGATCAAACGGGAGCGGGCAGTGGTGCTCAGGTGACTGATTACAAAACAGGCGACAAGGTAGCACATGGTAAATGGGGAATTGGCACCGTCGTGACGATCAAAGGTTCAGGTGATGATACAGAACTGCAGATTGCTTTTCCTGCACCTACGGGTTTGAAGCGTCTCCTTGCCAAGTTTGCACCAATTACCAGGCATAATGAATAAAAGTTTCTACATCAAGGCGCTTCGCAACAATGAGGCGCCGATTTTTACATAGTCGAACCTTGAAAGGATGGTTTTACTTATATGACAGATTCTATGGAGACGATGAAAGCTCTCATTGAAGAAATCTACAGCCACAACCACCTCTATTACACCATGGATCAACCGAGCATCAGTGATGCAGATTACGACTTGCTCTACGACCGTTTGGTCGCAATGGAAAAGGCTACGGGCATTACCCTGCCCAATTCGCCTACTCAGCGCGTAGGAGACCAGATATTAAAGGGCTTTGACCCGCATCGGCACAAATCGCGTTTGTGGAGTCTGGATAAGGCACAAAATAAAGACGAACTAATGATCTGGTACACAAGGGCTTCCAAGCTGGTCAATGAATACAACGATCAGAATGACGAGGACCCGCTGCCGCCGCTTAGCTTTGTCATGGAGTTAAAGTTTGACGGACTGACGTTGAATTTAACCTATGATCATGGTGAGTTGGTTCAGGCTTCAACGCGCGGTAATGGCGTCATTGGTGAGGGGATTCTGGCGCAGGTCAAAACAATTCGTTCCATACCATCAGAAATTCCATACCGTGACGGAATTATCGAGGTTCAGGGCGAAGGGATTATGAACCTGTCCGTACTGGAGGAATACAACAAGACAGCGATAGAACCATTGAAAAATGCCCGGAACGCCGCGGCCGGTGCTCTGCGCAACCTGAATCCAAAGGTGACAGACAGCCGCAAGCTTAACGCCTATTTTTACCAGGTTGGCTATACAGATGGACTCCGCTTTGAGAACCATGAAGCGATGGTTGAATTTTTGCGTAACAATCGCTTCAAGGTCAGCCCATTGGTACAGGTGTTCGATTCTATAGAAGCCGCAGCAGGCGAACTGGACAGCATAACAGCCATGCGCCATACCTATGACTTCCTGATCGACGGAATCGTGATCAAAATCAATGATACCCGCACACGCGAAGTGTTGGGCTATACCGATAAGTTTCCTCGCTGGGCGATCGCCTACAAGTTTGAAGCGGAGGAAGCCATTACAACGCTGTTGTCCGTGTCCTGGGAGGTTGGTCGCACTGGCAAAATAACTCCTGTAGCCAAAGTAGAGCCCGTTGATATCGCTGGAGTCACCGTACAAAACTGTACTTTGAATAATGTCGGAGACATAGAACGCAAGGGACTTAAGCATGCTTTGGGCAGCCAAGTGTTTATTCGCCGTTCCAATGATGTGATCCCTGAGCTGCTGGGCAAGGTTACTGAGGAGATGGATGGGGAAGAGATCGTAGCGCCTGTCAGCTGTCCATCTTGTGGTTCCGTTCTGGAATTGAAGGGAGCTCATTTGTTTTGCTTGAACCGTGTGGAATGCCGTCCGCAGCTGATTGGGCGTATTACGCATTTTGCTTCGCGTGACGCGATGGACATAGAAACCTTCAGTATCATGACAGCAGAGCAGCTGTACGCGGAGCTGAACGTCAAGGATCCTGCCGATCTGTATGACCTGACCTTTGAAGATTTGATCAAGCTGGAGCGATTTGGTGATAAGAAAGCCAAAAACCTGCTTGCCTCACTTGAAAAAAGTAAACAGTGCGATCTCTCGTCTTTCCTGTATGCACTCGGAATTCCGAATACAGGCAAAACAACAACCCGTGTGCTGGCCGACCATTATCGAGACCTGCACAAACTGATGGCTGCTACTCCCGAGGAACTGGTTGCCTTGTACGATATTGGCGGTATTATGGCTGATAGTATTGTTAGCTTCTTCCGCGACCCCCTTATGCAGCGGAGTATCGATCGGCTTCTTCAGGCTGGAGTGACACCTGTAAGTGAAGAAGCGCCAGTAATTATGAATGCTGACAACCCGTTTTTTGGTAAAACCATCGTACTGACTGGTACGCTTTCTATAATGGGACGCGATGAGATGGGCAAAAAGCTGGAAGCATTGGGTGCCAAAATTACAGGCAGTGTATCCAAAAAAACCGATATCGTGATCGCCGGAGAAAGCGCAGGCAGCAAGCTGACCAAGGCTCAGGATCTTGGCATACGTGTGATAGATAATGAACAGGAGTTATTAGAAATGCTGGGCGAAGCTTAGTTTTTGTGATAGTGAATACCGTAAAAAGACAGCGGAGGGAGTCCTTGTGAGAAAGGACATTTTTCCGTTTCTTTGTATAAGAAGCATTATCAAGGTAGTCATCTGTGCAGTTTATCAGGGTGCTGCGGTTTGACCTATCTAAAGCACTTTATTTATACAACACAGGTATGATTTTTACCGAAAGCAGCATCATAAGCAATAGCTGGAATTCGGCGCTAGAATACCATTAGTGATCGGCAACAGAGAGTGAAGAAATAAAATTCAAAAAAGTAGTTGCATTTAGTAAGGTGTTTGTGGTACATTACTTTTTGTCGCTGCGAGGCTAGTGTGATTGAAGCGATAAAGGAATGCAAAATAAGTAATAAAAAAAAGTTGCATTCGTCGGTTGTTTCTGATAAGATAAATTCTTGTCACGGTAAACAAATGACAAAATAATAGTTACTTAATAGTTATTTTTTTGAGTAATGAAAGCTCTTTGAAAACTGAACAAATGATAATTGAATGCCAGTTGTTTTGCATTTTTGAGCTTTAGACAAGCTTACAATATGTACACTAGCATCAAGAGCCTCGGCGCTTGGTGGATATTGTACCTTAATGGAGAGTTTGATCCTGGCTCAGGACGAACGCTGGCGGCGTGCCTAATACATGCA
>NZ_JAOQIO010000082.1:0-1283 GCF_025567575.1 Paenibacillus baimaensis | reverse complement strand
GCACCTTGAGGTCCTTGTACGCCTTGCGGCCCTTGTGCACCTTGCTGTCCTTGTAAGCCTTGTGGTCCTTGAACACCTTGAGGTCCTTGTATGCCTTGCGGTCCTTGGGTGCCTTGCGGCCCTTGATCACCTTGCGGCCCTTGTGCACCTTGAGGTCCTTGTATGCCTTGCGGTCCTTGATCACCCTGCGGTCCTTGAGCACCTTGAGGTCCTTGATCACCCTGCGGGCCCTGAATACCTTGAGGTCCTTGTACACCCTGCGATCCTTGCAAGCCTTGCGGCCCTTGTGCACCTTGAGGTCCTTGTACGCCTTGCGGCCCTTGTGCACCTTGCGGTCCTTGTATGCCTTGCGGCCCTTGGGCACCTTGAGGTCCTTGTATGCCTTGCGGCCCTTGGGCACCTTGCGGCCCTTGTGCACCTTGCGGTCCTTGTATGCCTTGCGGTCCTTGATCACCTTGAGGTCCTTGTACGCCTTGAGGTCCTTGATCACCCTGCGAGCCTTGTACGCCTTGCGGCCCTTGAACACCTTGCAGTCCTTGTACGCCTTGAGGTCCTTGTACGCCTTGCGGTCCTTGGTCACCTTGAGGTCCTTGTACGCCTTGCGGCCCTTGGGCACCTTGCGGTCCTTGTATGCCTTGCGGCCCTTGGGCACCTTGCGGTCCTTGATCACCTTGAGGTCCTTGTATGCCTTGCGGTCCTTGATCACCTTGAGGTCCTTGTACGCCTTGAGGTCCTTGATCACCCTGCGAGCCTTGTACGCCTTGCGGCCCTTGAACACCTTGCAGTCCTTGTACGCCTTGAGGTCCTTGTACGCCTTGCGGTCCTTGGTCACCTTGAGGTCCTTGTACGCCTTGCGGTCCTTGTGTGCCTTGCGGTCCTTGAACACCTTGAGGTCCTTGTATGCCTTGCGGCCCTTGAGCACCTTGAGGTCCTTGTGTGCCTTGCGGTCCTTGATCACCCTGCGGTCCTTGTGTGCCTTGCGGCCCTTGAACACCTTGCGGTCCTTGTATGCCTTGCGGTCCTTGAACACCTTGAGGTCCTTGTATGCCTTGCGGCCCTTGAGCACCTTGCGGTCCTTGGTCACCCCGCGGTCCTTGAACACCTTGAGGTCCTTGTACGCCTTGAGGTCCTTGGTCACCTTGTGGTCCACCTTGAGGGCCTTGTACACCTTGCGATCCTTGTATGCCTTGCGGCCCTTGATCACCTTGATGTCCTTGTACGCCTTGCGGCCCTTGAGCACCTAGAGGTCCTTGAACGCCTTCAGTTCCTTGGTCACCCTGCGA
>NZ_JAOQIO010000089.1:0-209668 GCF_025567575.1 Paenibacillus baimaensis | reverse complement strand
AGCCTTGAACGCCATGAGGTCCTTGGTCGCCTTGAGTTCCTTGTGTGCCTTGAGGCCCTTTAACACCCTGAGGTCCTTGTATGCCTTGGGACCCTTGTACACCTTTAGGTCCTTGTTTACCTGTCGGACCGGTTGGACCCGTCTGACCTGTTTGACCTGTTTGACCTGTTTGACCTGTTTGACCTGTCAGACCTGTGAGACCTGTCAGACCTGATAGCCCATCAGACATAATTAATTACCGCCTTTCATTAAAAAACTAATATAAATATATATATTAGATTTGATTAATTAAGGAACGGTACCAGTCCAATGGTATCCATGACGTATTATATTGTGCTTATGCAACGGTTTTTAGGGGGGAATATTAGTGGTAAATTGTCTGATCTGTAATCGGATCAAGATTTTTGGGAGATGTTTCTTGTTGAAATGAGCATTGTATCTGAATCTGTTTTTAATTGTACAATAGCCAAAAAAACTGGATCGCAAGAGCAGAACCAGTTTTAGGTTGCTCACATATTTCAGGCAATTCTGTTTTATGATTCACAATGATAATTATGTAATAGATGAATGTTGCTTTACGGAAACAAAAGCGAACGCGAACGCTTCTCCTGGATCATTTGGCCACTCCGCTCATTATTCACCGAACTTCTAAATATGCTTCGTACTCTCATACAGGTCTCGTCGATTCACGGACAATCAGCTCAGGCTTCCAGATCTTCGAACGATCAGCGGTATCCGATTGTTTATGCTCAATCATATCAATCAAGGTTTCTGCTGCCTGTATACCCAAATCCAGCTTTGGGTGTGCCAATGTTGTCAGCTTCACCTCCATCGCGGTAGCGAGTGTAGAGTCATCGTAACCAACTACCGAAACATCTCCGGGAACGGTCAATCCCGCCTCGCGAATCGCGCCAATCAGCTGTACAGCAAGCTCATCGTTATAGCAGACAAAGGCAGTCGGCCTCTCATCGTCCTGACTCAGCATGGATAAAGCATCAGCATAGGGCTTCGTCTGCTTTTCTTCCGTTGTATAATGAATCACTGCGTGTGGCAGCAGCGGAACCTTCCATTCATGATGCGCACGAATGAAGCCTTTCATCCGGTTCACTCCCTGCAGATCGTCCATTTTGAAAAATCCGGCAATGCGCCGATGTCCGAGTTTGATTAAATGCTCTACCGCTGTATACCCGCCTGCCTCGTCATCCATTTTAATACAAGGACAGTCCATCTCCATGTACCGCTCATTGATCATCAGAAATGGAATGCTTCTGTATTCCAACGATAAATAAAAATCGAGATTCGGGTTTCCCTCCGCGCTTTTGGTCGGCTCGATGATAATCCCGGCCAGCGGATGGGTCAGCAGCATTTGCAGACTTTCGCGCTCTCTGGCCTTGTCGTTGTCCGTGCTGGAAAGCAGCATCCGATAACCTCTCGACCGGAGCACATTTTCTACTCCTCGTACGATGGAAGGGAATATATAGTCGGAAATATAGGTCGTCAGCACACCGATTGTTTGAATTTCCCGCTTCGGCTTTGGTGCCGGCGCCACATATGTACCGCTTCCCTGCACACGATACAACCAGCCTTCCTGCTCCAGCTCACCCAGCGCCTGTCGGACCGTCTGCCTGCTCATGCCGAATTGGTCGGCAATTTCGTGCTCGGTCGGCATCCGTTCATTGGGCATAATCTTAGCAGCACGCAGCCAACCCATAATTTCCTGCTTTAGCTGTATATATTTGGGTAAAGGCTTTTTACTCATCATGCACCTCTGTCGTTCGTGATCTTTTAATTTCTATTATACTTTTGTACGTACCATTTATCCACGCTATTCTAATGACCTGAGTCAGCCATACCAAAAAGCCGTCCCTCAGATCCCCTCGGACCCTACGGAACAGCTCTCTGTAACCATTTTTGTCCAAATCCTCATTCAGCTTCCAAGGCTTCCTCACTCTTTTGTGAGAAAAACGGCACCAGCAGTGCGCAGCCAAGTGAAAAAGCAAGCAGCAGGATAAAGGTCAGACCCTGTAAATCCTTTACAAACAAAATAAGAACCAGCATCGCGATCCGCGATATATTAAGAAACCATTCACGCCACAATAAAATTCGCGCCTGCTCAATGGAGGTATGACGGCTAATAATTCGGAATTGACCGCTGTTCCAGATCGTACTGAAATAAAAGAGTCCCACTGTCGTTAAAATATTCGAAATCACGAGGAATACCGAATGCTGAAGCAGCGCGATCAAGAACCCGACCGAGATCGCCACCATGCCTACCTTTAACCAAATCCCACTGCTCACCGTTAGCTTTCTGTGCAGCACCATCGCAATGATCGAGGATACTGCGTAGAGGACATTGAGTAGAGCTATGACCAACTTGTCATTCGAGACGGAAAACGTAAATATTAAGGCAAACAAGCCCTGAAACTGCAAAAATATACCGGCAGCCAGACAAGAAGGCACCATCCAGCGAATAGCCGGATAAGAAAATACCGTCGAGAATCGCATCTGCTGGAACAATGGCTTCTTTTCCTCCGCCAAGGTAACAGGAGAAATGAAGAACGAAACCACCATTAGCACCGTTATAAATATAAACATCATAATAAACGATCCATAGTAACCGATCCATTTGATAATGAAGGCAAATACGATCGGGTTCACAATCGAGATCGTCTGTCCTATAATCGTCGCATATGAGAAATAATCTTCAAAATTACCACCCTTGCCGATAGCGGTCAATGTAATATTTTGCGAAGCGGCATACAATCCCCACATGATACCGACTGGTATCGCAATAATGGTAATCCACAGCAGACGGTTGTCCAGAGTTAGCGAGGTCAAGAGAATAAACGTGATCGCACCACATGTCGCTGTCGTTCGAATCAACGCTCGTGTCGTATATTTGGTTAACAATCGTGATCCCCCTGCAAAAGCGAGACTCCACGTGATGAACATAATCAGATTAAACCAGGTAACGTCAAAAATACTATGATTCTTTTCCCAGATAAACAGATTTACAAAAATACCAATGTAGTTAAAAATAATCGTTGAGGCTGCGTTCATGATCAGCACTTTGCGGATAGAGGCCGCGATGCGCAAGTTGTCCATCTCCTTAAATTTGTGCTCTTGACTTCGTAAAATTTCGGCGTAGTAGGCCTCTTCAGTTTGCGCAAAGTGCACAGCAGCCTTACATGCATGATGACATCATAACCCATTCTACAGATCATGCAACCATAATTTTTTGAGCTTATCCATTACTTGACAAAAAAGTGTATTCCGCACATAATCAACTGCAGCAGTTGGGTATATATAGATGAAGACATTATCAAATTGTAAAGGATTGATTCACATGTGGACGCGTAAGGAACTTAAGACGAGAGCAAAGGACGTGTTAAGAACCTCCTATTGGAAAGCCTTTTTGGTGAGTTTAATTATTGGCTTTGTAGGTGGTAACGGAGGCAGCGGCAGCAGTATCCCATCCAATCTCTTTAATGGGCTTGATCCTGATACCTGGAACCTTGACGGCGGCAGCTCGTACAATCGTCATAATGCCAGCAGCGGCAGAGACAGCTTCACTGAAATATTCAGGGATTTGATGGATAATGAGACCTTACTGATCATACTCATCTTCGTCGTTATATTTCTTGGGATTATGTTGTTTGCGATGGCGTTTCGAATTTTTTTATGTTATTCACTTGAGGTTGGTGGCAGACGGTATTTTGTAAGGAATGCACAGGGCGATAATAATTTGAATCATATTGAATATGGTTTTCGCAAAAATAAATATTTGGCTATCGTAAAATCCATGTTATGGAAAGATTTTCTTAACTTCCTCTGGTTCCTGCTGCTCATTATTCCTGGGATCGTAAAATCGTATGCGTATCGTATGGTACCTTATATTTTGGCTGACAACGCCAATATTGGTTACAAACGTGCGGTTGAGTTGAGTAACCGGATGACGGCCGGACACAAGTTCAAGATGTGGGTTCTGGATCTTTCTTTTATCGGATGGTATTTGCTCGGATGCATTGCGCTGTTCGTCGGTGTACTGTTTGTTATGCCTTATGAAAATGCTACAAAAGCGGAATTATATCTGGTATTGCGGCAAAATCTGCTTGATAACCACGAATGCAGCTACGAGGAGCTTGATCTGATCGTGCAGTAAGTCACATTCAGTTACGCTGTTATGATCACTGGTTCGATATGTAAAATATGCCGACAACAGCGGGAGAAGCCTTTCCAGTCTTATGGGAAAAACTTTTCCCGTTGTCATCATGATATTGACTCTATCAATCAAAGGAGCTTGGATATGGAGGATTTTGGACTGTATGTCGTTCTCTCACTCATTGTGCCAATTATCGTACTGCTGCTGATCATTACTTTGAAAATCATTAAAGGTAAAAAAATTCCAAACAGCGATTACACCCCATTGGATTACATTACTGGACAAACTCCTATCGAATTCCACGAAGAGAAAAAAGAAAAGGAACACAAGGATGACCAAGGCGATGATAAAGACAAGCACAACCCTGTGAAGGAATAATAACCCGACACTTTCGTTGCTGTTATAAAGCACAATAAAACACAAAAAAGCTCACCTCCCTTTAGATTCATGCTCTAAAGTGGCGAGCTTTTTCTTTTGGTTCTCCGATTTAGTATGTACGGGCTTCCAGATACTGCTCCCAGATGCTAGATGACGATTTTGATCAGACCACCAAATTCAAGCTCATCAAATTTGCGAATCGTAGCTTCCTTCTGAATACTCCAAATACATTGCTCCAGACTGCACGTTAGCGGCACATCCAGTCGGATCGTAGCCAAGTCCTTGGACAGCATCAGCATGTCCCTGTCAGACTCGATCTTGGTTCGAACGCCTTTAGGCAGCGATTCCAGAGCATCCAATACCCCTTCAACGGTTTGATATTCCTGGACTAATTTTAAAGCGGTTTTTTCACCGATTCCCCGAACACCGGGATAATTGTCGCTGGTATCGCCCATAAAGCTTTTTAACTCAATAATCTGATAGGGGTGCAGCTGTTTTTCCTCCCACAAAACCTGCAGATCATAGGTCAAGTAGTTCAGCTTGCCTTTTTTCATAATAATGACATGGATTCGCTCCGAAATCAGCTGCAGCATATCATGGTCCCCGGTCAAAATATAGACATGCGCTTCCTCGCTGATCGCCTTGGCTACTGTACCGATACAATCATCTGCTTCGTAGCCTTGCACGCCGAGATTGAGTATGCCCATTTCTGCGACAACTTCCTTCACCAGCTCGAATTGGGGAATTAGCTCTTCAGGCGGAGCCTTCCGATTGGCTTTATAGGAATCGAACAGCTCCGCGCGAATCGTTGTCCCTCCCAAATCCCAACAACATACCACATGAGTAGGCTTGAACGTTTTGACCGCATCGAACAAATATTGAATAAAGCCGTAGACCGCATTGGTCGGCAGTCCTGCGCTTGTTTTTCGAATATATCCACTATACGAGGTTGCATAAAAGGCTCTGAATAATAAGGCCATACCGTCGACAATTAACACTTTAGGTTCGGTTGATAAATCAGAATTCGTTTCCACTCTGTACACTCCACTCCCTGGCAATCTGAACTATTGCTTCCTATTGTACCAGATTAACGGGCATAAAGTGAACGGTTGCTACATAGAAGTTGTACTCAGATCCAGTAGCTACCTTTTTATGTGTGCAGCGCGGTAACCGTTCGGCACAGTACCTGTGTGTGCTTTAAACAGTTTGCCAAAATAATTTTTGTTGTCGTAACCAAGCATTTCGGCAATTTCCTCGATCGACTTATCGGTGATCTCCAGGAGTTCCTTCGCTTTTCCCATTTTTATCCGGGTTACGTATTCGACGAAGTTCTCCCCTGTTTCCCGTTTAAACAGCCGACTTAAATAACTCGGATGAAGATGGAGATGAGCTGCCGCGTCCTCAAGCGAAATTTTCTTGTCCAGATGATTGTAAACAAAACGCTGGCATTCCACAATCTCGCGGTTATGAGATTCACGGTATACTTGTCCAGCCCATTGAATGGCCTCCCAAAGATAACCCTTTAGCCACAGCTCAAGCTCACGAACAGACGACAACTCGAGTAAATCATGGTGCAGCAGCTCCGAGGAGAACGTTGAATTGTAGTGCTGCAGCGATTTGAGACGCAGACGTACATCAAGAATCATTTTCAGCAGCCATTCCTTTACCTCCATTGGGCGGAATCGATGATATTGTATGAATTCCATCCATTTTGAGACATAGTCGTCAATCATCTCATTGCGCTCCTCGAATATCGCGCGGCGAAATTCCTCCAGTGCCGGCATGTACTGCTCCAGCAGCAGATCGCCTTCCCCGAAGCTTTCTCTCACATGCTCCAGCTTCATCACTGAGGATTCCGGCAAGTAAAAGCGGGGATTTTTCGTATCCACCATATGGAACAATTGATCCTTGAGAGACCGAGCATCTTTCACCGGATTTCCTGTAAGAAATGAGAAGGGAATTTTTGTATATTGAAGCAGGCAGCTCTGGATTTCTCTCAGCGTCTGAGCTACCTTCTGACTGTTATTGATATGAAGCTGCGAATAGTGAGGAAATAGCAAAACAATTTCCCCTGTATCGTACGTAAAAAACACCGTTTCTACGTGATCGACTAGAAGCTCCTCCATAATATTTTCGATGGTATATACGAACAAATCTTTTGACTGAAATCGATTCACAGCCTCTTTAAGCTGATTCGCATAACCGAAAACCGGCAATACAGCATGTTCTCCCCACTTAATACCGAACTCTTCAGCCTTGCGATTCCACTCTACGGTATCGAGAAGAGGCTCATTCACCGTACTCCGGATAAAATGACGCTTTGACGCGCTTCGGTTCAGTTCAACCTCCCTCTCCAGCTTTAAGCTCTTCGACAAAACACCGGCTTCCACATCCAACTGCTCCTTCAACTGTAGGAGCACCTCAGTAATGAGGCGTGCATTCATCGTTTCCTTTAACACATATTCACTCACTGATAGCTTCACAGCTGCTTGGGCATACTGAAAATCATCATGGCAGGATAAGATTACGACCTTCAGCATGGAATGATTCTCTCGCAAGGATCGGATCAATTCAAGTCCGTTCAGACCGGGCATACCAATGTCACTGATCAGTACATCCGTCTTGTCCTTACGTCCAGCCTCAAGTGCTTCTAAAGGATCGTCATAAGTTCCCGCTAAGCGAAATCCTAGCTCGCTCCATTTGATCGATGTCTCCAAAAATTCAAGTACAGGCAAATCATCATCCACGATCATAATTGAATACATCGTTCTCCCCCTTGTCCGCATTCTCGGGAAAACGCAGCACGATACACGTTCCCCGATCTGGTATGCTGTCGATGTCATAGTCGAACCTATCACCGTAAATCAACTTTAATCGTTCAAATACATTATTAATTCCGATACCCGATAATAAATCTTTATGGCTCTCTTCTGTATGATCCCGCAATTTAGCTTCGAGGTGAGCACGCAGCGCGGAGAGTTTCTCCGAAGTCATACCAATGCCTGAGTCGCGGATCTCCACCTGTAGTCGTCCGTCCTCACACTTGCATGAAGAAATAATAATTTCCCCAGGTTTGCTTTTCAATCCATGAATATAAGCATTCTCGATTAGCGGCTGGAGTATAAATCTGGGTACTTTGAGCATAAGCGTATCGGAAGCAGCCTCAATACGCAGCACCACACGATCCCCATGGCGGGAGTTTAATAACCGGACATAGTGTTCATTAATATCAATTTCCTCATGCAGCATGATGAACTCATTGTTACGGTTGATCGTCATCCGCAATACCGAGGATAACGAGCTGATCAGTTCAGCATTCTCCTCATCGCCCTTCATGATGATTTTCAGCCTGATCGAATTCAGTACATTGAACAAGAAGTGCGGATTGATCTGCGCCTGCAGCATCGCAAGCTCTGCCTTACGCTTTAACTCCTGCTCTCGGCGGTTTTCTTTAATCATTCGTTCAATACGGCCAATCATCCGGTCAAATACATAGCCGAGCCGTCCAACCTCATCACCGCCGGTTATATTGGAACGCTCGCTTAGCTGCCCGGACTCAATTTGGACGACGGTCTGGACAAGCTTCGCAATCGGTTTCGTCAAGGCGCGCACCATATAAAGAAGAATGCCAACGAATACAATCAGAAATAGCAGTTGAATCAGAAAATCAGTCTGACGGAACGATTCAATTTTTTGAGCTGCCTTCTTGTAAGGACTCATACTCACAAGCCGCCACTCCGGGGTTATTTGCTCGCTAAGCATGATATATTCTTCCCCCGCTACCTTCAGGAATGAAAAACTATTACTCGTCGGCAATTGATCATAGTAGGGAAAAGTTGTCCCGATGGAGCTATAATCCTTATCTACCACTACATGGCCTTGGCGGTCGATAATCACCATGACTTCATCAGCTTTATATTGATCGAATAACTGCTGGAAATTATCCATCTCCGAACTGACTATAACATAGCCGTAGGTGGATGAGTTGGTGCGTAGAGGCTTGGCTGCCGTGAGCACATAAGGTTTATTTAATGTTTGAATATCATCGTTAGGTTCCGCCCCAACCCACTTCACATTATAACCGGATACCTTATCAATATCCTGAAACCAGCTTTTATCGAAAATATTCCGCGGATCTTTGCTGAACGTTGAGTAAGACGCGACGTACTCCCTGTTAGGCAGCAGTATAGTTACGTTCAGATGTCCAAGTGAGTTAATGACCGTTTCCAACCTTTTAGAAATTTTTTGTTTGTGAGACAAAACATCCCCCTGGCTCGTCGACTCATTGATTCGCCCCAGCTCCAGGATTGAAAGCTGCAATTCCTCATCGAATTGAACAAAATTCATCACATAAACCATATTTTTGATTTGTCCCGCTGCAAACTGGTTGACGATTCTCATGGCTTCTTGAGAGTTCTCCGTCACCTGAGAACGAACAACATCTCTCGTCAACAGATTGGATACATATAATGAAACGATTGACGGCAGAACAAGACAAATCAGAATCGTCAACATGAGTTTATTGCGAAGCGATAAGGTACGAAGCCAATCTGGCACTACAAACCGCCTGCCTTTCCTTTCGTATGAGAAAAAGAGGAGGCTTATCGCCTCCTCTTTTAGTATAACATTAGAATGCTTGAGTTATCAGCACAGCTGATCCATTCCAATGTTACAGAAATGTTTATTTGTTGCTTTTCTTGATTTCTTCTATTTTAGTTGTTGCCGTTTGGATCGTTTTATCCAGATCCTGCTTACCAACCAAGTACAGCTCCACTTGATTCATATATTCCTTTTCTTGCTGCAAGGCATACGTTGGAGGTACTACCAGCTTCGTTGCTTTGTTCACCTTCAGTGTGCTCAACAATGATTCTTTATCAATAAACTTAACATTCTCTGGTTTGCCGCTTTTTAGAATGGCATCAACGTTTTGGTTAATATCAGCTTTTTTCCAACCGGAGAAGAACAAGCCTTGTGTTGTGATACCTTCCGTTGTATACCACTTCACAAAATCATAAGCTTCCTGCTTATGCTTGGAGGATGCTGCGATACCCATGAAGTCTGCGCCAATTTCTGTTAAACCGTTTGTATCTTTGGCGTCATATTTGGGATAAGGTGCAAATACGGTGTTAAATTTACCGTTGAGTGAAAGCTCCCCAACCATCCAGTTTCCAGTTGCAAGCATAGCTGTTTTACCTGCATAAAACACATCGCGGTAATTCATTTTTTGAGATACAACTTCGAAGTAAGGTACAGAAGTCTTGTCTACATTTTCCATTTTGTTGCGCAGATCAAGAGAGTAACGAACTTTCGGATTGTCGATATTCGCTGAGCCATCTGATTTAACGAGGTACGGATTTTCCATATCATTATTTAACGCAAGAAGCGAGTAATCTTTCCAGTTGTGGAAATATGAGCCATATGTCTTGGAGGCTCCTTCACCCTTGGTCATTTTCTTCGCGTATTCGGCATAATCGTTCCAAGTCCATTCGGTCGGAACTGGAAGCTTCGCTTCATCCAGCTTGTCCTTGTTCAGCATAACGAACCATTCGATCATTTTACCAGGTAAAGCATAATATTTGCCGTTCACGATAGGATCGATCTTGTATTCGTCCTTAACAACAATGTTATCTTTCTTCAAATAATCATCTAGAGGCTCTAAAATCCCTGCACCTACACGTTGGGCAAAATCAGATGCACTGGAATACATCACTACGTCCATTTGATCACCAGAAGCGGCCAGAAGGTCCATCTTTTTCATACCTTCCTGGGAATCACCCTTCTCGGACATCCCCTCATATACCACTTTAACGTTTGGATGCGTTTTGTTGTAAGCATCAACCGTAGCATTCCAATTCCCTTGAGCTTCGGTATACCAAGCCTGAACCTTGATCGTTACAGGCTCCTTGGAACCTTCATTACCGGCATTCGTCGATGATCCTGCATTATTATTTGTGGCACCGCATCCAGCAAGTGCGGTTGTGGTTAATAGTAAACCGCTAAGCGTTAATAAACTCTTTTTCATATAAACCCCTCCATATACGAACTATTTATTTTGAAAACCGTTACATTCCGAATATAACAGACGCTTTATTCGAGCAGAAGTCAATTTTTTAACCTATTCCACTCTTATTTTGACCTTTTCCAATCGCTTGAATGCTTTATCCTTTGACTCCACCGACCGAAATACCCTCGATAACATGTTTTTGACCGATGATAAAGATGATCAACAGAGGCAAAATGGCAGACACTGCTCCCGCCATAATCAAGGAGTATAGCGCACCGTTCAAAGTCGCAAAAGACTGAATACCGAGTTGGATCGTAAATAATTCTTTTGATTTCAGGAAAATAAGCGGACCTTGATAGTCATTCCACGTCCAGATAAAACGCAGGATTGCATACGTCGCGATCGCCGGTCGAACTAAAGGCGTACAGACTGAGAAGAAAATTCGTATATGTCCTGCCCCATCCATTTTGGCCGATTCAATGTATTCATCATGAATCCCCAGGTAAAATTGCCGAAGCATGAACGTCCCGAGTACGCTGAACGAGCCCAGCAATATCAAACCAAGGTGGCTGTCGAACAGTCCGATCCAGCGAAATATTAAAAACTGAGGAACCAATATCGCTTGGCTCGGAATCAGATAGATCGCCAATATGATCATGAAAAACAAACCACTGCCGCGGAACTTGATCTTCGCAAAGGCGTATGCCGACATACAAGCAAGTGTGACGGACAATAAAGTCGTTCCCACTGTAACCTTGATTGAGTTCCAGTAAAAGAGCGGAAACTGCGTTGTAGTCCACACCGTCGTATAATTCTCAATCAAATTCCAATGCTTCGGAATCCATTCGATCGGAAAAGTAAACACATCGACTTCCGGCTTCATCGATGCGGAAATCATCCATAGAAAGGGAGACATGAATACGAAGCCAAGCGCACACATAATCGCAGTCAAAATCACTTTTTTTATAACATTCCACTTATTCATCAGATTCATCCTTTCCTCAATTAATAATTAACCCATTTGCGTTGGCCATACCACTGTATAAGTGTGATGATCAGAACGAATATCAAGAGCACAATAGCCATGGCGGACGCATAACCCGACTGCAAATTAATGAATGCTGTTTCATATAAACGATACACGACCACGGTTGTAGAATTAGCGGGTCCACCGCCGGTCAGAACGGCTATCACATCGAACACCTTAAATGATCCGATGATGCCCGTGACGAGCAAAAAGAATGTAGTTGGTGACAACAGCGGCACGGTGATGTTGAAAAACTGTTTAATCTTCGAAGCGCCATCAATATCCGCAGCTTCATAAAGATCATTCGGTATGGATTGCAAGCCGGCCATGAATACAATCATGTTATAACCGATATTCACCCATACCATCAGCCCCATCACACAATATAAAGCCACATCGGGATCGGCCATCCATTTAGGTGGGTTGGTTACTCCAAATGACATCAGCATCTGGTTAATCGGTCCGAAGCTTGGGTGGAACAGCACCTGAAACACAATCGCTACAGCGACAATACTTGAGATGTACGGAATGAAATAAACAAGCTTAAATATATCCTTAAAATAAATCTTTTTATCAATGACGACCGCCAACACCAGTGACAGAATCAAGGTGATAGGTACGACAAACAATAAAATCAGGTTGTTTTTGATGGATAGCAGAAATATACTATCGTGCGCAAGCTTAATGAAGTTGTCAAAGCCTAAGAACTTCATTTTGGAAAAGCCGGCGACAAAATTCCAGTTCGTAAAGCTAAGCAGAAATGAAGCTATAATTGGAAAAAGCGTCAATATAAACAGGCCAATTAGCAGCGGACCAATAAATAAATATCCAGCCAAATCCTCACGCCATTGTTCTTTAGAGCTTTTCCGTTTTTTTTGTGCCTTTTGTAGATCGTTTGAGTGCGTTTGTGATTCAGTTGCC
Organism: Paenibacillus baimaensis; assembly: GCF_025567575.1. Lineage (NCBI taxonomy): Bacteria > Bacillati > Bacillota > Bacilli > Caryophanales > Paenibacillaceae > Paenibacillus > Paenibacillus baimaensis. The sequence continues at coordinate 197,176 of NZ_JAOQIO010000089.1, read as the reverse complement.
ATGAAGTTCACCCCAAGTCTTGTTTTTAATCATTCTACCTTCCTGAACCTGTGAATGTAAGAAATAATATTAACCCTTTCAGGTAAAGTTTTGACATTCAGTTTTCTCGCTGGCTCTTTAAATCCTTTATGTAAATCAATTTTTTCCCATCATGACAGTTCCTAACCATACCTTTAATTGGATGCAGTTACTGAATTCTACCTGTTCAGCTACCTTTCACACCTCTTCACATAATAAATATCCCCTTCAAGTCCACTCATTCCTTCATCATAAAAAGAAGGTTTATTTGAGTGTCTACTTAAAGGGGATATGGGATCTTACCAACTAATTTGAAGGGGTCTCACATGACCACACAGAATTTAACCGCAGGTACAATTCAGCACCGGCTTGCGTGCAGCCAAGGTTTCATCAAGACGGCGAACATCTGTCGTGTAAGGAGCATTATGAAGCAGCTCTGGCGTCTCTTCCGCTTCCTTGGCAATTCGGATCATCGTGTCGATAAAGGCATCCAACGTTTCCTTGCTTTCGGTTTCCGTCGGCTCAATCATGATGCACTCCTCAACATTCAGTGGAAAATAAATCGTCGGCGGGTGGTAGCCAAAATCAAGCAGCCTCTTCGCGACATCGAGTGTACGAACGTTGAATTTCTTTAAACCCCGACCCGACAATACAAACTCATGTTTACAAACGCGGTCAAAAGGAGCCTCGTAATAAGGCGCCAAGCGGCGCAGCATATAGTTGGCATTCAGCACGGCACACTCCGATACCCGACGCAAGCCCTCCGGACCGTATGTACGAATATACGTGTAGGCACGAACCAGAATACCGAAGTTGCCGTAAAAGGCTTTGACCCTACCGATCGATTCCGGCTTGTCGTAATCAAAATAATACGTCCCATCCTCTGCTTTAGCCACGAGAGGCTTAGGCAGGAAGGGTATCAGTCGCTGCTTCACGCCAACCGGACCTGCACCCGGACCTCCGCCGCCGTGCGGTGTGCTCATCGTTTTGTGCAAATTCAAATGGACGACATCGAAGCCCATATCACCCGGACGCGTGATACCCATAATCGCATTGGAATTGGCTCCATCATAATAGAGTAACCCCCCTGCCTCATGCACAATCGCCGCAACCTCGACAATCTGTTCCTCGAATAAACCAAGCGTATTCGGATTGGTCAGCATCAGTGCTGCCGTATCCGGCCCTACAGCCTTGCGCAGCGCATCCAGATCAACAAGCCCTTTCGCATTCGACGGGATGGTGATCGTATCAAAGCCTGCGACCGTCGCACTCGCTGGATTCGTGCCATGCGAGGAGTCCGGCACAATAACCTTGGTCCGATGATCGCCGCGGCTCTCATGGTAAGCACGGATCATCATCAGTCCGGTCCACTCACCATGCGCACCTGCTGCGGGCTGGAGCGTTACCTGATCCATGCCTGTAATCGCAGCCAGATCGTTTTGCAGCTGGTATAAGAGCTCCATTGCACCTTGAATAGAGCTTTCCGGCTGATACGGGTGAATCTTGGCGAAGCCGGAAAAACGGGCGACATCCTCGTTAATTTTTGGATTATATTTCATCGTGCAGGAGCCAAGCGGATAAAAACCGTTGTCGATGCCGAAGTTTCTCCGAGATAGCGCCGTATAATGCCGAATCACGTCTACCTCGTATACCTCAGGCAATTCCGCCGGCTTTGCACGGAGCAGGTTCCCAGGGATCAGCTTGTCCGTGTCTGTTCTCGGTACATCACATTCTGGCAAGGAATAGCCGACGCGCCCCGGTTTGCTCATTTCAAATATGAGCTCCTTATCGTGCTTTATTTCCAATGTTTCACTCATAGGGCAGCCTCCAATTGTAGGGCAAATTCGTCGATTTCGGCTTTCGTTCGGCTTTCCGTCACAGCAATCAGCATATGGCCTGCAAGCGCCGCGTCATCTCTGCCTAAGTCATAGCCACCAATAAATCCGGCTTCAAGCAGCTTTTCATTCAATGCTGTAATGGAAATGGAAGATGATTCGGGCAGTTTAATCACAAACTCATTAAAAAATGGCGTCCGTCCAAATGGAACCGATACACCGGATATACGGCTTAATACATCAGCGGCATAATGAGCCTTTTGTATATTCAGATCAGCTACCTCTTGAATTCCCTGCTTACCCAGGGTTGAAATATAGACAGAAGCACACAGCGCGAGCAATGCCTGATTGGAGCATATATTGGAGGTCGCCTTCTCACGGCGAATATGCTGCTCTCGCGTTTGCAAGGTTAGCACAAAGCCGCGTTTTCCGTCCCGATCCACGGTTTGTCCAACAATACGGCCGGGCATCCGGCGCATCCAGGCAGTTGATACTGCAAAGTAACCGCAGGTCGGTCCTCCGAGCGAGGCCGGAATGCCAAAAGGCTGCGCATCGCCAACCACAATGTCCGCACCAAGCGCACCAGGAGATTCCAGCAGCCCCAGAGAAAGCGGATTGGCGCTGACTACGAATAGAGCACCCGCTCCATGTGTCACAGGCTCGATAGCTCGCAAGTCCTCAATACAGCCAAAGAAATTGGGCGATTGGATCAATACAGCTGCTGTATCCGTGGTCACACATGCAGACAGCTCGTCCAGATCAGTAACCCCATCACGTATACCCACCTCAACGATGTCCAAATTCAAGCCTTTGGCCGTCGCCGCCACAATTTGTCTCGCTTCAGGATGAATAGCGCGGGAAACCACAAGCTGCTTGCGTTTGGTTGCTCCCGATGCCAACGCACCTGCCTCCGCCAATGCGGTGGAACCGTCATACATACTCGCATTGGCTACCGACATGCCGGTCAGCTCACAAATATACGATTGAAATTCAAAAATCGCCTGCAGCTCGCCTTGGCTGATTTCCGGCTGATAAGGCGTGTACGCTGTATAAAATTCGGATCTGGAAATCACATGATTAATAACAACCGGAATATGGTGATCGTAAATGCCGGCGCCCAAGAAGCTGGTATAACGGTCAAAATCGGCATTTTTCCCGGCTAATTGCCGCATATGCTTTAAGAGCTCACGCTCATTCAAAGCTTCCGATACTTCAAGACGTCCCCGAAAGCGCACGGAAGCTGGTATATCACTGAACAATTCTTCTACGGTAGTCATGCCAATCGTCTCCAGCATCTCCGTCTGATCCTGCTCGGTCATTGGCAAATAGCGGTGCTTCACTTGATCCACTCCTTATTTATGATCACGTTTATAAAATGGCGCCTTCACAACAATCGCTTTCAGTCGTTTTTCACGAATCTCCACCCACACCTCTGTACCCAATCCACTGTATCCAGCTTCGATTAAGGCCAGACCGAGATTTCTCTTCAATGTCGGTGACTGAGTGCCTGTGGTAACCTCGCCAATGAGACGATCGTCAGCATATACCGGATAATGACTGCGGGGAATGCCGCGGTCGACCATCTCGATACCTACCAGCTTGCGGGGAATGCCGCTTTCCTTTTGACGAATTAACGCTTCCCTACCTATGAAATCCCCCTTATCCAGCTTCACAAAAAATCCGACCGAAGCCTCCAATGGACTCACCAAAGCCGACAGCTCCTGCCCATACAACGGCAGCTTGGCTTCAAATCTCAGTGTATCACGCGCTCCCAATCCCACCGGCTGCAAACCATATGCTTCGCCAGCCTCCATGAGCAGAGTCCAGACCTCTATGGCGTGCTCAGCAGCTACATAAAGCTCAAAGCCATCCTCACCCGTGTACCCAGTTCTAGACACAAGTGCCTTCAACCCGCCGATCTCAACATCGGGCAGGAAAGAAAAAGCTTTTAGCTCATGCACCGGAACCGACGTCACTTTACACAATATCGCTTCGGCCTCAGGTCCCTGTAAGGCAAGCAATGCAGTCTGCTCAGAAATATTGTTCAACTGCACCCCTTCAATCAGATGACTTTGCAGCCATTCCATATCCTTATCTATATTGGAAGCATTGATGACGAGCATGAATCGGTCAGCCTCCAGACGATACACCAGCAGGTCATCCACTACGCCTCCACCCTCATTACACATCAAGCTATACTGAGCCTGGCCGTTAATCAGCTTCGTGACATCGTTGGTGGTCAGCTTTTGCACATAGGCTTCCGCATGCAGTCCCGTAATCATCACCTCGCCCATATGTGATACGTCGAACAAGCCCGCCTGCTGTCGAACAGCGTCGTGTTCCTTTTGGATACCGGTAAACTGCACGGGAAGCTCCCAGCCTCCAAAATCAATAACCCTCGGAGTCCCATACTGTTTGTAAATCGGGAATAGCGGCGTTCGTTTTAAATCTGACATACCCTCACCTCCATTGGATGTAATCATCGTTCCCGTCCTTTATGAAAAGCAAAAAAGACAGCGTGAAAAGCAGAGGCTCATCCTGTTTGAACGACCGTACCTGCTTCTCACTCTGTCCTTTGTACCTGAGAGTTACCCACCACCTAGTCTTCTGACCTGCAAAGAAAGGCTATAGTTTCCCCATCGGTGCCACGGCTTATGATGCCGAAGTCTCTCCAGAGCTGCGTCCTGCAAAAGTCCTTTTGCCTGAGAGATTCACCCTTTCGGGTTTACTCCTTCGGCGCTGCCGTCGATGCGCCAGTCTCTCCTTATGCTCTCATCCGCTTATTCATTTCATACACTCATTATTACCTTACCGCTTATCTCATTGTCAACCTTATTTTGGCAGCATGGCCACTTTTTTAGCAGTTAACTTGACATGACCCACAGCGCTGATTTAGTCTGAAAGCATCCTATTCGCAAGTAGGCGGATATAACAACAATTCGAAAGTGGGGCTGGCCATGTCGGTGGTTAAGGATCAATTGCTATACAGTAAGGAGCATGAATGGGTAGAGGTGATTGGCGAGCATACAATCCGGATTGGCATTACAGATTTTGCACAGTCCCAATTGGGTGATATCGTGTTTGTTGAGCTACCTGAAGTTGGCACCGAAGTGTTAAGCCAAACCGGTCTCGGAAATATCGAGTCCGTCAAAACCGTCTCTGATGTATACGCTCCGATATCGGGTGTCGTAACCCAAGTCAACAACACTTTGCTGGATCAACCGGAAAACGTGAATAGTGATCCTTTTGGCGGAGGTTGGATGGTGGAGCTCGAAATTGATGATCATGCCAAGGAAGCGCTAACCCAGCTGTTAACTGCGGAGCAGTATCGCGAATATACAGCAGAATAAAAAGATTACATAAATAAGCCTATGACCTTAAAGGGTCTTGAATTCTTTGATGAAGAATTCAAGGCTTTTTTTATTTACTAGATCAAATAAATGATTGAATAAATCATAATTATGAATTATAATTTCATTATATCGAAGGGAGCTGTGAAAATGACGACATTAGGACAACATACCTATTCAGAAATTAACGCACAAGCAGAGGCGATTTCAGCCGCATGGGACCAACTGGAGCTTCAGCAGGACTGGATTGAACGTTACTTGAATAACGCTGCTTTTGAAGAGATCATTTTTATCGGATCCGGTTCCTCGTACTATCAGGCACTTACGATGGCCGCTACCTGCAGAACCTGGCTGGGAAGAAGCGCTGTTGCTTACCCATCGTCAGATTTGCTGCTGTTCCGTGAGCAAACGGCTCCAACTCATCGCAATTATCTGGTAATTGGCGTGTCCCGTTCTGGTGAATCGACTGAGGTTGTATTGGCGCTGGAGTCCGTACAATCGCTTGCCAACTGGACGATTGCCGGAATCACCTGCTATGAGGATAGCTCGATGGCCAAACTGGCGGAATGCCTCGTCTCCCCACTCGGGAAAGAAACGAGCACAGTTATGACGAAATCACTCAGCAGCATGACATTTATGATGCAAGCGGCAATCGCCAAAGCTGCAGGCCGCAATGACCTGTTGGAGGAGCTAGCCAAAGTCGTGAAGCAGGATGGAGCTACCGTTCTGGCAGCCAAACCTTTTATCGATACCTTGGTGCGTGAGCAATCTTTCATTAAATATGTATATTTGGGTATGGGAGCACTGTACGGTCTTTCATTGGAGGCTTGTTTGAAAATCAAGGAAATGTCCTATGTATGGACAGAAGCATATGGAACGCTGGAGTTCCGTCATGGTCCCAAATCGATCGTTGAGCCAGGTACGCTCGTCTGCCTCCTGCTGTCAGAACAGGCTCGTGATTATGAATTGAAGGTTGCACGCGAAATGCAGGAGTACGGAGCATTTGTACTGCTGTTAACGGCCAACAAAGGTGAGGATACCTCATTTGCCGATGCTGTGTTCGAAGTAGGCGGCAGCGACATCTCCGATGAAGCCAGAAGTGTACTTTACTTACCTGCCCTGCAATTTTTGGGCTATTACACAGCCTTGAACCGTAATGCCGATCCGGATTCGCCGCGCAATTTGACACAGGTTGTGAAAATTTAACGTTAGCTTTGTTACGCAAAACTCAGCTTATGCTTACGATGTCAGTGTTCCTAAAGGAACACTCTTAGGAGGAATCATTCATGCCGTTAGTTTCATCGACAGCCTTATTGCAAGTTGCCCGCAGCCAAGGATATGGGATTGGCGCATTTAACGTACACACCCTGGAAATGCTGCAAGCCGTGGTAGACGCTGCGGAGGAAACGAATTCCCCGCTCATTTTGCAATCGACAGTAGGAACAGTCAAGCATCTGGGAGCTGACTATTTGGTCGCAGCTGCGACCACTGCCGCCAATCGTTCGGGTGTTCCCATCGCGCTTCATCTGGACCATTGCACCGATTTTGATATGATCATTCACTGCATCCGCGCAGGCTACACCTCGGTCATGATTGATGCGTCCATGTTTGCTTTTGAGGAAAATGTGGCTCAAACCAAACGGATCGTGGACATCGCCCGCGCTGCTGGTGTGAATGTGGAAGCCGAGCTTGGGAAGGTTGGGGGCGTTGAGGACGACATCGTAGTCGCTGAACACGAAGCGCTATTAGCCGACCCAGAGGAATGTGCCCGCTTTATTGAGCTTACCGGTGTTCCCACATTGGCTCCTGCCATCGGAACCGCGCACGGTATATACAAGGGCGACCCGAATATCGATTTTGAGCGAATCCGTCAGGTGGCTGATCGCGTAGCGGTTCCACTCGTGCTGCATGGTGGCTCAGGTATTCCCGAAGAGCAGGTCAAACGCTGTATCTCGCTGGGCATGTCCAAAATGAATATCGCCACCGAAATACGCATCGTCTTCTCCGATGCCATTAAGCAGGTATTCGCGCATAATCCAGATGAAAACGATCCACGTAAATATATGGTGCCTGCCAAAAAAGCCGTAAAAGAAGCGGCAATGGAAAAAATGCGGATGCTTGGCAGCATCGGTAAAGCGTCCGGTATCCGCTAAGGAGGCACTCATGATTACTACTGTAACCCTGAACGCAGCCATCGATAAAACCTACTATATACCCAACTTTCCACTCGGACAGGTATCCCGGGTACGGCAGATGTACGCCGAGCCGGGTGGCAAAGGGATCAATGTAGCCCGTGTTATTCAGCAGTTAGGCTATCCGGTTCTAGCCAGTGGTATCATTGGTGGTCATAATGGCCGGTTCATTGAACAAAAATTGGATGCGCAAGGAATCAAGCATGATTTTGTACAGATCGAGGAAGAATCACGGCTATGCCTGAACATGATTGATGAATCGAACGGCTCTTCAACTGAGGTTCTGGAGCAAGGCCCCTGGATTTCGGCTGAAACCTGGCAGCTTTTCCAGGCCAAGCTGGCTGGTCTCGCTGCACAGTCGCGTATCGTATGCTTCTCGGGAAGCTTACCGCAGGGCGTACCCACCGATGGCTACGCACAGCTGATCCGTATTGTGAAGCAAGCCGGAGCGCTTGCTTTTCTCGATACGAGTGGTACTGCGCTGCTGCAAGGGGTAGGTGCGCAGCCTGATTTTGTGAAGCCTAATGAAGACGAGGTCACTACGGTGCTTGGGGCTTTTAATGAGGGCAATGCCGAGGATCAACCAGATATTGACCGAGCCGAGGGCTTGCTTCGCTTGCAGCAACAGGGCATCCCGCGTGTGACCGTTTCTCTGGGAGCAGCGGGTTCGATCAGTGCTTATGAAGGAGCATTATATCGGGTGCAGGGTCCTCCTATTCAGGTGGTCAATACCGTTGGCTGCGGAGATTCCTTTGTCGCTGGTATGGCAATGGCTACTGCTCAAAACCTCACGTTTCCCACCTGCTTGCAGTACGCTTCTGCCGTTGCTTCAGCGAATGCATTGACGGAACGTGCAGGTTATGTGCATCTTCATGATGTAGAACGTTTACAAACAGAAATTACCGTAGAGCTTGTATAGCGAATCGACTATACAAGCTTTTTCCTGCTTTTTTATTTCCTCGGCCTGGATACCGACGAGCGAATAACAAGCTCTGGTGGCAGCACCATTCGCTGATTCATCGTATGACCGCCATTAATATGGCGAAGAATCATATTGACGACCTGAGCCCCCATGTCCTGAATCGGCTGGGCTATCGTCGTGAGCGGCGGGTCCACGATCGTGGCCAGAATCGTATTATCGAACCCTACGACCGATAAATCGTCAGGGATGGACAGCTTCATTTCGCGTGCAGCCTGAATCGTGCCGATAGCCAGCAAATCATTACAGGCAAACACGGCCGTACAAGCTTTTAATCCCTGCAGCAGCTCACCTGCAGCTATTTTGCCGCTTTTCACACTAAAATCACTAATGCGCACCAACTCAGGATTAAATGGAATACCCGCTTCCTCCAACGCATGCCGATAGCCGCGAATCCGCTCCTTGCTGCTCATTACTTCGGTATCCTCGGCAATTACGGCAATCTGCTTATGACCATTTTGGATCAAATAAGAGGTTGCCAAATAACCACCCTGAAAGTCATCGACCAGCACGATATCCACAGCGACAGCCGGCATATCCCGCGCGATGAGTGCAACGGGGAGCTTTTGCCGAACCAATTCTTTTAATAAAGCGTCATTGCGAACCCCTGTTGCGATAATGATGCCATCGACGCTTTTTTGCTTTAACAATGAAATGTAACGTTCTTCTTTATCCAGACTGTTATCCGTACTGCAAATGACTACGTTAAAGCCCATTTCCTGGGCACGATCCTCTATACTTCTCGCAATCTCCGCAAAAAAAGGATTCGCCAAATCCGGCAGCAGCAGTCCCAGCGTATAGGTCTGCTTACCGGTCAAAGCCGATGCAACGACGCTTGGCTGATAATTCAGCTCATCCATAATTTTAATGACTTTATTACGGGTCTTTTCGCTTATGCGTCCACCACGGTTAATGACCTTGGACACGGTTGCTATAGAGACACCCGCTTCCTTGGCAATATCGTAGATAGTAACCTTCATGCCATACCCAACTTTCCACAAACAAATTAAAGCAGACGATTAAGCGCTTTACCTAAATATAAGAGAATTAATGCAATTTTGCAATGCACCTTGACGTTTTCGTGAATATATAAGAAAACCTCTATCGAGGCCTTTCAAAGATGAGCGACCGCGGTTCAGAGGTAGGTTTTCTTGAAACATAAGAATCCTTCAGCTCCGCTGAAAACTTATAAATTCTTGTGTTATAAGAAAAGCTTCTGATCGAAGCCTATTCGATGAAGAGACATTCGTGTTTTAGAGGATGCTTTTCTTGAAATATCAGAATGTTCAACTTCGTTGAAAACTTATAAATTCCGATATTATAAAAAAGGCACCCAACGGGTACCTGAGTCCTTACCTATGTCTTGAGCCAATTACCTGAAATCCCGCAATCGATTGCAATAAGACTCCAGTTACAGAAGTTCACGACCGCTGTAAACGATAGCTTGGTCAGGCGGCGCCTTCTGAATTTATGATACTGGTGCTTTACGGCGCACCATCAATACGTATACGATCACAGCGCCTACGGATGTGCAGGCAATAACGAGGCCCATCGGCAAAGCGGATTGGCTTCCACCCAGACCAACAAGCGGAGCTACAACGCCACCCAGCAAGAGTGAAAGTACACCAAGCAGCGCCGATGCCGTGCCTGCAGACTTGCTTTGATTTTGCATCGCTAATGAGAATCCGGTTGAAGATACGATACCGACACTCGACACGACCATAAATAAAGCTGGCAGAATCGCATACAAGCCCGCACCTGTTACGATCATGAGGAGCAGCAGTACACCACCGCAAGATGAAATACCGAGACCTGTGATCAGCAGCTTCGTTTCTCCTAATCGGCCAACCAGCCTGCCCGTGATTTGACCGGCAATAATGATGCCAAGACCGTTAATCCCAAAAAATACGGCAAACATTTGCGGTGATACATGAAAAATCTCCTGAAGCACAAACGGTGAGCCCGATATATAAGCAAACATGGCTGCAAAAACTAACCCTTGCGCAATCGCGTACCCCATGAACACACGGTCTACAAGCAGGCCGCGAAAGGTCGACAAGGTGTTGCCAATGCCGCCCTTGGAACGCAATTGATTCGGCAGCGTTTCACGCAAACCGAAGAACACTGCTGCAAGCATCACCATACCCAATACACATAATACGATAAATACGCCATGCCAGGAGGTTACCCTCATGAGTTGTCCTCCAGCGATCGGAGCAAGGATTGGTGCCACTCCATTCACCAGCATCAAAAGTGTAAAAAACTTCGTCAGCTCCGTACCAGAATACAGGTCTCGTACAATCGCACGGGAGATGACAATTCCGGCAGAGCCAGCCAGTCCCTGGACAAAACGAAGTATGATCAGGCTTTCGACCGAAGGGCTGAATGCACATAACAACGAAGTAACGGCATACAGAGCAAGACCAACCAGAAGCGGCATCCGACGGCCGCGAACATCACTGATCGGCCCGGCAAACAATTGGCCAAGTGCAGATCCGAGCAGAAAAAAAGTAAGACTTAGCTGAACAAGTGACGCGCTGGTGCTGTATTCCCCGGCTATTGCAGGCAGCGCTGGCAAATACATATCAATGGACAGAGGGGCAAAGGCTGCCAAAGAACCAAGCACAAGCACCATCCACAGCTTATTCCCCCGAGTGACCGGCTGGGGCGCAGCCTTCGTACTATTAATTGAACTATTCATGCTAATTCGTTAACCACCTTTATAAGAATAACAATTGAACGATGTCTGCCACCGAAGATGCCTTCGTTCAGCTCTACTGAACACATGTACATTCCAATGCTATAAAGTATCGATCAAAAATCGTATTGCCTCAGACAAATCGAGCTTTTTTTCCTGGCAATAGCTGTTTAATTTCGCATAAGCTGCATCATCCAGACGTACATGGATCGAATGATTGAGCTTTTCGCAGCTCGACTTTTTCGGTCTTCCTCTTCCAATTCTTCGTTGACCCTGTTCATCCTTCCAGACCAGAAGCGTTATATAACCCTGCTGCTTGATGCAGGTATCGCCATCATTTTCTGCCCAGACTACAGCGGCATTCTGCTCATGCTTATTCACGTACTCCGCAAGCGCATCACCTTCCAGACCTTTCTTGTGGCCCTTTTGCATAAACTTGTGCTGTATAAATGCCAGGTACTGCTGCCATGATTCGAAAGTGAGCTCCTTCATAGCTCCTCCTTTATTTATTGTTCTACAAAAAATGATATCATGTTTTTGCGAATTTGCAATGATTTTTCACTTAGATGAAATGCAGAACAAGCCAACTGTCGTGACAGTTGGCTTCATTGTATGACACCGGTTTTCCTTTCATTCCTGTTAAGAGAATGAATAACTATAACATGTATGATAAAGCTCGATCATTTCTTCAACCGTAGGGACACGAGGGTTGTTACCAGGGCTTCCACTAGCCAGAGCATCCACGGCCATTTTGGAAACCGCTTCTCGAAATTTCAGCTTGTCAATACCCCAGCTTTCCAAATTCGTTATTTGCAGGTCCTTACATAACCTTTTCACTTCTTGAATAGCTACATCCACCATTTCCTGATCGGAAAGCTGAGATAAATCGGGGCGGAATAAACGTCCGACAACAGCTAATCTCTCTATAGCACGATCTTTACTGAATTCCAATATCGCGGGAAGCAGCATGGCGTTCGAGATACCGTGTGGAACATGAAATATAGCTCCAATGGGTCGGGACATCCCATGAACCAATGTAACGGACGCGTTAGAGAAAGCAGCCCCCGCCTGCATCGAAGCAAGTGCCATTTGTTCTCTGGCTTCCAGGTCTGAGCCATCCGTGTAGGCTTTACGTAAGTTTTGGGAAATCAGTGCTATCGCAGACAGGGCTAATTGATCTGTCATTGGCTGCGCTTTGCGGGAGATGTAGGCTTCTATTGCATGACAGAGCGCATCTATTCCCGTGGCGGCTGTAACGCTCTGCGGCGTTGATACAGTAAGCATAGGATCGACAATGGCTACGCTTGGAAGAAAGGCAGCGTGCTTGACCATCATTTTCACATCGTTGAGTGTGTTGATGATGACCGTCACATTAGTCATTTCTGACCCCGTTCCTGCTGTCGTTGGAATGGCAATCAACGGAATAGGCGGTGCCGATAGCACAGCTTTACCACCCACATAATCTCCAAGCTGTCCACCATTTGTGGCCAATACGGAGACGGCTTTGGCAGCATCTATACAGCTCCCACCACCAACCGCAATAATGACATCGCATTGGTGCTCCAGACAAACAGCAAGTGCTTCGGATACATGAAAATCGGTCGGTTCCGAATTAACATCCAAATAGCAAACAGGCACAATGCCGACTTCCTCCAAATGCTGCTGGCATTGTTGAACGGTCCCGATTTTCACCATGATGCGATCACTGATTAACAAAGCCGTTCTACCCAGCCTTGTAGTCTGGAGTCCAAGCTGGGTCAAAGCATGATGACCATAGATGACCTGCTGCGGTAGCTGGAACGTAGAAAAAGTGTTCATGACTGGCACCTCTTTTCGATTATCATAGTGAATGCCCTACTTGCGACTTAGCATTTACATCCATTTCGACAAGCCTTCAAACCGAACCTCCCATGTGCCATCGGTCGGAAAGCCTGGTGCATGTATATCTGGTCCGTTATCCCATCCGCAGGCCATCATGGCAACTGCAGTCAATAACCCGCCATTGCCAGGCAAATAAGCCATCAGAGACGCATTCTGATAATTATGGCCATTAGGCAGGTATGTATTTTTCACTTCGTCCCGTAATAAAATGTCTATCGCTAAACGTCCATCCTCCAGGCGCCCTGCTGTCATCGCAGCCATCGGGAAATCCCAGCCCCAGGAGGTCTGCCAATTCCACTCCTGCATCACCTTGAGCAGGGTCGCTTTCATGATCGAACGATCCGCCTTTTTGCCTGGCAATATGCCAAATGCACCGAGCATCGAAGGGTGATCGGTATTATCCGTCAGGAAAGTATCAGGACGATTTTCGTGGGCTATATATACACCGTTATGAACAGGAAGCACGGATAACAATTCAATAATCCGGTTCCATTCCGGTGATGGTTCCATACCGAGGCGTGCACGCCACACCTGAGCGATCTCCAGTCCTTGCATCCAATATTCCAGCTCAAAGGTCGGATTCCATGTTTCCTCCGCAGCAAAATTTTCCTGTGCCGGAATCAGCGGCGGGCCGAGCACATATCGCCCACCCTGCTCATCCCAGTGTGCATAGGAAGCCATAAATTCCGCTGATTCCAGGACGATGTCAGCAAATTCATTCAGTGTATCCAGTGTAGGCTCCGTTCGATAACAGAGCTCTGCATACACAATGGGATGCGGCTGCTGCCAGATGAGTAAATTCCCGATTGGGGAAGGGCTTTGCCGTCCATCCGGTCCAACCATTTTGGGCCATCTCGCTCCTGGATATCCTTGATCACGAGCAAGCTTTTGTGCTACCGGCAGTATATCCCGGTACCATCCGAGACTTTTTTTAAGCAAATGCGTACGGCCCCACAACGCAAAATGCACCGCATGCCACCAATGCATTTCCAAGTGAAATTTGCCATACCAGGAATTATATAATAATCCGGTTTCCTGAGGAGGAAGGGATCCCGCGCAATGAATCGCCGTAACGAATTGAGACAGTACGATACGTCTTTCCAGCTCAAGCGCACCCGCATCCGTGCTGCCGGCAAGCTCTACAGCTCCGCCACTCAGCCAGAAATGCTCCCAATGCTCCATACTGGCAGTCCGAATCTCATCAAAAGTAAGCGCTGTCAGATTACCTGCATGAGGCATAAATCCGACCACAATAGAGAACGAATGGCCATTTTTCCCGGGAATAATCCGATACTGATGAGGCCCTTCCTGCTCCAGGTCGCCCTCATTCCAATGGCAGATTACCTTATAGCGATCCTCGTCCAATGTCCGTTCAAATATGCCGCTGCTGGCCGATACCTCCATCCACTCTGTGCGATGCGTTTCATGCTGCCATTCCAAGTCAAGCGCGCTGCGCCATTCCTTCGCAGTCATGGTTGACGAAGGGAATTGGATGGACAGCTGCAGCAAGCCTGCCTCTATTAACGGGGATTCGATATGGATCCCAAGCTGATCGGAGTCAGGATGACAGCAGGTGATCACTTTGACAGAGGCTCCTGATACCGTAAATTGACTTGTCAGGATGCCCTCCCACAGGTTGAGCTGCTGCTCGGTTTGCTCCAGCTGTTCAATTCCGACTCGTTGGCCATCCGGTGTCATGAGCACAAGCCCGATCTGCCCCAGTTGCAGACGATGCGGATTTTGCCTCAGCCAGTGGAAAATATCCGGCTTATCTCCCGGTGCAAATGGATACTCCACTTGACGTCCTTGAGTCTCAAAGGACTGCATGGGCGCATCCTCCAATGTATACCGGCTGCCTCCTGTTTGATGCCAGCCCCACTGCGATTGCGTACCTAGCGGCATTTGATACGATTCCGGAAAGCTTTGCAAGCCTGTCAGATCGGCAGTAAAAGCAAACTCGCCATTTCCGACGGTAAGGGGTGATACGGGATTCAGTTCTCTGATGATAGGATGATGACGGCTTACCAAAGCTTTTCTATCAATGGATTGCATAAGGTCCTCCTTCTAAATAAGGGAAAATGGAACAATGGTTTTCCTTTCCAGTATAAGCCTACCAACGGATAAAGACAAAAAAGGAGCACCAATTGGCCTCCTTTTCGCGATTTATTAGTCGACCAGGCATGGACGCTTGTTATTGAACTTCCAGCCGGGCTTCAGATACTGCATGGCGGTTGCATCATCGCGAGCTCCAAGTGCCTTTTCCAGGTAGAGCCGATGAGCGCCTTCGAGCTGCTCCATATCGATGTCAATGCCAAGCCCTGGCTTCGTCGGAACCGTGATCCTGCCTTCGTTAATTCGCAAAGGCTCCTTGGTCAGTCGTTGACCGTCCTGCCAAATCCAATGCGTATCGATCGCTGTAATTTGTCCAGGTGCAGCTGCAGCAACATGCGTAAACATCGCCAGCGAGATATCAAAATGATTATTCGAGTGCGAGCCCCAAGTCAATCCCCATTCGTGGCACATTTGGGCTACACGGATCGAGCCCTGCATCGTCCAGAAGTGCGGATCAGCCAATGGAATATCGACCGAGCCTAATTGAATCGCATGACCCATCTCCCGCCAATCGCAGGCAATCATGTTCGTTGCTGTCAGCAGTCCGGTAGACCGTCTGAACTCCGCCATGATTTCGCGGCCGGAATACCCTTGTTCCGCACCACATGGATCCTCGGCATAGGCCAGCACATGCTGTTGGCCGCGGCACAGCCGGATGGCTTCCTCTAGCGACCACGCGCCATTCGGATCAAGCGTAATTCTCGCCTGTGGGAAACGCTCAGCCAGCGCCGTAACGGCTTCCAGCTCCTCGGAGCCACGCAGCACACCACCTTTTAGCTTAAAATCGTTGAAGCCGTAACGTTGATGCGCTGCCTCAGCCAGCCGTACAATGGACGCTGTCGTAAGCGCTTCCTCATGACGCAGACGCAGCCAATCGTCCTCAGCCTCCAGATCACTCAGGTATGGCAAATCCGTCTTGCTGCGATCCCCAATGTAGAACAGATAACCGAGCATTTCCACGGACTCACGCTGCTGGCCCTCTCCCAGTAGGGCAGCAACAGGTACACCAAGGTATTGGCCCAGCAGATCGAGTAATGCAGCCTCAAGAGCTGTAACCGCATGAATCGTAATCCGCGAGTCAAAGGTTTGCAAGCCCCGCCCGCCCGCATCCCTATCAGCAAAGCTTCTGCGTACCTTGCCGAGAATTTGGTTATACGTCCCTATCGATTGACCGATGACGAGCGCTTTTGCATCCTCCAGCGTTTGTCGGATCCGTTCGCCTCCAGGCACCTCGCCAATCCCGGTTCGCCCTGCATTATCCTTAAGAATAACCACATTTCTTGTAAAATAAGGACTATGCGCACCGCTCAGATTGAGCAGCATGCTGTCATGGCCTGCAACAGGAATAACCCGCATTTCCGTAATCATCGGTGTTCCCTGAGCGCTGTCCTGTGTCAGTTGAGCATTCATAGTGTCACTCCACTCCTATTCAAGTTTGGAAGAACGGTGAGCCCGCGAGCTAGGATTTGATAAAAACTGTTTTAATCGATGTATAAAACTCTATCGCTGCGCGTCCCTGCTCACGAGAATGAGAGCTCGATTGCTTCATCCCGCCGAACGGTGCCTGCAGCTCAACTCCAGCGCTTTCCGCATTAATGCGCACAAGCCCTGCTTCCATCTCGTTGATAAAGGACAGCATGTGATCAATCCGCGTTGTAAATATCGAGGCACTAAGTCCATACTCCACATCATTGGCAAGCGCTAATGCTTCTTCTACGGAATCCACCTTCATCAGTGCAAGCACAGGTCCAAAAATTTCCTCCTGGGCAATCGTCATCTCCGTCGTTACATCTGAGAAAACCGTCGGTTGAACAAAATACCCCTGGTCATAACCTTCTCCCTGCAGGCGATTTCCTCCAGCGACCAGCTTCCCGCCTTCTGATTTGGCCTTCTCTATGTAAGAAAGCACTTTATTCAGTTGATTCTCGTTCGCACAAGGTCCCATCCAGATGCCGTCCTTCATGCCGTCCCCTACAGTGATTTGCTGTACCTTTTGCAGCAGCTTGTCCTGAAAGGCCTCATACACCTCGCTCTGAACAATAACCCGGCTCGTTGCTGTACATTTCTGTCCTGTGGAGCGCAGGCCCCCGCTGATGGTGGCTTCCACGGCAAGATCCAGATTGGCATCGGCTGTGACGATCACCGGATTTTTACCGCCCATTTCCAGCTGGTACTTGGCGCCGCGAGCCAGGGCCCACTGACCGATCCGTTTGCCAACTGCTCCTGAACCGGTAAACGTAATACCATGGACATCAGGATGCTCAACCAAGCCTTGACCGATGACGGGACCCGAGCCGTTGATCAAATTCACAACTCCGACTGGAAAACCGGCTGCTGCAAAGCACTCTATCACCTTGGCGCCTGTAATTCCCGTTTCTGCCGCAGGTTTGATGACTACGGTATTGCCGTAGATCAAGGCCGGAGCCATTTTCCAGATCGGAATCGCAACCGGAAAATTCCACGGCGTGATCACACCTACTACGCCGAGCGGGACCCGCGTGGTCAGCATCAGCGCCTCACTGTCTGTCGAAGGGATCACATCTCCGATTGAACGCATGCCTTCTCCCGCATAATAGCGTAGTATGGCAACACCCCGCATGGTTTCACCCTTGGCCTCTGGAAACGTTTTGCCCATTTCCCTGGTCATCGTTTCGGCAATTTCATCTACTCTGCTTTCCAGAATAGCGGCTGCCTTGAACAAGTAATCACCACGTGCGCTGCCTGACAGCTTTTTCCACGCTCGGGATGCCTGCTTGGCACTCGACACCGCCAGGTTCAAATCGTCCAGAGAGGACATAGCGATCGTCCCCAGCTTGTCGTTGGTGTTGGCTGGATTGCTGCGAACCTCTACTTCACCTGTGGATGCCGGTGTCCATTGTCCATTGATATAGTTTAAATAAGTCGGAATTTCAGTCGGGCTGCTCATGGTCGGTCTCCTTGTCTTATCAAAATATGATGCTGTATAGGATGTGATTTCGTTTATGATTTTGCTGCCTTTGGAAACTTCTCGAAAGCAACCTGGATAATTTGGGCCAGCTTGTCGTAATGATCTTTTTCCACCTGAATGATCGGTGCACGAACAGTAGTGCCAACCGGATGACCGACGATTTCCATGCCCGCTTTAATTAAGGCAACGGCATAACCTTTTCTTTGCTTGCGAATTTTGTTAATCGGCAGGATTACATGCTCATACAGTTCATGGAGCAGGTCGTCATTGTGGCTTAGCAAGGCATCGAAAAACAACGCCGAAATATGCGGAATATAATTGGAGATCGCAGAAGAATACGTTCTGAAGCCCAGATTTACATAAGCAGGCATTGTGACCTCAGCCATCGGCATCCCATTTAGCCACTCCAGGCGTTTACCAATGGTTTGTGTCATCTCAATATTCAAATCCATGTTGCCCAAGCCGTCCTTCAACCCGACAAGCTGAGGGGATTCCAGCAACCGTTGAAGCGTTTCCAAAGAACATACACAGTTATCCCGCTGATATACGATCGCATTCAAGTCCGTACTTTGGATAATTGCATTCAAATATTGGTAAAGCCCCTCCTGCTCCGGCTCTATCAAATACGGTGGCAAAATCAGATACCCGTCAACCCCAAGCTCAGCCGACAGCTCCGTTAATTCCAAAGCATGGCTTATATTACCGCCAACTCCGGTATAGACAGGCACCTTGCCTTTGGCAGTAGCAACAGCCACTTCAACCATCGACTTGTAATCACGGTGAGACAGCGCATGAAACTCACCTGATCCGCATGCTATGAATATGGAAGACAAGCCCTCCTTGATCAAAAATTGAATATTCGCCTCCAAAGCCTTCTCGTCCAGCTTGCCGTGTTGATCCATCGGTGCTACGGGAAATCCTAAAATTCCTGTTGGTGATTGTCTGACCTGATTCATGTTCATTTCTCCACCCTTCATAATTTCATTCATTAATACGGTTTCCGTTTCATAGATGCCATTCGCATCGGCTTATCCCAGACTCTTCAACACTTTTGATCGGACATGGTTGAGATGGTGATACATGGCTGAATGCGCTGCAAGTGGATTATGCTGCTGAAGCGCCTCAAATATCGCTTGGTGCTCCTGCATGGTCGCCCTATGATCACGATCCACCGTAGGAATTTGCTTCTCAATTTCATCAAACATATTCAACAGCGGGTCGATACTGCCTTCAAGAATCGGATTGTTGGCGCTATAGGCAATCGTTCGGTGAAATTCCTTGTCCAGTCCCACATAGCCTTGTTTGCTCAGAGCTGTAGCACGCAGAATCTCAGCCAATTGCTCCAGCTGGCTAGCAGTAATTTTCTCCGCAGCCATCGTGACCAAGCCCAACTCCAAGGACATTCTTGCTTCCATTACGGCAGGAATATCCCCCGCTGACAAAGCCAGCATAATCGAAAACGGCTTACTGCCAATCTTATTCGAAAAAAAAGTGCCTTCGCGTGTCTTCCTCTGGATCATCCCCATCGTCTCCAATGAGCTTAACGCTTCGCGGAGAACCGGTCTGCTGACAAACAGCTTATCCGTAAGCTCGGCCTCCGTCGGCAGCTTATCTCCAGGATGAAGCTGTCCACTCGTCAGCAGCTCGATAATCTGATCAACCACCTGCTTGGACATCGTTTCCCGTTTGATCGATTTCATCGTTACTTCCTTTGGACCGGTTCCCATCCCTATCCCCCCTTTTCATGATGCATGTAAGATTCATTAGTCATATTGTAAGACAAATTAAATTGCGCGTCAATTATAAAGTTATTACACAGAGCAGCCCGTATCAACAACCTGCTGTTCCGCATGAAAGTCAGCCCTATTATTCTATGAAATGTGTTACATTATAGAAAAGCTCTGCACTTCAATTACACAATCCTTATTGCATGGAGTTGAATCAATGATTACTATCATCCGTAGAGCACTGCACAGTCTACAGTTCCGCAGCCTGTTTATTAAACTCTTGCTTTCCTTGACAATACTGCTGCTGCTTATCATCTTTCTTGTTACTTCTTTTTTGCAATACCGGTTTCAGATTTCTATCGCTGAGAATGAAATCGATAAATCCAGCTTCCAACGATTAGAAGAAACAAAGCTATTTATGGATGCTTTATTGCGAAATATTAATTCGATGACGCTGCAGTTAGCCAATACTACTGAGCTTTCCAATAAGCTCGAAGCCGAGGACCTTACTATCCTTTCACCAGCCATTAAGAAATTCGGCAATAATTTTCGCGAAAGCTTTATCTCTTCCTATTCGGTAAATTCCGCTTTTATTTATATCAAGGGAGAGGGAATCGTACAAGTCCCGATCACAGGCGGGCAAGCCGTTCGGAAGTTTGATTTTGCACAAATTACACAAGAGATCAACCATATGGGCAAAGATGAAAAATGGATCGTGCAGACCTTACCTGATAACCATACACTGATTATTCTGATACGTCCGATCCCCCTGTTGGGTACCGACATTAACGGAGCTATCATAGTCAGCTTTGACCCTGCCGAGTTATTTAAAAGCCCCTTCGTCCAGAGAGATCAAGAACGAATCTGGATCATTCTCCCGGATGGACAACACGCGTTTGAAACAAAAAACGGTACGATCGTGCCATCTGATGTTTTTGGTCCAGCTCGCGCGAAAGCGCTATCAAACATTACTTCGTTTCAAGGAAGACTTGAAGATTTCGTATATGGCTTCAGGGTTAACCCTTCCTCGTTGTCCCATTGGAAATATGTTTATGCGATGCCTTTTCATACAGAATCCAGTAAGGTTTATAATCTGGTTGTCATCTCAGTCCTGCTTACAACTCTCGGTCTGATGTACTATGTATTTAGAAAGGTCAGGCAAATCCAAAGCTATATAGCCACTTTAACGATTATGGTTGGCCGTAATAAGAGCAATCGCCAAGAAAAGCAGCAGGACGAGTTTTTATATTTGATTTCCGAATTCAATACGATTATGGAGCAGGACACGATTTTACAGCAGCGGCTGGAGCAAAGCGAGATGATGCTGCGACAAAACTTTTTACAGCAAATGCTGATCGAACCTACAGTTTTCACTGAGGATCGACTGATGAAGCTGCAAGAGCTTGGAATCGAAGTGAGCGGCCACGGGATTTTCGTAATGGTTGTAAGGATTGACGACTATCTTGGATTCAAGGACAAATATAAGCCATCTGATCAAAGTCTGTTAGGATATTTCATCGGCAAGCTGGCTGAGGAGCAGCTTCACGGTAAATTTAATGTGCTATTTACGCTTTTCAAAGGTCGGGATGTGGTGATTTTATGTAATTTAACGTCCGAAACCCCAATCTCGCTAGCCCGTTCCAATGTATTGCATGTTGTGAATACGATTTGTCAATATATCCATAGCTACCTGGAGCTGACCATAAGCGCTGGTATTGGCGATATCCATAGTGATCTGGGCTACATCTCTGAATCTTATAACCAGGCACTTCAGGCGTTGGAATTTCGGATATTTAAGGGACATAAAGCTTTGATTCCTATCTGGCATGTTCAAAGTAATCAACCCTACATTATGCTCATGTATAACGAACGCAAGGAAATAGAAACCTCACTTTCTGCTGCCATTAAGGAAGCTGATTTGAATAAGGTGAAATGGTGCCTGGATCAATTGAAGAAGATGATCAAAAAGTTGGATGGCTGCCCTATGACCCTCATCCGCCATACCTTTCAGGAGCTTGTTATGGTGATGGTACATTATTCAGCGGATTCAAATATACCCACACCTGAGGTTCCGCAGGACCTTCATGACTCCTTAATGAAGCTGGAGACGTTGGATGAAATCATCGAATGGATGGAACAAACAGCGAACCGGATTATTTCTAGTGCATCGCATAGTCCAACGATCAGAAATCGCACTCCTGTTGAGCAAATTCTTGAATATATTCAAACTAATCATGATAAAGAAATCTCCTTAAACGGCATAGCCGAACAACTGGGACTTGATCCCTCCTATCTGAGTCGATTATTCAAACAGGCTGTTGGGTTAAATTTCATGGAGTATTTGCTGTCCATGCGGGTCAAGCACGCCAAGATGCTCCTGGTAACCACAGATCACAGTGTAACCGAAATTAGCCAAATGGTAGGTTATCATAACACAGCCAGCTTTATCCGCATTTTCAAAAAGCATGAAGGGGTTCCTCCTGGTCAATATCGCACAGAAAATACGAATAAAAAGCTGGATATCCAAGAAATATATTAAAAAAGCTCAGACATAAATCGCATATCATATCAGATTTGTACAATTGTTTACCTGTAAAGTCCATTATTGACTTCATAACCTTAGGCTAGTATAGATTAGGCGAATGGGGTCAGAAATGGACTATTTTATTCGTGTCGTGCTTTTACTATATTGAATTTGTGAACAAGGAATTACCATATGAAGGGGGAGAAGCATCTTGAAGCGTTTAGCAGCAATGGTAACAAGTCTGCTTGTCGTGATCGCACTATTATTATCAGCATGTTCGGGGGCAGTTGAACAATCAGGAACGGATAAGCCAGGAGGAGAAGAGAAAGCCGTAACTTTGAAATACTGGTACCCTGCCAGTGATGAATTGGTTATAGCAGAGGTCAAGTCCATTATCGCGAAATTCGAAGCAGCGAATCCCAAGATTAAAATCGAATTGACGACGATTCCTTTCAAAGATTATTTTCAAAAGCTTTCTGTCGCTTATTCGGGTGGAATCGCTCCTGACGTGCACGGACTTGGCTTCGGGCAGCTGATCTCTACAGTGGAGCAGGACAAATATATGGACCTGAATAAATTTATTAAAGCGGAGCAATGGGCAGGCTCGGAGGATATGTTCCCAAGCATCCTGAAAGCAGGAGAATGGAAAGGCGGACAATACGGTATATTGATGCCGGAAATTCGCCCGTTAGTTTGGCGTAAGGATTTCTTCACAGAGTCAGGTCTAGACCCTAACAAACCGCCGGCTACAATTGACGAAATTTTTGAGTTTGCCGAGAAAGCCAAGGTGATGAAAGATGGCAAAACAACACGTGCCGGCATCGACCTACAAACCAGCAACGGGGAACAATCCTATTTATCTCTTATGCTTTTACTTGGCCAGGATATTTATGATGACAAGAACAATCCAACATTCGATTCACCGGAATCCATTGCTCTTGTCGAAAAGATGGTGGCTCTTTATAAATCAGGAGCTATTATTCCAGCCAATCAACAAGCACTGGGCGGTACTCCGTTCCAGAATAGTCAAGCCGCTCTGGCATTTGCAAGCTCACCTTCCTTATCAACGCTTCAAAAAGCTGTAGGCGCTGATAAAATTGGCTGGGCGCTTCCACCCAAAGGCCCGACCGGCAAGCAAACGGCGTTAATGCTGGGAACGTTTTTGACCATGTCCAAGAGCAGCAAGCATCCCGAGGAAAGCTGGAAGTTTATTAAATTCTGGTTTGACAAGAAGAATATATATGACTTCACTCTTAAAACCGGTTTTGTTCCGCCGCTTAAATCATTGAAGGATGAATACGTGAAGGTAAGTCCGGAAAATGAAATTATTTTCAAAGTAATGAATGACACGAAGGGTTATGCCCCTTCCGCGGATTGGGCGATTCACACCAAATATTTGCGGATTGCGCTTGAGGAAAGTTTTAACGGCATTAGACCCGTGGCAGAGGCGTTAAAGGATAATGCCAAAAAAGCCAGAGACGAGATCAAAAACAAGTAAAAGAGCGGTCGCCCGACGGAAAGGAGTTATACATGCAGACACGGTCCAGTCGCTATTTACCCTATTTGTTTATTTTCCCAAATGTGTTCATTTATTTTATATTCGTTCTGATTCCAGTCATCTGGGTGCTGTATCTAAGCTTTACGAATTATACGCTTATGAATCCCGGAGAATGGATTGGACTTAAGAATTACAGTCGTATAATACAAGATTCCATATTTTTACGTGCTATACGCAACACGCTCTTTTTCTGGATCTGCACGGTCATCCCGACTATGGCGCTTGGCATGTTTATCGCTCAATTTTTGAATTTAAAAATCAGGTTCATCGCGGCTTTCAGAGCTTCCATTTACTTGCCTGGGGTAATTTCCTCCGTAGCCGTCGCCATGACTTGGTTGTGGCTTCTTGATCCAATGAAAGGACCTGTCAATGTTTTTCTGACGAGCATCGGTATGACAGGTGAAAATTGGCTTCAAGATCCGAAGACGGCTTTAGGCTCGATCATTATTATCGGTATATGGACAGGCATCGGTTATGCGATGATTATTTATTTGGCAGGACTTCAGGGGATACCCGAACATTTATATGAAGCCGCCAAAATGGATGGTGCGAACACCGTGCAGCAGTTTATAGCAATTACACTACCTTTGCTTCGTCCTATTACCTTTTTTCTATTCATTACCTCAACGATTCGGTCCTTTCAAATATTTGATCTTGTCTATATCCTGACAAGCGGAGGACCAGCGAATTCTACAACAACGCTCGTTAATGAGATTGTAAAAATGAGCTTTTCGGAATATCGCATGGGGTATGCGTCCACGATGGCAATGGTTTTACTCATCATTACCTTGATTGTTACGTTGATTAACTACACATTTGGTTCCAGAGATAACGATATTGACTAAAAAGGGGACAGCTGCATGAAAAGCGGGGTACTTCCAAAGCTATCCGTATATTTCGTGCTCATATTATTTTCACTGCTTATGATTATTCCCTTCCTGGTTATGCTCTTTACTTCCTTTAAGGGAGATAATGAGTTTAGTCTTGGAGCGAATACCCTTCTCCCTATGGAATGGCACCCTGAAAATTTTGTGCGTGCGATGGCGAAGACAAGTTGGGCCACCTATTTTAAAAATTCAACGATAGTCACACTTGTTGCCGTTGGAGGAAGCATGTTTTTTAATTCACTGGCTGGTTACACATTTGCCCGGCTGCATTTTAAAGGTAGAGATTTCATTTTTATTATGCTGCTTATCGGTTTGATGGTCCCGCCTCAGGTGACGATTATCCCACAATTTCTGATTATGAAATCGATGCCTTTATTTGGCGGCAATGACTTATTCGGCAGCGGTGGGAATGGTTGGATTAACTCTTACTTTGCTCTCATCATACCGGAGCTGTCGGGCTCCTTTGGGATTTTTCTGGCTCGTCAGTTTTATATGCAGTTTCCGCGGGCATTGGATGATGCGGCATATATCGATGGGGCCGGCTTTTTACGCAGCTTTCTATCGATCTATTTACCACAAAGCGGGCCGCTCATCGCTACCTTGGGTATATTCAAAACCGTTTCCGTATGGAACGACTTTTTTCATCCATTAATTTATTCTACAAGTGAAAGTATGCGAACCGTTCAATTGGGTCTGCAGGTATTCAATGGTGAGCACACGATTCAATATAATTTGCTTATGGCTGCAACCGTCGTTGTTTCCTTGCCTTTAGTCGTGATGTTCTTTATTTTCCAAAAGCAGTTTATTAAAAGTTTAATTTCCAGCAGTGTTAAGGGTTGAAGTTATAGGATTGAGAGGAGATCGATATATGAAAGCGATCATGGTTATGTTTGACAGCTTAAACCGGCATATGCTTCCGGCGTATGGTTGCGATTGGATTCATGCCCCCAATTTCAAAAGATTGGCACAGCAAACGGCTGTTTTTGACAACGCTTATGTCGGGAGTATGCCCTGCATGCCTGCAAGAAGAGAGCTCCAGACAGGGCGTTATAATTTCCTTCATCGCAGTTGGGGACCTCTGGAGCCTTATGACGATTCAGTGGCAGAGCTTCTTCGCAATAATGGCGTATATACCCATCTGGTTACTGACCATCAGCATTATTGGGAGGATGGCGGTTGCACCTATCATAACCGTTATCATTCTTACGAGCTTATCCGTGGCCAGGAGGGCGATCCATGGAAGGGCCAGGTTAAGGACCCCGAGCATCCCGACATGCTGGGCGGACATCGGGCTGGCAATCTGATCCGTCAGGACTGGGTCAATCGCCAATACATCCGGGAAGAAGCCGAATATCCACAAGCCAAAACATTCGCAGCCGGTATGGAATTTATTCGTACCAACGCAGACCAGAACAACTGGTTTTTGCAATTGGAGACCTTTGATCCCCACGAGCCCTTCCGTGCACCCGAGAATTATAGAGCGTTGTATCCGCATGATAATGAAGGCAAGCATTTTGACTGGCCACCGTATAGTCGTGTGACCCAAACCCCGGAGGAAGTTGCACATCTGCGTTATGAATATGCGGCTCTGCTCAGCATGTGCGATGCTTATCTTGGGAAGGTATTAGATATGATGGACGAGTTAAATTTGTGGGAGGATACGCTGCTTATCGTCAATACGGACCACGGATTTTTACTTGGAGAGCATGATTGGTGGGCAAAGATGGTGCAGCCTTTTTATAATGAAGTGTCCCGTATGCCGTTATTTATTTGGGATCCGCGCAGCCGGATCCAGGGAGTCCGCAGAAGCAGTTTGGTACAAACCATTGATCTTGCGCCCACCCTGCTTGAATTTTTCGGTGCTGCTATTCCGGAAGGGATGCAGGGCAAGCCACTCAAAGAGACAATTGCTTCTGATCAGTCTGTACGGGAGGCAGCCCTATTCGGTATACACGGAGGGCACGTAAATTGCACGGATGGGCGATATGTCTATATGCGGGCACCAGCAACAGCGACCAATGAGCCGCTATACAACTATACGTTGATGCCAACCCATATGCGGACTATGTTCAGCTTGGAGGAACTGAGAGCAGCTACGCTGGCTGAACCCTTTGCCTTTACCAAGGGAGTCAAACCTCTGAAAACACAGGCAAATTCGCAGGTGCAATATCATTCATTTGGTACACTATTATTTGATCAGCTCCATGATCCACAGCAAAACCAGCCATTAGAGAATGCAGCGGTTGAACAGCTTATGATCGATCATATGATAAGGATGATGAAAGACAACGATGCACCCATTGAGCAGTTTCAGCGTCTTGGTTTGGTGTAATCCTTATGGTCAAACAATAATACGCTACGCTGTAAAAGCTATTCAGGCCGCAGTGACAGCTCACGAAAATCAACCCAGCCATAGGGGTTGATTTTTTCTGTTCCGAGCAGGTTCGGATGGTAAAAGGCAGCATGCCGCAAATGGTAAAGAAAATGCAGCGCATCATGATGCAGCAGCAAAGTTTCCACTTCTCGCAAAAGTACGGATCGGGCTGCGGAATCCGTTTCATTGGCGATGGCAGCATACCTTTGATCAAGCTCGATTAACAAAACCGGATCAACGAAGCGATGGACCCCATAGCTTTCATAGAGCAGTACATGCATCAGCGACCACTCCCGATTATTCGTTGTAATAGCGTTAAGCAGCACGATATCCGCATGATCTACCGCTCCAGGTCGACTGAATTGTTCATAGGGCAGCACGTGAATGTGTACAGGGATGCCTGCGGATTCACACCGCTGCTGAATCCACTGAGCCGTCTGCTCAAGCGAATTGTTCAAGATGGAGTGTGTGTACAGCTGAAGCGAATTTTGATAACCATCGGTTTGTAAAGAAACCATCGTATCTGATGTAGCCACTTCCTGCTCTGTCTCTACGTCCTCGGTCCCATGCTCCACCTTGCTCTCTACCGTTACCTGAGCCGCTATTGCTGCACTCCAATCCGGAAAAAAGCTGTAAGCGGCTCCGATCCGATTACCTGCAAGCTCCGCCACACACTGTTCGGGCTGCAAAAGCTTATGCAGCCTGCGCCGCATAGCAGGGTCCTGTAACGGTCCTTGCTTGCGACCGTTCATGATCATGAACGTGCAGCCTCCCTCTGTCTGCTCCATAATCGTGGTCCCCTTTGGAGCATGCGCATGAATTTGGAACGGATGCGTGTAGAGAATAGGTTGTCCGCCTAAACCACCATCGGACATTTTTTGTGTGAGCAGTTCCTTCAATATCCAAATTTCAACCTTATCCAGCTGTGCCCTCTCCCGATAATAGTCCGCAAATGCCTCCAGAACCACCATCTCTGCGTCATTCCGTAACAGCTTAAATGGCCCAGTTCCTATAGGTAGACGCTCATTATTTTCGTTTGTCTGACATGAAATAATGGATGCCTTCGGTGCAGCCAGATAATGCAGCAGCAAGGAGCTTGGTGCTGCCAGTTGAATACGCAGCGCATACCGATGTGTAGCCTCTATCTCGCGAATATGAAGTACCTTCCATTCTGAGCACAGTCTATCTCGTTCCTGGTTTGCGCAATCCGAATCCAACTGGCTAAGGCGCATGAGCGTATGATGGACATCTGCGGACGTCAGCTCTTTTTTATTATGAAAAAGGACACCTTTACGCAAATAAAACATCCATACGGTCCCATCCCCATTCTGCTCCCAGTGCACAGCAAGCCGGGGTACAAAAACTGCATTCGAACAATCCCATTCAACAAGTGTGTCAAAAAGCTGACCCATCATATGCAGCTCTGTCCTGAGGGTGGCGTTGATCGGATCCAGCAGAGGCATTTCCCGGTAAAAAGGAAGCCGCAGCAAATCGATGTGCCCCTTCTTAGTTGGCGTGGATTGGATGCCAAATTGCTTATAGATCGAATCTGTTATTTGTTGTTGAAGAGGTGAGCTCGGATCATACCGACGCATAAGCTCCATCGCTTGCGAATACTGACCTTTGTCTATTTTGGTCTGGACCCATGAGCGGATTACGTTTTCCGACTCCATGTTAAATGTAATTATGGAACGATTCCCTCTACCACGCCCAGGCTGCCACTCGATCCACCCCAGCTCCTGACATTGCTTCACAATCAGCTTCACGTTGCGCGGTGTGCAGCACA
The DNA here is from genome assembly GCF_025567575.1 of Paenibacillus baimaensis. Classification (NCBI taxonomy): domain Bacteria; kingdom Bacillati; phylum Bacillota; class Bacilli; order Caryophanales; family Paenibacillaceae; genus Paenibacillus; species Paenibacillus baimaensis. Next base: position 168,308 of record NZ_JAOQIO010000089.1, on the reverse strand, counting down.
ACACTTCTGCGAGCTGCTCCAGTGAAACCTCTACAGGCTCTTTTTCTGCATAGCCGCAAAATTCCCTTAGCTTCAAGTAGTGATAAGCAATTTGCATACAAATCTCCTTAAACAGAGTGATGATTAAAAAAGGGGAAAATAAATTAAAGAAAGTCTACTCTTTTTATCCCCTTTTTACAAGCTTACTATGGAGTTACCAACAGCCTTGTAAGAAGGGAAGTAGCTTATTATGGATGCAGAAAGGAAAGTTAAAAACAATAGCAACATAGGGGTGTGGCAGCGTCCAAACGGGGGGCTTTCGATGATTCGTGCGCTTTCTATTGCAGCGGCTGTCTTCGTAACGCTACTGTGGTCCTCCTCTTACATTTTGAATCAATATGCGTTTGCTGAGGGCGTAGGTCCCTTTACCCTTGCAGGCATGCGCTACAGCGCAGCGGCGTTGACCTTATGGGTGGTGCTGCGGCTTCGTGATCGAAAGCACGCTCAGGAAAATGGAGTACATGAGGATCACAGCGTTCATACAGAAGTTTCACAGGGGAAATGGAAGCTGACCTGGAAAAACTATTTATTTCTTGGAATTACCGGGTTTATTCTGGCTCAAGGACTTCAGTATGCAGGCCAATTTTATTTGACCCCTATGCAGTCCAACATGTTCCTATCGGTGGGAAATATGCTGTTCCTGCTCGTTATTGACGCGCTTTGGCTGCGTGAGCTAAAAGGCCGCGCCACCTTCCTCGCTGTTCTCGCAGCTATGGCTGGCATCGTCATTTACTATTATCCGTGGCATTTTGCCCAAAGCAGTTTGATCGGCATCAGCTTGATCCTGCTATCCTGTGTTGGCAATGCTGTGCACTTGACCTATTCCCGTTATTTGCTTACCCGAAAACAAACAGCCCCTTCGGCACTCGTTCTTACACCAATGCTGATCGGGGCTGCAGGTATGCTGTTAACTGGATTTATTCTAGAGGGTATTCCGCCTTATTCATTAAAGCTGATCCTCATTCTGTTATGGCTTGGACCCATCAACGGAGCGTTGGCCTTTACACTTTGGGCTTGGTCGCAAAAGCAGCTGCGCGCCTATGAAAGCAGCCTTATCAATAATTTAATGCTGCTGGAGGTTGCCCTGATGGATATCTTGTTTCTCGGACGCAGTATCACCTATTTACAAGCAGGCTCGTTGTGTATCGCCGGAACGGCCATTGTTGCTGTTCAGCTTGCGCCGTTGTTGAAAAAGCATAAACAATAACTCAATTAGAAGTCCAGTGAATAAGTCCCGCTTCACGGCCAAATATCCTTCCGATCGCTGTTGTTTCCGGCGAGCGCTGACGCTTCTCCAGGATCATTTGGCCGCTCCGCTCATTATTCACCGGACCTCTAGGCATCAGAAATTTCTACTATTGCCATTTACCCTTAAGCTTGCGGCAGTCGAAAATGTGCGAACGGCTTGCCATAACGCGAATATTCACTGACCCGGTCAAGCTCCTGCAGTTGATCGGCATTCAGCTCAATCGATAAGCTTTTGTAATTTTCCTCAAGCTGAGCAGCACCTGAAGCTCCAACAATAACGGTCGATACGACAGGGTTGTGCATCAGCCAGGATAGTGACAGATTGCCGGGAGTACAGTCCCACTTGGCAGCCAATTCACTGACGCTTTGACTCAGCTGCAATCTTTCATCCGTCAAAAACTTGCCAAAGTTAGGATCTTTATCGGCCCGTGATCCTTCAGGTGCTGCACCTACGGATGTGTATTTCCCTGTCAGAATGCCACCTGCCAGTGGGAAATACGGAATGATGCCCACACCTTGATCCAGAGAAATGGGAACAAGCTCCTGTTCAGGGGTCCGATCAGCCAGCGAATAACAAATTTGATGAGAAATAAAACGGTTCCAGCCCTGACGCTCGCTGATCCCCAGTGCTTTCATCAGCTCCCATGCAGCGTAGTTGGACGCACCAATATAGCGTACCTTGCCTGAGCTAACCATGTCTTCCAGCGTTCTGAGCGTTTCTTCGAGCGGAGTCTCTGGATCAAACGTATGTATTTGGTATAAGTCCACATAATCCGTTTTTAGCCGACGCAGACTACCTTCGAGCTCCTGCTGAAGATGAAATCGCGAAGATCCCCGTTCGTTAGGGCCACTGCCGCGGACTAGTCCTGCCTTCGTCGCTAATACAACCTCATGTCGCTTGCCTTCCAAAGCCAGCCCGATAATACGCTCCGACTCGGATTTGGTATATATATTAGCGGTATCGATGAAATTGATGCCTTTGTCTATCGCCTGCCCAATAATCCGGATCGACTCTTCCTGGTCGGCCCTCCCTCCTAATGCATTGGTACCCAATCCCAGTAATGAGACCTTTAATCCACTATTGCCCAGTTTACGATATTTCATCTGATATCCTCCTAGAGTTTCGATTTGGATCATTTCCACAAGTACCATTATACATCAAAGGATTGTAGGGGCGTTAACCATGCCGCAGGAAGGGGATGCTATCTACTGCTGCCCTATTCCCTGATTTGTCCAGCTAGGATCCCTGCTCTTCTTATGACAGCAATCCGTTCTTCACGTCCTTCAACCTTCTGAATGATTTCAATTGCAGTATCAAAATTCGTTATGACATATCCTGTTTTTTCGTACACTTGGGACATTTCAATAAATCTCTTCACTTTAGTTAAATAATAAATGCGGTATGAATCAAATTCCTTCCAATACCAACAGGCAAAAGGGATTCTTTCATCCATTAATTCAATTCCTGCTTCCTCTAACGCTTCTCTATCCATGCCTTCGAATAATGATTCATTTTTTTCTAATCTTCCGCCTATGGTAGTTAATACCTGTTCATCCGTATCCCAAACCATGACCACATTTCCGTTATCCAGGACAGGTATGCAATGAACACCGCTAACAGGCTTATCCGTCGGTACTTCAGTAATAAATGTTAACATCTCTACGATACCTCCAATAGGATGGTATATGTTATATAATGGTTAAGATAGGGTGCCTAGTCTTGTGTGTTTCTGAGAGTAATCACAGCCTGGAGGTGAGTCATGATACAATTATTATTTTGGCCATTAATGATTTGCTCGGTGATCACATCTTTGCTTGGAGTCATATTTAGCCGTTCCAGCTTATTGTACATTTCCGCTTGTTTAATATTGCCTCTATCACTTTATCTTTCTGCAACACCAAGATTTTCAATTTGGGGACTTGTGTTCCCATTGTTGTATATGGGCTCAGCAGTTTCGATTAATAAAAGGGCAAGGTTGTTGTCCGTAATTCTTCTTTTTCCAGTTTATTTCCTTATTGCCTGGCTCGGTTACGTAGTAATTAATCAATAAAATACGTTAGACTCGTAATAATGTTACAGATAATAGTTATTCATTCAAATCGCTTTTGTGAATGGTTACTATTCTCTATATGCTTCATTTCCTCGTATGCTTCTTTCAGCCAGGGATGTACAACTTTAAGCGTGTCCTTACGTTCCCATAAGAATTGGATATATGAAAAAGCCCCATGGGCTAATGAAATTTTCAAGCTCCTGTGAAGCTTTTGAATATAGGGCGGTTCACCCGGTTGATCCCAAGCCACCTTATCCGCTACGAATAACACTTGATCAAGTTGGGTGGATCGAGCTCTCAAGGTAGTATGACAACCTACTGCATCCAATATTTCTGTATCTGTGATTTTGAAAATATCTTTTGCCATAGCTTTAGAGAGCTTCTGGTGAATAATCATTGGAAAAAATTCTTCTTCAGGCAAAACTTCAATCTGCAGCTCTCTTGACACAACGATTCGCTGATTATTTGGAAACACAGCACTAATATCGTGTAACCAACCGGATATTTCGGCCGCTTCGGGATTGGCATCAAATAATAACGCTATCCTTCTTGCTTCTGTACCCACATCCATGCAATGCTCTGCCGTCTTGCTGCAGTTGTTAGCCGATAGAAATAAGTAGATATCGTGCTTTAAGTCACCCGTAAATTGAATGTTTTGTGTAACATCTTTAAATATGGAATGCATTGCGGCACCACCCTTTTCCTTATAATTTGTTTAGACAGTACACGGGTAAGATGGCTCAGTTATTTTGCATAACACTGCAATTGGTGATCCTCAATCAATTCGATATGTCTTTTATCCCTTGCATATTGGGTAATATGGCTCGCTATATTGGGATACAGAACTACGGCTTCCAATTCTTCTAAGGGCACCCATTTGACACCGACTTGGTGGGGATCGGGATTCTCTGGCAGCTGAGGGACAGATCCTTTTTGAAGACTACAGTCAAAAATAATATTGAGTCCTGGAATACTGGATTCATATTGACCGGATTGCTTGTGTGGGGAATATTCATATAGGAATGCGACGGGGCCAACATGGATTGCAGCATCCGTTTCCTCAAGTAACTCTCTTCTTAACGTATCGATGATCGTTTCTCCGGACTCCACCCCACCACCTGGCAAATTGTAATGGTATTGATCATTTTCGTAATACTCAATCAGCAGCACTTTTCCTTCATTAAGTATCAGCGCAGTGGGCCTTACTCTTATCGGATATGTCATCATATACCTCCCAGACATCCATGATTTGATGTAAGTAATATTATAACTTCAAATTGGAATTTATGGTAAAAATAAACGCAATTTGAACAATAACAAGAACCCTGTAACCACAAAGCTAAATAAAAAAGACCGGAATGTTAAAAGTAACGTCCCAGTCTTTCCGTATGTATTATTTATGATGTGTTATCTGACAAGTAGCTGAGGTGATTGTTACAGCCACCCTCAAGCACCTCATGAGATGAGCGCACTCAACAGTGGATAATCAGCGCGTAAAATGCCATATATGATACACTTACATGAGCAGGAACACCCCGTAGCTATGATTGTTGGGCAGGAGGAAAATATGCATCCCATAACCGTCATCGAAATAACCGCTTCCGTTATTTGTGTAGTCTTACTTTTTATAATTGCTATGCTCATTCCGAAAAAGGCTAGAAAAATCAGTTTATTCCTTGTTTTATCTATAACGTTGGTATTGATTTCATGGTTTGCCGTTCGCCCCTATTGGATAGATTACCAAGTCTCCATAAAAACAGAGCAGCTCAACCTGTATCTGAAACAGAAATATCCAAACCAAGAGTGGAAAATCGATCGAAAAGTAGGAAGACAATATAATCCTTATTCCCTGGATGTGACGTTTGAGAATGAAAAGGATTGGACTTACTCTTATCTGGTAAGGGACAACCAAACAATTTCACAAAATGGTTACAGTGTGCCCGATGGTAAAAGCCCCGAGGATGGACAACACCACGAGACTACGGGACAATAACGTATGATCAACCTAATGTATGCATGCCCGCAGTGCCATGGTAGATATGGCAGCAAACTATAAAGAAAACGAGGGTACGAGGATGAAAAAAGAACTTGAGTTACAAGAACTAAAGGCATTGAAAGAGAACAAGGTTCTTCACACTATGAGGGCTTATATAACACCAGCAGACGAAAAAAAGGAAGAAGATTTCGACCAGCCCTATATGATGGAGGATGTGGATTGCTGCGGAATCATATTAGACAACTTTATTAACCGATTATCCACCTGCACAACCAAGGATGAAATTATGGAAGGTGTGAAATCTGTCGTAGGACAATTGAACACAATAAATGGCCGTTGTGACTATTCATTAATTGAAACAGATCAACGTGAAGATTTATGCGCTTTTATTATTATGGCTGTCAATCTTGCAGGGTATCAAACGGACGAGGACGTCACCGAGGAATGGCGTGAATAGTAATGAGCCATCGACAGATCAAAATCAACTTCCTCAATAAATTCAATAACCTCACCATTCGGACTGTAAATAACAGCGTTTTTGACAATGAGTGGGGGTTCGCCAAGAGACAGCTGACCCGGTTCTATATATGTGCTGGCCCCATGAGCCAAGGCTTTATGATACATATCGTCTACATTATCAACATAAAAGGCCAAGTGTAATAACGCTCCGTGAGCTATTTCCGCATCGGACGTTGCTTTTTTCCCTTGTGCCGGAATGACCGCTTCGTTATCAAAAATTTCAATACACGTTCTTTGGTCAGGTGAAACCAGCATCGAAGCTTCTTTGATCAGGAAAGACGGCAGACTCCAATGATGACCTACTTTAAATCCTAAAACTTCAGTATAAAATAAAATGGTTGCTTGATAATCTTTGGCTTGTATCGCCACATGCGCGATTCCCTTTACGCTCATCACTAATCTCTCCTCGATCTATAAGTTGTTTTTTTATTATAGTTATATTTTTCTGTAGAATATATACTAAAAGCGAGGGTTTATATTAGAATAGTTATTAAATATAAGTTAATTTCTCTTAAATACCTTACTTTATAAAATAGATTTGGAGGCCGCCGAATATGGATCATCTGATCGATGATATTGATAAAAAGATTATGCAATTACTGCAGCATCATGCGCGAATGTCCATTTCCCAAATCAGTAAAGAAATCTCCATGTCTCAACCATCGGTTAAAGAAAGAATCTTGAAGCTCGAAGAGAAAAAAATCATTTCCGGGTATGGTACCGTATTTAATTTGCGGGAGCTGAATCGAGGTACGACCACTTTTATTCTAATCAAGACAGAACGCTGCCAAGAGCTAGTGGACTTTTGTAAAGAGGCCAGGGAAGTAACGGATTTATTTCGCATCAGCGGGGAGTTCAATTATCTTATCCAGGTACAAACAGCATCCATTGAGGAGCTTGCCGAATTCCAAGACTCACTTGTAGAGCTCGGACCTTCCAAATCTCATATTAGTATGAAAAACATATTTGAAAACAGGATTTTACTCTAAATCAGCCCTCATCCAGATTCCCGGGCAACCCATATCTGAATTCAAAAAAAAGAGGCGACTTCCAGGAAGCCACCACTCCGATCTCTATTACAAATAAACCTTGATTGATTTAATCTCAAATGCATGAAAGTCCAGAGAAACCTCGGAATCAGTTAGCACAAGCTCCTCCTGTTCCTCCTCCAGCATATTGATGAGCGCAACCTTACTGGGACGAGTTCCAAAACGCAGCTTCATCCCTCGGACGGCAGAACGCTCCGCCTCATACAGCCTGACCACGTAAGCATGGTCTTCCTCCGCCGGCTTAATGGCTTCCACAATGACATTCGTTGCCTTGACCTCCAGCAGTGACGCGGCTGCTTGCCCAGTAACTTTTCCCATCACTGATAGAACAGGAATATTCAACTCATAAGCAGGTCGAATTACCGTTTCAGTGCTGAATGCGCCCTGATGCGGCAGCAAAGAATACGTCACCTCGTGTACACCCTCGTCACCGCGCGGATCGGGATGGCAGCCGCCTTTATGAAGCGACAGTCGAATATCGGCTCCGTCTACAGAAATCCCGTATTTACAATCGTTAAGTATAGCAACGCCAAACCGGGATTCCGACAAATCGGTCCACTTGTGCGTGCACACCTCAAACATCGCTTGGTCGTAGGACGTATTCGTGTGGGTAGAGCGCTCCACATGCCCGAATTGAATTTCATGCCTCGCGGTCTGGCTCCAAATGTCCACATCAAATCCGACCTTCAACAGCTGATGCTTCTCCTTCCAATCGATGATAGTATGGAAATCCACCCGCGGGCTATCTACGTAAAATACGATATCCTGCTGGAGTGTAGAACGATAGCCAATCTGGTACTCACTGCGGATTCGAAGCTGCAGCGGTCCGTTGGCTGCCAATTCACGATGAAGCAAATTCGTCTGCGCAGCCAGCTTGCCGTTCACATCCATATCAATATCCCAATTGTCCCATGACCCTGGCAGATCCTCTCCCATCAAGAATGTGTTCAGCGGATGCCCGCTGCCGCGCAGCTCCCTGCCTGTAGGCTTATCGATGAACGAGGAGATATAACCATGATCATCAAATATAAGGCTTGCATAGGGGGTTTCCAACCGTATGCCATCATATTCGAAGGGAGAAGACGAGTCTGCCGTTCCCTGATCGAGCGCAATGACCACCGCCCCTAGTGCTGGAATTTCCACACCTCCGACGAGCAGCTTCCCGCGTCCGGCAGCATCTTCAATATATTGGCTCTGCAGCGATGGATCGGCAGCAATGAGGCCTGTCTCGATTCCTTCCAATTCAAACGTTCCCGTACGGGCCCAGCTCAATGTATTCCAAACGGTAACCGCATGCGGACTGGGCTCGACAGATGCTGTCAGATAGCTATTCGTCAGCTCCTTAGCCTCGATAATAACATCCTTTAACTCCTGAATAGCCTGATCATGTACTTCCGGTATGGACGTGCCTGGCAAAATATCATGGAATTGATTGATCAGCAAAATTTCATGAATTTCGTCGCGCCGTGGCGAAGGTTCGTGTTGTCCCTGCAGCCATCCTGAAACCTCGATGATTTCAAGGTCGCGCAGCGCCAGCTCCGCTTTGCGGTTGTTCCTTTTGATCTCGTGCATTTGTGTAAGCGTCCCGCGGTGCCCTTCAAAGTACAGCTCCCCGACAAATGCTGGAGGCTGTACAGCAGTTTCCTCCAGCTCCTTCATAAAACGGGCTACCGTCGTATGCTCGGCTTTTGGCGAGCCCTCCACATCTTGAACACGCCTTGCCGTTTCCAGCATTTCATATTGAGGGCCTCCGCCCCCATCCCCATATCCGTATGAAATGAGACGGCGGTCATTCACCTGTTTATGCTGGATATCGTTTTTTATTGCCCAGCCCTTGTTCTGGCTCGTTCCATAAATGCGATTAATCAACGTTTCCGCATCCGGCCAGCAGTGGATAAAGTTAAAATGGGTTAATACGGTTGTCCCGTCAAGCCCCGTCCATTGGAAGGTGTCATATGGGAACAGGTTCGTATCATTCCAGGAAAGCTTTGTAGTCAGAAAGTATTGAATATGGAACCCTGCCAAAATCTGCGGAATCGCCGCGCTGTAGCCAAACGTATCAGGGAGCCAGAAGGTATCCGCCGTATAACCAAAATGCTCACGTGTGTAACGCTGCCCTTTCAGAAACTGGCGGACCAATGACTCACCCGACACCAGATTGCAGTCGCATTCAATCCATACGCCCCCATTCGGCTCCCAACGTCCTTCCAATATGCGCTGCTTCATCCCTTCGAAGATATCGGGATAATGCCTTCTCATCAATTCCGTATGAAAGGCTGAGCTTTGCACAAAGGTATATTCCGGGTATTGCTTCATCAGGCTGAGTACATTCGCATAAGTGCGGGCACATTTGCGAATCGTTTCCTCGCGCGTCCACAGCCAAGCTGTATCCATATGGGAGTGGCCAACTATGCCGGCAAGCGGAGCCGAATCGCCATTCCTCTGCTCCAGCAACGGCTTCATAATCGCCCGGGCTTTGTCGAGAGCAGGCCTCCACACACACTCTTCTGTTTCGTCCGGTGATTGAACCAGCACCTGAAACACCTCAAGCAGGGCGTTGACGATTTTCCCTTTGCGGAATGCATCGACTACCTCCGAGCTCACAAGCTGGTTCAATATCCGCAGATCGAACACAAAATCTTTGACATCATCCCGGCGCTGCATGATATCGATCGACTTGAACAAACGTTCAAAGCGGTTCGGATAGCCGTCATGTGAGCGGTAATTTTCGTAAGGCTGCGTACCTACACACGGATGACCGGCGTAGCTCTCAAAAGCCAGCTCAAAAGCCGTTCCGGCCTCTGAGCCTTCGGTCAGCAGCAGCGTATGATGGTTGCCACGGTTGGCCGCCTCCTTCACATGTGTGAAAATCCCGTCCGGCTTTCCGTTTACCCAGAACAACGCCTCGACACCGTCCGTATGCGCACTGACATATAAGGGCTGCCCCTTCAAAGCATCCGGCACAAGATACATGCCCTTGAACCAGGCCGAGCTCCATTCTTGGCCCCAGGCCATTCCTTGCCGGATCGGCTGCCATGGCTTCTCAGGACCCGGAACTTCATATCTGTGCTCAGCCGTCTCCCAATAGTGGACAGCAACCTCATCCAGCTTTTCAAATATATAATCCGTGTAAATCTCGTCCAGCTTCCTCAATTTACTTAAGGTCTTGGCGATTTGCTTTTCGTGAATCATCTGTGTTCACAGCTCCTCAGAGAAAATAAACGAACGGCTGCTTGTCATAACTTCAGCCGCCCGCTCCATCCATCTTGTTCAATTTATTCTTTAATCGCGCCCAACATAACACCCTTGACAAAATAGCGCTGCAGGAATGGGTACATCAATAACACCGGTATCGTGGCGACAATGATCGTGGCGTATTTGATCGTTTCCTGAAGCAATCCCTTATCAATATCACTGATGCCTGAAGTCATCGTGTCCGTACTCGTCGTTATTAAGATCTCCTGGAGCACCAGCTGCAGCGGGTAATAATCCCGGTTACGGATATAAATCATCGCATCCAGATAGGAATTCCAGTGCTGAACGCCGTAAAACAGCAGCATAACAGCCATAATCGGAAGCGATACCGGTATGAATACGCGCATCAAGATCGTAAAATCATTGGCCCCATCGATACGAGCGGACTCCTCAAGCGCTGCTGGAACCTCCTGAAAGGAAGTTCGCATAACGAGTAAATTCCATGTATTAATCGCAGAAGGCAAGATCATCACCCAGCGGGTATCGAACAAATGCAGGTTCTTAATGACGAGATAGGTGGGGATCAGACCCCCGGAGAAGAACATTGTAAAGACGATAAAGAAAGTAATCGGACCTACCAGCATAACCTGCTTGCGGGACAAGGCGTAAGCGGCAAAGGCCGTCAATACAATATTAAGCGCTGTCCCCACAATCACATAAATGAGTGTGTTTCCATAGCCGATCGCGATCAACGGATTGTTGAGAACAAGCCGATAAGATTCCAGGTTGAAACCGGCAGGACGAAATAACAATCCGCGATGCTGCAGCAGATCGGCCGGATTGCTGAGTGAAGCAAACACAATATATAGAAACGGGTAAAGTGTTATAAGCATCAACAGGAGCATCATCACGATATTGAAGAGGTCAAACGTATGCTCTCCCCAATTTTTTCGAACGTTCACAGCGCTCCCCCTACCATAATTTACTCTCGCTTAGTCTGCGGCTAAGTGCATTAGCCGAGATCAGCATAATAAAATTGATGATATTGTTCATCAGGCCAATCGCCGCTGAGAAGCCATAGTCCATTTGCAGCAAGCCCCTGCGATACACAAAGGTTGAAATCACATCAGCCGTATCATAAATCGTCGTATTGTACAGCAGTATAATTTTCTCAAAGTTAATGCCGGACATCATCCCGCCAATCCGCAGAATAAGCATAATAATGACTGTCGGCATGATACCAGGAACTGTAATGTGCATCATTTGCTTCAACCGACCAGCCCCATCCACCCGGGATGCTTCATATAAGGAAGGATTAATGCCAGCTATAGCAGCGAGATAGATTATGGAGCCCCAGCCAACACCTTGCCAAATGCCAGAGGATACATAGATGAATCGGAACCACTCCGGTTTAATCATGAATGAAATCGCCTCTGCCCCAAATATCGCCGTAAGCCTGTTGATCAGCCCGTCACTCGCCAAAAAATCAATCAACATTCCTGACACTACAACAACAGAAATAAAATGCGGCAAGTAGGTAACCGATTGCACAATGTTTTTGAATATGCGGTGGCGAAGCTCGTTCAGGAACAAAGCCAACACAATCGGCGCCGGGAACCCAAACGCAATGTCATAGATGCTCAGCACAAACGTGTTGCGGACGATCCGCCAAAAATAATAGCTTTGGTAAAACGAAACGAAATGCTTGAAGCCTACCCACTCGCTGCCCCATATCCCTTTGGTGGGCACAAAATTTTTGAAGGCAATCTGCAAGCCGTAGATAGGGAGATACATGAATATAAAATAATAGGCAAGTACCGGAATCAGCATCAGGTACACATATTTATTTCTAACCAGATCTCTCCTCAGTCTCAATCCTAAGGGTTTGTCCATCCTAACGCTCACCTGCCCTATACCTTGTTAGAAACCGGCATTGAAGCGCTCCCGCCCTTCCTCTGCTGGCTCCGGAATGTAAGCTTGATTCCTTCTAACGCTTCAAATACCGTTCATATGCAGCTTGCTCGATTTTGACGGCTTCCTGGATGTTCATTTTGTTCAGTCTATCAACGAACTTGTCAAAGTTTTCGATAGGCTCCGCGCCCATAACAAATTTATCAAACATTTCATCCGTGTAGGTTTTCACGTCATTCATAATTAAAGCGATCTGCGAAGCTTCCTCGGAAGTAAGCGACAGTGGAGGCAGTATGCCCTTATTGTCAGGCTGCACCCAGGTTTTGAGCGCTTCGGTTTGCTGCGGCATCGATGCATTTTGCTCCTGGTAGCGTTTATCCTGAACAAGCGGTGCACCGAATGGAACCGCATATTTGGATAAAGCTGCCGAGAATGACAGTCCGTCCTTGTTTTTCATAACATCGTCCGTATATTTGGGAAAGCCGTTCTCCATCGTATAGCTTTTGCCCGGAACACCAAAGTTGAACAGCATATGGCCTTCCTCGCCGTATTTGTAGTCAAGCCATTTGACCGTTTCTATAATGTGTTTGTTGTTTTTCGTGATCACCGCCCCATACCCGTTAAAGATCGGCTCCTGCTGTCCCTGTACAGGCTTGTCGCCTTTTTTCAAGGTCGGATAAGGCGCGCCTGCCAAGTCGAAGGTAGGATGCTTATCCTTCATGGCTGCCATGTATTTGCCGATCCCGCCGCCAACCGCCATATCCGTTGCGCCGACCAGATCCCCTGTGACCTTGGCGTCCTTCTGCTTATCGTTCGTTGCCGCATAGTCAGGATCGATCAGCCCTTCCTTGTACCAATTCCGCATCGTGGTAAGGAATTCTTTATACTGCGGTTTCACAGGACCGTACTGGACCTTCCCGTTATCCAGGTAAAAGTCATAGCGGACCCCCCAGGCATTCAGATACAGATTACCAAAGGCCAGCTTGCTCTTGAGCAGAAGCATCGGTATTTCATCCGCCTTGCCATTTCCATTCGGGTCCTTCTCCTTGAACGCTTTCAATACGGTGTGCCACTCATCGATAGTCTCAGGCATAGGCAGTTGCAGCTTCTGGAGCCAATCCTTACGAATACCGAGTCCAAAATAAGTCTGTAAGGACGGGTCGTTGCGAATGAACGGGAACGTATAAATGTCACCATTATCGGTAGATACCTGCTTGCGCGCTTCCGGATTTTCTGCCAAAAACTTTTTCAGATTCGGAGCGTACTTGTCAATGTAATCATTGAGTTTAATAATGACTCCATTGTTAAGTGCATTTTGCCCGCCGCCGGGATAGGCGCTCCAGCCCCATTCGATCACATCCGGGTAATCACCGGAGCTGAGCATCAGATTAAACTGGTTGGCCTCTTGACCGACCGCTGGATGCATGAAATTCACATGAATTCCTGTTTTCTTCTCCAGCTCTTTATAGGCTTCCATTTCGTTCGCGTCCTTTAAGCCATTCGGAAGCCCAACAAAATAACTGAGCGTTAGCGGACTGGACACAACTTTGCCATCAGCCGGAGCATTGGCGGCTCCCGCAGGTGCACCGGATGGGGCTTGTGAACCCCCGGTTTCCTCCTTACCGCTGCAGCCCGCCGCAGCAGAAGCTAAAGCTACCATCATGGCGGTCGAGACGAGCATCCCTTTTATTTTGGTATGGGTTGTGGATATTTCTATCTTCCTCATTCACAAACTCTCCCTTTATGCTGAATTAGGTCAGCGCCTGTTAGACGTTGGTGCCCTGGATCGATTGTAGGCGTTACCGTTTGGCTTAGGATACAGCTCATTATTAAGCTATATAAACTGGAGACCCACATCGGATAAACCAATGGTAAGATCAACGATCATTTGGCAAGCTCGAACGGAAAGCTCCAGGGGTCACGCCTTCATTTTTTTTGAAAACCCGGATAAATCCAATGTCATTCGCATAACCAACCATTATCGCGATTTGGGCGATCGTATAGTCAGGATTGGCCATAAGCCGCTTGGCTTCACGAATTCGGATCATCACCACATAATCAGCAAGGTTCTGCCCTGTTGATTTTTTGAATAAGCCGGACAAATATTGAGGGGTTAAGCCAAAGTGCTCGGCAATCGAACTCACACTTAGAACGTTCTCACCATATTGCTGTTCAATATACCGCATAATGTTGTCCATCAGCCGTTCGCTATGTCCTGAACGCTTTTGCTTATAGACCTGGCATACGCTGCCGTACAGCTCCTGCATTTCGCTGAACAACCGCTCACGTTCGCTGCTATCATAAGTATGGGTAATGTCCCATAGCTTGGCCGCAATCGCTTGCTCGGTTTCGGGTTGTCCTTGCACGATCTTCAATAACGCTCCCAATAGATTGGTGATGAGTACACGTTCAAAATCCGGTGGGATGTCATGGATCACAAAATTTTCCTTGTAGACGGAATCGATCAACGCAGAGGTTTTGGATGCGTCTCCAGCCTTGACCAGGTTCACCAACTGCTGCTCGACCTCCAGCGGAAAGTAATAATAGAAGCTGCTCTGCACCCTCTCATCATAGGCTGCCGTCCGGTTATCCCTCTTCCTGTTGCTCGGGTCCAGCCCTTTCAGCGCTTCGCGAAACGCAGCACCCATCCCCGCAGCATCAGTTACCCCACTGATTCCAATTGATATTTTCAGGTGAAATCTATTTTCCAGCACTTGTACGAGCGTTTCGCTTATCGCTTGCAGATCCTGAGCCGAATCATTCAAGCGTTCCTCATTCAGATTCAGTAAAACAGCCACCCGCTTGTGCTCCAATTCGACCGGAAAGCCCAAGTGCTCCTGGTTGGCAAGCTCACCTGCAATATTAGAAACAATAAAGCTGACCAATGGCCATTCGCGTTCGTTACCATCAGCTGTAAACCCGCTCATATCCTCGATCTCAATAAGCAGCACGGCATAGGAGGGCCCTACGAACTGCACACCCACGAAAGCAAGCGTTTCCGGCTGCAATTCGGCAGGGTCCACATTACCATAAATAAATCGAGTCAAAAAATTAAAGCGAATAATCGGCGTTTGCTGGGAGATCAGTCCCCGCAGATGGGATTCGGTTAATTGAGCCGATTCAATTGTCTTTCGTATGAGTTCGTATTCACTGCCTCTTGGCCCTGTAACAGCTTCATTGCCTTGCCTGATCGTACGAAGCACCTCTCGCAGCGGAGCATAATTCCGGTAAGCCAAAAACAGCGATGCCGTAATGCCCCCAAGCACACACAACGATAAGAGCAGAAGCGCCCATCTTTTGACAGAGAGGACCTGATCAAGAAACACATCCTGAGGAATGGTGTATACATATTTCCAGCCATTCGTGTTCGATGTCGTATAGGCCGCCACATAGGTTCCTTCATCCCGGTTAACGATTAATTTGCCCTGCTGTCCAGCCAACTGCTCGTAGCGAAGTTGCAATTTGTCCGCATTCGCGCTCGTCGCGCTTATAATCTGATTATGGTTATCGACAATATAGACGGATCCCTGATTGACATCAACCAGCGTTTGGAACAAGCTGCGAAGCTTATTTTCATCAATGAAAATAAGCAGTGCTCCTTTCAAGGAGGATCTGTCGGCAACGGGAAGCGACTGTTTGTAGGTTATGATGCTCTGCATACCGCCACTCCCTACATTAACCGGCAGCGCAGGCATATATTCGCGAAAATGTATACTCTGCATATCCTTACGCCATTGATCACTGCTGATGCCAGTAAAATTGTACATGCCATCAAACAAAATCCCGGGCGATGACTTCACGTTGGGTCCGATAAAGGTGTCCGTTTTGGAAACATAAATATAAAAATCCAGGATATAATTGCTTAAGCTTTGATATCTTTGCAGCTCGTTCGTGAATTGAATGATCTCATAAGCCTCTGCATCCGACTCTTTTCCGTCGTTGTTCAGCAGCCAATGCAGCTTGGGATGCAGCGTAATTTGATGCTCTAGCTTTTCGATTTCCTTCAATCTGCTGTCAACAGCCTCACGCAGCTGCTCAAGCATTGCGGTATTCGTATGATCTACGGTTCGTTCCACTACCGATTTGGCTTTCCAATACAAGACGCCGCCGATCACGATAGCTAACATCAGTATCGCTATATACGACCAAAACATCGGTACCATGACACTTTTGGAGCTGCCGCGAAGCCTGATTCTCCAACTCTTTAAGGTCATTTCCTGCATCTCCTTTTCCATTCGTTGGAGCCTGAATAAGTCTTCATTTTATCACTTCCGTGAGGGAAGCAGAATAATCCATTCACCATGTCAACTGCTTATTTGTAAGGTCAGCTATACCAAACCTTGATATAAACAACAAAGAGGACTGCCTTCTTCGGCAATCCTGGCTGTACCTTGTATGGAATTATCTCTTTCGGTTATGGAGCGGCTGTTCAAGAGTATACAATTCATCTTCGATTTGAGCGGCTTTTTCGTTTATTAAGGTTCTGGCATCAGCAATTCCCTTGTTATACAAATACGGCCCAAGCTCCTTGATCATAAAATCAATTAATTGCTCTGCTCCCAAATCTCCTATCGTTTCCGATCTTTCTTCATTAAAATAGGCTTGAACATTTTTAATGATTTCTTCCTTTTGTTCTTTAGGCAGCTTCATGGGTATGATCATAAGTAATAGCATCTCCTTAAGATTGATTTTAAAATCACAGGATATGGAAAGCCTGAAGCGCGTATTCAATGCCGTCATCGTCTACTGTTCTAGTTACGAAATCCGCCTTTTCTTTCAAACTGTCTCTGGCATTCCCCATGGCAACCCCAATTTTAACCATCTGGAGCATCTCGATGTCATTGCCACCATCCCCAAAAGCCATCGCTTCATCTGGGGTAATCTGGTAATGCTGTAACACTTGTTCAACCGCTCTTGCTTTGTTGTTACCTTTTCGCTCTATATTATACGCATTCGGTATCTCGCTGCCCCAATGATAAAACTGAAGATCGTCTGAAACGTGAGCGTAATCTTCAATCTTTCCACGGTCCAGAAATAAACACATCCCCATATATTCCACTTCATTGTCTGGGAACCTGCTTGGAATCACCTGGCAATCTATATGGTTCAAGATGGGTAAGGCTACCTCGGCAGCGAGTCCATTCGAAAAGGTTTCTTCGATCCCAAAGCAGGATAAATGATCGCCCCTGAGGCTGCTTATTTGGACCAAACGATCCCAATCTCCTGTTGGAATGGGGTCCTTATAGATTTCTGTTCCATCCAATGTGATGTAGGCACCACTGCAATTAATAAAATTGTTAACTCCAAGCTGTTCCCCTACCGACTTCGCAAAAAAATAGGAGCGACCTGTAGCGACAACGACGTGGATCCCTTTTTCATGTAACGTTTGTATGCTTTGTATGGTTGAAGCTGGCACTTTTCCCGTTGTATTATCCACAAGCGTCCCGTCTAAATCAAAGAAAACAATTTTGATACTCATCCAAATCCCCCCACACGGGTTTATTCATATATCAGCCATATCTGCTTAACGGCTAGAAACATTATACATCAGTCGGCCATTTTTTACCTGTACGGGGAATCACTTTATAAGAAAACACAAGGCGAACGTAAAAAATGCCCTTTTATATTTTGTGCAAACCAGTATCATGAAAGCGATTACTAAATAATACATACAATTTGTATGATGAAGGTGGCCAGAAATATCCAAACAATTCCGAGCTTCGCATGAACAAAGGTGATATCAAGCCTCTTGCATTGAAGGGGGTTCTTGCTTCCGGAACCGTGATCGACCTGGACAGCTACGCCAAATCGATTTTGAAGCCAGTCATTTCTTTTATCACATGAAAAAGGTCGAGCAGAGGAATCTATCACCCTCTTGACTCGACCTTTTGGGGTCAGCTACACACCTGAATAAGCCATAAATCCGCCATCCACCGGCACCGTAATACCGGTCACAAAGCCGGATAGATTCGAATCGGCCAACCACAGCAGCGTTCCCAGCAGATCGTCGGGAGTGCCAAATCTTCTCATCGGCGTATGCGTGATGATTTTGTGCGATCTTTCGGTTAACGAGCCGTCTTCGTTGGTCAGCAGCTTCTTATTTTGCTCTGTCAGGAAAAAGCCTGGTGCAATTGCATTTACCCGAATACCGGAATCCGCCATGTGCACAGCAAGCCATTGGGTAAAGTTTTCGATAGCAGCCTTCGCCGCGCTGTAGACCGGAACCTTGGTCATCGGACTGGGTGCGCTCATCGAGGACATGTTGATCACAACCGCACCCGGACGATTGATCATCCCCTTGGAAAATACTTGTGTCGGCAGGATCGTTCCCAGGAAGTTCAAATTGAACACATATTCAATTCCCTCCTGGCTTAAATCAAAAAACGTCTTCAGCTCTTTGTTATCCAAATCCTCAAGCTTCAGCGTTTCATTCGTTGTGATGCCCTTCGGATGATTGCCTCCTGCACCATTAATCAGAATATCGCAAATACCGAGCTGTTCGGTAACCTGCTTCTCTGCAGCCTTTACGCTTTCGATATCGACCACATTACAAGCCACAGCAATCGCCACGCCGCAAGCCTCCCGGATCGCAGCCGCGACGAGCTCGCCTTTCTCCGCTGTCCGATTGAGGATAGCCACCTTGACGCCTTGACGTCCAAGCTCTCTGGCCATTGCCGAGCACAACACGCCGCTGCCTCCGGTAATAACCGCTACTTTTCCTTGTAAATTCTCATTAATGCTGATCATACCCTCGTCCCCCGTTTCGTTCTCTCCAATGAATCCCATATCCCCCATAGATACATAATGCCAAGCGCACGGTCATATAAGCCATACCCCGCCCTGCATTTCTCATCCCAAATATGACGGCCGTGATCCGGTCGTGCGTAGCCTGTGAAGCCTTTCTCATGGTATGCCTTCACAATATCGCAAATATCTACGCTTCCGTCAGAGGCTCTATGCGAGGTTTCGATGAAATCCCCATTCTCGTAAAGCCGCACATTGCGAATATGGGCAAAAGGAATCCGATCAGCGAATTCCCTGACCATCTCGGCTACATTATGGTTCGGATTCACACCGAGTGAACCGCTGCACAGCGTCACACCGTTATACGGATTATCGACCAGCTTCAGCAGCTTACGGATGCTGTCCGGACCCGTCATAATTCTCGGCAAGCCGAAAATCGACCAAGGCGGATCATCCGGGTGAATCGCCATTTTGATATCATTGGCTTCCGCTACCGGAATAATCTGCTCCAGAAAATATTGAAGATTGTTCCACAGGTCATCTTCAGTTACGTTCTTGTACGACTCGAATACCGAGGATAAGTGAAGCAGTCTGGCAGGCTCCCAGCCCGGCATCGTAAAGTCTGGATTCTCATTAATTTTTCGCACCAAATCCATGGGGTCCATCGCGTCAACCATCGCTTTTTCATAAAACAGCGCGGTTGAGCCATCCTCCAGTTCCTTGAACAAATCGGTGCGAATCCAGTCGAACACAGGCATGAAGTTATAGCAGATCACCTTCGCGCCTACCTTGGCCAGCTTCTCAATCGTCCGTTTGTAATTTTCGATGTAGCGATCGCGCGTCGGCAGGCCCAGCTTGATATCCTCATGGACATTGACGCTTTCAACGACCTCCAGATGGAAGCCGTAAGGATCAGCCAGTTTTTTGTAGGCAAGGATGTCCTCCATGGGCCATTCTTCGCCTGCGGGCAGATGATGAAGCGCCCAGACAATGCCTTCAACTCCGGGAATTTGTTTGATTTGCGGCAGGGTTACGGTATCGTTGCCTTCTCCATACCATCTAAATACCATTCTCATCCTGATTCCTCCAACAACAACTAATTATACTGATATGACTAGTATACTAGATTATTTATATTTTTGAATACGTTTTCCAAAAAATAAATAGCCTGCGTGAGACTATTTAAAATATCCTGGATATTTGTGTTTTAATTCCTCTTTTTCAATAACGACCAGCTCCAGATGATCCCGTAACACCTGTTCAGCTGCATCGGGATTTTTTTCCTTGATGGCGCGGACAATCCCATGATGCTGGGAAAGAATAATTTTCCAGTCATGATTCGTAGCCAATCGCAAAAAACGGATTCGGTTATAATGTGTCGTCACCTGCTGAATAAGACCCCAGGTGCGCGTACGACCGCAGCCTACAATAATGGATCGATGAAACTCCTCGTCCAACTCGAACAATCGTTCATAATTCTCTTCGGATTCGCACAGCTCCTGCAGCGCAATCAGGTTCTGAAGGTGCAGCACCTGCTCGCTGCTCAGCTTCACGCACGCCTCGCGTACAATCGCGGACTCCATTGTTTCTCTTAGGAATCGGGCTTCCTCAGCATGCTGCATATCGATCAGCGAAATCACTGAGCCTTTTTGCGGAGTGGTTTCAATCAGCTCATCCTGCGACAATTTAACAAGCGCCTCGCGAATGGGCGTCCTGCTGACCTGAAGCATTTCCACCAGCTCTTTTTCCGAGATTAAACGTCCGGGCTCCAGCTTTAATTCCATAATATTTTTTTTCAGGTTTTCGTATACATGATCCCGAATGAGTCCCTTTTTATCTTTTAAAGTTGTTAGTTGCGTAGACATTAAAAAACCTCCCAGGCTCATTCGAGCTCATGCTGTATGATATACGAGGACAAAAAACGCCATCTGACAGATGCTGTACACATTGCGGTTTTCTGCTCACTATTTATCACTATTATATACGAAGACCTGTCAGCGACATAGAAAAATTGTCAGCGTCCTCCGATTTGTCGTTTTTGTTTAACCTTTGACTGAACCCATTAAGGCTCCCTTGGCAAAATGCTTCTGCAGGAATGGATACACGATCATAATAGGAATCGTGGATACGACGATAACCGCCATTTTGACGGATTCGCCATAGAAGGCCACCGATTCGCCGCCATCACCCAAGCCGCCGGACGCCAGCACGACGATTTGTCTGAGCAGTACCTGAACCGGCCATTTATCCGGAGTGTTGATGAACATGATCGCGTTGAAATATTGATTCCATATGCCAACGGCATAAAATAAACCAAAAGCAGCGAGCGACGGGAGCGAAAGAGGTAAAACAATTCTTATTAACACGACAATCTCATGGGCGCCGTCCATCTTGGCGGATTCGATCAGCTCGGTCGGCACGCTGGAAAAGAAGTCGCGCAAAATGATCAGATAAAAAGCACTGACCAAACCGGGAATCATAAGCGCCCACAGCGAATCAATCATGTTCAGCTCTTTGACCACGAAATAAGTAGGGATAAGCCCGCCTTGAAAGAGCATCGTGAATAACACGAGCAGCATGATTTTGCTTCGGCCGGGAAGCTGCTTATAAGATAAGGAATAAGCCATCAATGCGGTCGTAAGCAAGCTTAAAGCCGTTCCCAGCAAAGTAATGTAAATCGAAACGCCCAAGCTTCTGACAAACGTTTTCGTTGAGAAGATGTAGCGGTACGCGTCCAGATTATAATCACTCGGCCAACCTGAGGTATCTGCAGAGAAAGAAGTGATAATGACGTATACGAATGGTAAAAAAGTAAGCAAGCCGATCAAACCAAGCAGGACGTAGTTGCATATTTCGAATATTTTTTCACCAAAAGTCTGATTGTGATGCATGGTGCTCTCCACCTTTGCTTAATATATTCCCTCTTCGCCAAACCATTTGGCAATCTTGTTTGCCATGAGCACCAGGACGAGTCCCACCACCGACTTGAACAGCCCGACCGCCGCGCTATAACTAAACTGGCCTTGCTGTAAACCGACGCGGTACACATAAGTATCAAACACTTCGCCGACATCACGGTTAACGGAATTGACCATCAGGAAGATCTGCTCAAATCCCAGATCAAGAAAGCTTCCGAGTCTCAGGATGAAGAGAATCACAATAACGCTCCGAATCGCAGGCAGCGTCACATGCCAAAGCTGCTGAAACCGATTAGCGCCATCCATACGGGCCGCCTCATACAATTGCAGGTTCACTCCCGCCAGGGCTGCCAGGAATATGATGGTGCCCCAGCCTGCGTCTTTCCAAATCATCTGCATAACAATCAAAGGCCGGAACCAATACTCGCTGGTTAAAAATTCAGCAGGCTTGTACCCAAATGCTATTAATATTTGGTTGATGATACCGCCCTCTGTAGTCAGAAGCACGTAAGAGATACCGGCAATAACGACCCACGACAGGAAATGTGGAATGTAAACAAGGGTTTGCACGAATCGCTTGAACATCTCTCTGCGAACCTCATTCAGCAGCAAAGCCAGGACAATTGTTATCGGGAAAAAGATTAATAGGCTGTACAGCCCGATAACGATGGTGTTCCGGAAAAGCATCCAAAATTCCGGCATCCCGAAAAATCGTCTGAAATGCGCCAACCCTACCCATTCGCTTTGCATCAATCCGGCGAAAGGCTGGTAATTTTTGAATGCCATGATCACGCCCCATAGGGGGACATATTTGAATAAAAAGAAATAAATAATTCCCGGAACCATAAACAAATATAACCAGCGGTATTTCCACATTTCTCTCATGGCCAGTTGTACCTGCATTGTGTTCTTCACCTCATCCTGTTTGAATTCTGCAGCTGTCCTTTAGTTACTCTTTAGCCCATGGTTGACGAACCGATACTACGGTTTCACCGGACACGATCGCCTGCTCAATCAGCATCCCGATATAGTGGTCCTGGGATGCCTCCGGCAAACCATAGAACCCGGGACCGCCTGCGGCGTAAGCAGCCATTTTGCTCAGGCAGGCAGCAATGGCGATCTCATCGTCATACAGCCTTGCCGGCATAAATGGATTTTCGTATACCCAACGTTCTCCCGCCATAATTCCTTTCAGGAAATAACCCTCCGCGTTCTCATATTCGCCTTTGTTGACGCGCTTTAATTCCGATTGAATCTGTGTGCAGGATGAGTCCTGTATGCTGATCCGGTTATCGAATATTTCCCCACGCTCTCCCCTTATACTCATATGATTGGAGCGTGTCCATGAACGATGCTGATCCTTGGTGAAGTCATAAATACCGAGCTTGCCGCCAAAATCGAGCCAAGCCAAATCCCTCTCCGATTTGACTAATTTATCTTCTGTCGGAGGACCACTGCGGTTAGGCCCGGCAACCCAATTGGATTCGAATCGCATGGCCTTTATCTTAACTTCCTCATACTGGACCCCAAGCATTTTTCGAATTAGGCTGACAGCATGATAAAATTGAGAAATCGATACGGTCACCTGATTAACGCTGCCTAATTGTCCTGATTGAATAATAGCTGTCCGTGCTTCTTGTACAGGGTGAAACTGGTACTGCTCGGCTACTTGAATCCGCGCTCCTTGGCGGACAAGCTTGTCATACACCTGTAATAAGCCTTCAAGATTAGGAGCTGGAGGTGTTTCCGCAAGAACAGGAATACCCCGTTCCGCCAACTGCACCATATAATCAAAAGCAGCCGACGAACTAACGGATAATACGACAAAATCTGGCTGTTCATTTGCCAACAGCTGCTCCAGACTCCGATAGGTCGCTACATGCCATTGTTCCTCCATGGCCCGACCCTTGGATTCGTCACGGACCACCATGCCACTAATGCGAAACTGCTCCGGCAGCGCTTGCGCTATTCTCAGAAAATATTGTGCGCGAAACCCACTGCCGCCGATGATACTAAAAGTTGCTGGTTTTGCCATCTATTCCACCGCCTTTTCTATATAAGAAAATGAATCGAAGTCAGCATGTTTTCGGGTGCCGCTTAAATCCTGAACGCACATTCCGATAAAGGTGCCTGTAAAACGAATATAATCAGGATAATCATCTGACAAATGACAAATATCGACAACCGGACCGATGGCCGCCCATTCACCACCTTCGGCTGCGTAATAAAACTGCAGCGCTTCACGGTCGATAATGGCTTTTAGCTTACAGCGGGTGATGTCCTGCAGTGGGATGTCCGTATCCAACAGCTCATCATACACGCCACCCACCGATTGAATAATCCCGATGCATTTGCCATGTACCTCATGGTGTGTGATACGCAAATACATGTAATCCTCCGTATCGTAGTAAACAATCAACCCCGCCAGCTGCTGAAAATTGTCAGGCTCAAATTCCACAACGGTTTCAGCTTCGCAATGAAACGCTTGCTGCCTGCGGGCTACAAGACTTTGCCTGTGAAGCGAGCTCATCGATTCCATACCCTTCAGACGCAGAAACCCAGGTCGTTCTGTCAAAGAAAGCCAATCCGGCCCCGGCGCAATCCGCAGCGTATTCCATACGACGCCGAGACTCGCATCATCAAAGTGATCCACTACCGGTTCCACTTCAAAAACAAACGGTTCGATCCTCGGCGCCTTAACGCTGGATTTGGGCCAATTGCCCTCTTCGACCCTAAGCCAGTGATCCTCTGTCCAATAGCAGCGCTGTAAAGCCGTCTCTCTACCCAAATTGCAGTATTTGTCCTTAACCGGTCTGGCACATAGATGGGCTAAATACCATTCTCCGGTATGTGTTTCCACCAATGAGCCATGTCCCGCTTTTTGCAGCGCCAGCTCGGGTTTACCGGCAGATGTGAGGATGGGATTGGTAGGGTCCACCTCGTAGGGGCCTTCAATGGACTTGGCTCTCGCCATCGTCACCGCATGGTTATATTGCGTACCGCCTTCAGCAGTCATTAAATAATAAAACCCGTTTCTTTTGTACAAATGCGGCCCTTCGGTGAGCTTTAGCTCCGTCCCTTTAAAAATATTAATGACCGGACCGATCAGCCTGCGTTCCTCTACCGAATATTCCTGCAGCGCTGTGCCCGCGAATTTATTATTTCCTTTGCGATGGTCCCACAGCATATTGACCAGCCACTTCCGCCCATCATCATCGTGAAACAGCGAAGGATCGAATCCACTGCTGTTCAGAAAAATAGGCTCCGACCATGGACCCATCATATCTGGTGCCGTAACCATATAATTATGAGTATCCTTAAATGCCCCTTTTCGGCTCTTCACATCGGTATATATTAAATAAAATAGACCGTCATCATAAGTTAAGCAGGGAGCCCATACGCCTCCGGAGTTCAGTTCACCCTCCATGTTCAGCTGCGAAATGCGATTCAAGGGCCGGGTTAAGAGGCGCCAATGCACCAAATCCTTGGAATGATGAATCTGAACCCCGGGAAACCATTCAAATGTCGATGTTGCAATATAATAATCTTCTCCAACCCGAAGAATTGATGGATCCGGGTTAAATCCGGTCAGAATCGGATTCGTAATTGTCTGCATTGCAGGTAAACCTCCTCTATTCATATTTCCCGCCTAACGTAATATCGTTTTTGGCAAATCCGGTTACCGAATTTGTTTTTTCGTAGAAATGGGTAGCGTTGGCCATAATGCCTTCTCTTGTATAGAACAGGCTGTCCGGCTGTAACGGCAATTCGACCTGCTGCCCTGTGCTGGCTGCCATATAAATCGCGGTAATCAGCTCCAGCGTCTTCTTTCCTTCATAGCCATCGACCAATACGGTCAACGTATCGTTTTCTATAGCTGACAGCACATTATCAATTTGTCCTTGATGTCCACTGTAAGGTACCGAAGGGAGCTCGTTGTACAGCTGTTCAATTTCATTTTCCAATTCAACATTTTTGATGGGGAATCCATTTTCTTTGGGAACGGAAGCGTACACTTTCCATGGAGCCGAGATTCTCGCTTTTTCCCCTTGAAAAATGAGCTGCTGCTCTTCACCATGATGAACAACCGAGCTTGTGATTTGCGCCAACGCACCGCTCGGATAAGATAAGACGGCGATCGATAAATCCTCCACTTCCGCATTGTCATGTGAAGTGTTGCTCATGATCGCTTGAACCTTGGTTGGCATCCCCATCATCCATTGAAGCATGTCAATGTGATGCACCGCATGATTGAGCGTGCAGCCTCCGCCTTCCTTCTCCCACGTGCCTCTCCACCAGAGATCGTAATAAACATGTCCACGCCACCAGTACGATTCCACCTGAGCATGTACCACCTTACCCATTTTTCCTGAATCCAGCACCTGCTTTAATTTCATGATCGGATCGCGGAAGCGGTTTTGACCGACTACGGACAGAATCTTCTTCGCTTTCTCTGCGGCTGCAATCATCCGGTCACATTCAGCTAACGAGGAGGACATCGGCTTCTCCACCAACACATGCTTGCCGGCATTCAAGAATTGAACGGATAAATCGGCATGTGTATAAGGCGGCGTACAAATGGAAACGAGATCAATATCATCCCGTGAAGCAATGTCGGCGGAATCACTGAAGATGTCACAACTCAGTTTGTGTTGTTCCTTAAGTATTGCTGCTTTTTCCGGGTAAATATCGCATAAAGCGACGATTTGGCACCGCTCCGGAAAAGAAAGGTATGCTGCCAAATGAGCTGCCGAAATACCGCCTGTACCTACTATCGCGACTCTAATCATGATAATAACCTCCTGTTTTTAACTGATCATCCTCATAGAACACTATTCAAAAAGATGTGCCGCTACTACTGAGAAAGGGAGTGCCTCCGCTCATTACGCTCCTCCAGCAACCACAATATGGCAGTTACGCCTCGAGGATAATATTTGCTGCCGATAATAACCCCGGCAAGAATTTGATCGCTCCAACTCCAGTACGAATGCTCCGGATGCTTCAGCCAGGCAACGTGAGCCGCATCGGCCTTCTCATCCTGCGGGAAGCCCAGCAGCTTACGGGCAATAAACTGGCATAAATAAATTTTACTCAGCCATGAATTGCTGCTGGTTGAAGACAGCTTCCAGCCTCCATCAGGAAACAGGCAGATGTCGGGGACCAGAACGGCAGCCAAGTGCTGCTTCAAAGCCTGAATGTAAGGACCGAACCTGCCATTCGCATCCAAAGCTTCCTCGCAGCCTGCAAAATAAGGGAAAATCAGACCCTCTATGGCCGGAATAATTTTCGAATCATTATTCTCATTAATAACTGCGGGAATATATCCCTGATCCGTCATCTTGGAGGCAAGTGTTGCTGCGCATCGCTCCGCTTGTTTGCCCGCTTCGATGGATAGCTGTTCCTCGCCTGTGCTGCGGAATAGCTTCTCAAGTGCAACATAAGCGGCCCAGCATTTGCCTGCCATATAAATGTTGTTGCGCGCTTGACCCAGAGAAATGTCCAGGCTGTCATAGGTCGATATTTCCGCTCCACCCATCGTTCGGCTGCTGTCGAGTCCCATAATCCCATTGCGCTGCTCGGGAATCGGATGATCCCGGTTCAGCATGCTATTGAAGCATAGCTTAAGCGTGGCCAGATGACGGTTCAGAAAATCGTTGTCCCCCGTCTGCTCCATATACACGACGGCACAGCAAATCCAGTTGACCAGCTGCTCATGCGTCATGTAGGAGAAGCAATCTTTAATACCGGATATTTCGTAGGATGAATACTGTGGACGGGAGAACACATTGGCTACACCCATATCATGGGTAAAGCTGATACCTCCGGGGTATTCGACAGAATCATCGGGAAAGCTTACTTGATCTTCATAGCTGTACCTCCGCACAAACATGTCCAGCTCGTTACGGACGGTCCACGGGTTCATCTTCAGCTCATAGAACAGCTGGTCTGCTGTCAAATCGAAGGTGTTCATCATCCGATACTCGCCTTCGTTGACCACCCAGAAGGGCTCCCCTTCATAGTCCAGCAGCTGTGTGTTGCCGTAATAGCTGCGGATAGCATGAGCAAGCATAAACTTTTGGTCATCGGATAAACGGGCTGTATTGACCATTTCATTCGATTGCTCGCATGAAGCGGCCAGTGCGTCATAATGCTCAAGTGCGTAGGCCGAAACGGCTTCGATATTTTTGAAAAAGCGTGTGTACAGGTAGGACGTATCCATCCCGGCCGTAACAATGCCTCCGCGATAAAAGCAGATCGCATACCGCACGGTTTTCTTCTCACCGGCCGCAACGTCCGTAATCAGGGCGCCGCATCCGCCAAGGCCGAACGCACGGTTTTCATTCAGGGAATTGCTCAAAATTTTCTCCATCGTAAAGCCCTGAGCGGAAGAAGTATCCGGGTCCAGGGAAACAATAGCTGTGTTAAGCCCCTGCCCGACACCTTTAAATCGACCTTCGCTCGTATCGTCCAACCTTCTCATCGCACTATAAGGATCATTGCCCTGATAGCCGAAGAAAGCCCGCCTTGTGCGGATGCCTTTCGTATTATCTATAGTCAGCTCGGCAAAAACAGCCGGAACGATTGCTTCCTTCAATAGATTAGCCTCTGCAGTCTCTGGATCAGGAACGCTGCATACCGGTGAATAAATTCGAAACGTAAGCTCTCCCGCTTTCCATGTATCCGTGCCTAGTTTAAAATCGCGAACGATGCTTTGAGCAGGGTAAGAAACTAGACGCTGCTTGTTCGCAGGGACGGTCTCTTCCGCTTTTTCCACATCGTATCTTGCACTTTCATCCACAGCATCCACAGCCTCCGCAAAGAAGGGCAGAGCCTCATACAAGCTGCCGTCATCGGACTGCAATCCAATGAATACACTTTGATCGGCTGGCTTGCCGAGCTCAAGTCCCAACCCGCCCTTAGCACCGCGGAATCCCAGTGTAAAGCTGGCAAATGCACCGATAGGCGAATGATGTGCGTTAAAAAATATTCGATCCGTCATGATGTCCTCCCAAGTTAAAATAAAAGCGTATTCCTATCTTATTTAACAAATCGCAGGATGTCGGCTGAAACAGAAAAACCTCCTGTTGTGGAAGTTTTTCTGTTTCTACCTTAATGGCAGTTCTCTATTATTTCTTTTGTGTCTTAGCGTAAGCTTCTGCGTATTCCTTGGCTGTTTGATCTCCGCCTGCGCCTTTAAATTTATCTATTGCGGCCTTCCAGCCATTTTCATCAATCTTGCCCATGATGTATTTCACCTTGGCATCCAGCAAAATTTGCTGCAGCTCCTGGCCTTTGGTTGCCCACGTCGGCGAGATCAGCACAATCGTTGGATCAAGCACCGCATATTTATCGTTATCTTCCTCGAGCTGGATCTGCAGCTTGGTCATAGGGTCGAGTACGCCCTCAGTTCTGATTTTGGTAACAGGAACCGTTTCAAAAGGGAATTTATAAGGGAAACCTACTTCGTTGTCGAAGGCATCCTGATTCGTTCTGACCGCTTTTCCATCCTTCAGATCATAGTGCTTGCCTTGAATACCCCATTCCAGTAAATCAGCCATCGGTTTATCGGACAACTTGTCAATAAAACCAAGCAACTGCTTTAAATCGGCTTCTGTTTTGACACTCGATTTGGGGAACATCAGAATACCGTTGGAGCCGCGTTCGCCATTAATCAACTTGCCTTTAGGGCCTTCCACAATACTGAAAGCATCCATAACGGCATTCGGATTATGGCTTTTAACACGAGTTTCAAAAGTCAGTATTTTGTTGGTAGCCTCATTAATAACACCGCTTTTGGCATTTTCCAGATTGGCTTCAAATTTAGGCACATCGATCGAAGCAAAATCCTGATTGATCAATTTCTCGTCATACAATTTTTTCGTAAATTTGATGGCTTCGAAATACTCCGGGGTTTCCTCGGATTTGGTAAATTTACCGTCCTTCAGACCCCACGCATTGGGTGCACCGAACGTTACACCGAAATCAGGTCTTAAGGAATCATTCTTAATCATCATCGTCATACCGTAAGTATCGTTAACCCCATTTTTGTCGGGGTCATTGTTTGTAAACGCTTTAAACATGTTGTATAAATCATCAACGGTTTTGGGCTGCTGAAGACCTACATTCGTTAACCAGTCTTTCCGGTACGTATAAGCATATCTGGCGAACGGGCGATACCGTGGAATCCCATACAACTTGCCGTCAATCTTCACATTGTCATACACAGCCGGCGGCATTAATGACAGATTCTTGTAATCTTTAATATAAGGACCGATATCCCAGAAAGCCCCATTCTGCGCTGCACTGATCAGGTACGATTGATTGGGCGCTCCACAGCTGGCGAGAATTTGCGGCATGTCACCCGAGGCAATCATAACGGGAAGCTTGCTGCAGAAATCGTTGCTCGATATCAAGTTAATCGAAAGCTTCGAATTCGTATATTTCTCTATCGCCTTCTGTGCTTCATTCCCAGGCTGCGGGATATCCTTTCCGTCAAAATTCAACGATATTTTGATGGGCAGCGGTTCTGGACCTTGTGCTGAATTACTTGGGGGAGCGGCATTATTGGTATTGCTCGAACAGCCGACTAACAACGACATTGTCACGATTGAAGTAATGGCAACTACACTTCTTTTTTTAGTATTCAGTGCTTTCATGGCTGACCTCCATTTGTAATAATAAAGTAACAGCTAAATTGAAATCGTTTTCATTCTATGCATTCTTAATGCCCCGGACCGCTGTCATACCCTCCCTTGTTTAGTAGTAATACTAACATACCACTAACCTTAATGAATGACGATACACTAATCGTGGCTACAATTTACCCTTTTCGCGCATTTTCCTCTGATCAAATTCGGTGATATACTAGTATAACCTGTTGCATGAAACTGAAAATACCGGAATTAACGGGAGGCGTAATGATGAAAAGCTATTCTAAAGAATTTGAGCTGGGACGGCTTCCTGATCTGCGAATTACCGTTCAACTCATGGGTTTGCATGGACGAAAGGTCGATTCGCACTGGAGCTATCCTTCTCATGAGCATCCGATGTACGAAATTCATTGGGTCATTGACGGTGAGATGGAGATGGTCGTAGATGGGCACATTTATCGACAAACCCAAGGGGACATTCTGTTTATTCGGCCAGGGGTTACCCATTCCTGCAAATCGTCCGGACCGCATGGCTTCACTTACTTCTGCGTGCACTTCAGTGTCATTGACCGTATTTTTTCCAAGGAGCTGGAGCATCACCAAACGACCTATTATCCGGCAGCATCACCGCTGGCGATAGGCATTCAACCTGCATTAGCTACCCTTTATGACCTGTCGATCGAGATCAAAAGCACCATTTTGTCCACCTCGAAAAGCATGAAGGTTCATTCCGCTGTATTCGATCTGCTTGGAAGCCTGATTGACCAGCTGTCGCAATCCGATAATGTCATGCTGACCAAAAAAGAAGTCATTGCCAGTCAAATTGCCGAGCAGATTGAGGACTCCGTACAAACTCTATTGCTGCATGGGCAGATTCACGAAAATGGACGGACCTGGGTACAGGATATTGCCAAGTCGGTTAATATGAGTACCTCCCAGGTCAATCGTATTTTTCATCAGGTATACGGAAAAGCCCCGCGTAAATATTTGTCTGAAATTTTGTTGAACGAAGCCAAACGTCTGCTGCTGCAAACCGACCTGTCTGTGGATCATATTGCGATGATGCTCGGGTATCGAACAAGCCCTCATTTTAGCCGCCAATTTAAAAGATGGACCGATATCACGCCAAGCGAATACAGGGAGCAAATCATCGATCCCCGGATCAACGCTCATCAGGAATCGCTTGCTCCCTCTACTCTGGCTGGAAATGTTATTCGTAGCGAAAATGCAGCATCAAGGCTTTAAGCTCAAAAGCGAGTTTGGAAATAGTACCCGCTGACGAAGCGACCTGTTCTATCGTAGCAGTCTGCTGTTGGGCGGCTGCGGCTACATAACCCGAATTATCTGCGGTTTCACGAGCCAAATGAACAATTCCATCCATTTCATGGACCATATTCTCAGCACTTGAGAAGATTTCCTCTACAGCAGCCGATACCTCTTCCGTTTGCTGTGATACTTTATTCACCGCGTCCACAATATCCCCGAACGAATTACCAGCATTTCCGGCCTTCTCCATGCCAGCGGCGACTGCCAGCCTGCCCGATTCCATGCTCTGTGCCGTTTGCTGAATCGTTCCCTGAATTTCCGTAATCACGCCTCTGATTTGATTCGCCGCCTCCGCAGCCTGGTCAGCCAGCTTGCGCACCTCTCCCGCTACTACTGCAAAACCTTTTCCCGCCTCACCTGCACGGGCCGCTTCTATGGCAGCGTTCAGCGAAAGCATGCTCGTTTGCCTGGAAATTGTCGTGATCATGCTCACAATATCATCGATCTGCTGTGACTTATCCTGCAGCTGCTTGACACTATGAAACGATTCATGAACCGTGCCGTGTATCGTGTTCATCTGCCGGATCAACTCATATAACGATTCATTGCCTGCTGTCGCAGCTGCCATCGCGGTCGAAGACGATTCACTGACCAACTCAACACTACCTGCAATTTGCTCCATACCCAGAGAAATCTCGGTAGACATTTGCTTCAAATTGCCGATAATATGGACTTCCTTCTCCGTACCTTCGGCAACGCCTTGAATGGAGGTAGCAATCTCCTCCGTAGCCTTATTCGTCTCCATCGCTCCCTGCTTCAGCTGCTCGGCCTGGGTAGCCACTTCTTGCGAGCAGACCGAAATCTGGCCCATCATTCCTTTCAAAACTCCGATCGTACGATTGAAGTTATGTCCCATCTGTTCAAATTCATCCTTCGTTCGGATCTCAAGCCGAGTATTGAAATCTCCTTCAGCAAGCGAGGTCGATAACGCATTCACCTTGTGAATGTTGGTCGTAATATAACGACTGAAAGCAATAATGGCTCCGATCATGACCAATACCGCAATAACAATCACAATCAGCATCCGCTGCAGCAGGCTATTCAATGGAGCATACAGCTCCTGCTCCGGTATCGCCAGTGCAAAGCTCCAGCCAGTCTCGGGGATGATCGAATAGAACACCCGAACCTGCTTCCCGGACTGCTCAAAGCCTCCTTGAAATCCGCTGGAGCCGCCAATCTTAACGTCCTCCATAATCTTTTTGCCCAGAGCAGCGAGGGAAGGATTGGCATCCTTATACAGCTCGTCCTTCATCACCTTCTGCGCATCCCGGTCGGCGATGACCTTGCCCGTTTTATCCATCAGGAAAGCCCATCCGGTTTCACCGACCTTAATTTCCTTGATCATTTGCTGCATGCTGTTCAAGCTGATATCACCAGTGGTCACACCCAGAAACTGCTTGCGCTCATCATAAAAAGGGACGGTTGCTGTAATCATCGTTGTCTTGATTGTCTCGTCATAATACGGATCCGTAAAAATCGCGCTTTCTCTGGAATTTATACCATTCCGGTACCAATCTGTTGTGGGATAATCGTACTCCGCGGTCATATACTGCTCGGTATAGGTCACCTTGTCCCCATCCTTGTACACATAGGGTCCAAAGTACTGCTGTTCCGGCTTGTATCGCTTGGGCTCAAACCAGACACCAACGCCCAGCGTATCGGGATTTAAGGAGGGAACATTCAGCAGCATGGCCTTATAATCCTGTGGATTCAACGCCATTCCCCGTGCTTCGACCAGTCTGGCCACAGTTTGCGGGATTCGGGTGTGCGAAGAGAGCTTGTTTTGAATATCGTGAATGGTTTGCTGCAATTGATTGTTCATCTTGCCTTCGATCTCGTGGGTAATCATATTTTGCGAGAACGTATAGCTGATCCACGACAAAGATAAGGTCAAACATATAAGGATGGGAAGCATAAATACCAGGAATTTGGTTTGAATCCTTGTAAATTGCATCAACGCTCTCTGCTTAATCACCCGATTCCCCACCTTAAGCTAGATTCTATTGGAGTGCGACATCCAAAACCTCGAATAACCGTCGATTTCGACCAGTACACGACCCAACTGAGGCGCAGCATCCTTGGCATTCATATCCATGTTCAAATGGGTCATGCTTATATACATATCCTTAATCGCAGCTTCAAAAAAGGCGGCTTTCATGCCAAAGGTTCCCCCAGAGCTTATGTATTCATGATGTTTTCTGATATCATTTTCGATCAAAGCATATTTCTCTGTAAGGTCGATCCATGCCTGAGTGCTGCCATCTCCACCCAGCTCTACTACCTCTAACGACTGTTTTAATTCCCCTACACGTACCATGTAATGAGTAAGTACCTCCACCGCTTCTTCCTTCGAGATTACAGCTGTTTCGTTTACCATACACATAGGCCTCCTTGTCCATATCACTCGTATTGGTCTTTAGGATCACTAGAATAGGTATGAATCCCTATATCATTGAGTATAGGTGATGAGATAGCTAACTATATTAAATAAAAGCAGGAAAATTGTAAAAAAAAGAACCCGGAGCTGCTTTTCCGTGTTCAGATCAGAATAATTGGAATATGTCTATGTAGGATGCAATTTTTACCATTTATTGCCATATATTACGAAGCATTGACACCTCCGTTCATGATTTGGTGTAGGAATCTTTGATGGTATTCAGCGCGAACAACCATCGCTTTCAAACTGACGAGTACTTCCCTCGCTTCCTCCAAATACTCCTTATCTCCAAAAATTTCATATAGTCTCAAGTAATCATTATATTCATCCAGCCATTCGTTGAAATAAGAAGATGTCATATGAATCACTCCTTTAGATTCAAGATTAGCAATGCAAC
Source organism: Paenibacillus baimaensis (assembly GCF_025567575.1). Taxonomy (NCBI): domain Bacteria; kingdom Bacillati; phylum Bacillota; class Bacilli; order Caryophanales; family Paenibacillaceae; genus Paenibacillus; species Paenibacillus baimaensis. Next base: position 133,827 of record NZ_JAOQIO010000089.1, on the reverse strand, counting down.
ATTAATGTTTGATTAGAACAAGATAAATGCCAAATATATTTTTTCCAAGCTCCTCCACAATAGCCGTTGATCTCCAAGCAGACTCATTCCTTCACACCATTATTGTTAGCGCTTCCAAATCTGATAGTCATATGTCATTAGCCGTTACACATGCCGCTGGGCCTTTATATACTAGTTTAAGGTTTAGATCTTGTGTGTATGCCTGTTTTTCCGATAAATCCGTTACTATTTTTTTGACCAGGAGTGATCGCTATGAAGTGGAATGACTGTACGGGCAGTTATAAAGCCTATCTTAGCTTAGGTACGACCTGTCAAACGGCTCATCAGTTACAAAGACTGGGATTGCGTCAATTTGCCGGTCCCTTGGATTGGTTTATTTCTGATTCCGTACCTGATCTGGTCCAACTGATTCGCAAACGATTTTATGGTTTTATGGAGTTCGATCATCTCCAGCTCATTGACAGAACCTATGATCATTTCGTTGTCAGAGATAATGCTTATGAGGTTGTCTCATTTCACGATTTCCCCCGGTACCTTACGACCGAGCGAATATGGGATGCCTATCCTCCTTTCAAAGGAAAGATCGATCGGCGAGTTCAGCGTTTTTTGAGAACAGCAAGGTACAGCAGTCCGGTTTTATTTATTAGAACACAAACGTCCAAGAGAGAAGCGATCCAACTTAAAGCGGCCTTGAACACATTGATGTACGGCAAATTTCGATTACTTATTGTTAATAATCATGCCAGCGGCTTACACACAGTGATGCACGAGGATTGGGGTATCGATGGAGTGAGCTCGGTTAATATACCAAGCGGGCGCGATTGGAAAGGCTCCGATCAGGCTTGGAACACCATTATGAGAGGCTTCACGCTTAGCTACTAATGGACAATCAAGAGGAAGCAAACGAGCCTGGACTTCGTTCTGCAGTATGGATGTATCGCGCTAGATATCCTTGTCTTCTTGCAGAGACAACACATCTAGCGCTTTTTTTATTGTCATAACGAGAAACTCCAATTTGGTTAAAAAAACTGGTTTCGGACAATATTAACAATAATCTGCAAGAAAGGATAGGAAACTATGGCATGGATTGTAACAGGTGTTATCGTGGTTATCATGCTCATTGCTTCATTGGAGGCCCCCGCTTTGTGGAAAGCGAGCAAGTTTAAAGAGCTTACTTTATTCCTGCTGCTGATGTGCGGTGCCGGTATTCTGAGTGTATTGGAAGCCCTCCAATTTCCGTTACCCAATCCACTCGAATGGATCAATACGACATTTGAACCGTTAAATCAGGCGATCTATTCCGTATTTGAATGAAGAGGACGTGTGGATAATGGATTCAAAGGAAACCATAAAGGCGCGTTCTTTTATGATTCTCGTTATTATGTTTGCGGTGGGTACCTCCATTCTGATCACGCCCGGCGGTTTGGCCATCGATGCGAAGCAGGATGCCTGGATGGCAGGTATCTTAGGTGTTGTTATCAATATCCTTCTTGTGCTGCTGTATGCCACGCTTGGTAATCGATATCCGAATAAGACATTTGTGGAATACTGCATCATATCGCTCGGACCCTGGATCGGAAAATTCGTGGCTCTGCTGTTTGTAGCCTTTTGCTATATTCTTGCCTCCCTGATGCTTGGCGATATGGGGATTTTTCTGACATCGCAAATTATGCCGGACACACCGATGGAAATATTAAAAATTATTTTCACCTTCGTTATCGTTATGGCAATTCGGGCAGGACTCAAAGTATATACCCATGCGGCGGAAATTTTTATTATATGGATGTTTGGGCTATTTATCCTGCTCATCCTTACTTCTGCACCCAAGTTTCACTTTGACAATCTCTATCCGCTGCTGGAGTTTGGTATCAAGCCTGTATTTAAGGGTGCCTACAATTTTCTCGCTCTTCAGGAGATGGTTGTGCTGCTCATGTTTTATCCATACGTATCAGTTGGTACCAAGGATCGCAGAAGCAGATTTATTATAGGCATGTCCATAGGTGGCAGCCTCATCATTATTATGACCCTCTCCAGTATTCTTGTTCTTGGGCCTGCACTTACAGCCAATCAATTATTTCCTGCCTATGCGGTTGCGAAGCACATTAACATCGGTGAATTTCTGGAACGTATCGAATCCGTGATGATGTTTCTCTGGATTTTATCCATATTCATGAAGATTACACTAACGTTCCATGCCTCTGTCCTCGGTATGGCACAGATTTTCAATTTCAAGGATGAAAAGCCATTCGTCTGGCCATTTGCGATCGGAATGATTGTGCTATCGTCGATGTGCTATCCCAGTACGATGTTTGTCATCAAACTGCTCACCCACAGCTGGGCGGCCTTCTCTCTTCTGTTCATGCTGATACTTCCTCTGCTTGTATTCGGCGTATCGCTCATTCGCCGCCAGAGTGCCAACAGCAGCAACTAATTTGATCGTGAAATGGGGTGACTTCCCAAGCTATGCGCAATTCTGAAGATATGACCGATACAATTAGCGATCAGTTGGAGCCTAACCTGAAGCATATCAAGCAAACCCTGGGCAACAGCGGCGATATCAGATTCAGGGATTTCCAAATAGACGGGATCGGGAATACGTTCCTGAAGGCTGCTATTATTTATGTGGAGGGCTATTCCAATTCACAGGTCATGCTGCAGGCTCTGCTTGCCGATGCCTATGAACCGCAGGATTTGTCCGATCCTGAGAGTCTTCTCTACCACTACAAGGTCAGTGTGATTTCTGAGGGTGATGTGAGAGAGGTCACTCACTTTGAGGAACTATTCGATGGACTGCTTTCTGGCAGCAGTATCCTGCTTATTGAAGGGTGTGCCTACGGCCTGTCTGTTGGAACCAAGCAAGTAAAGGCCCGTACCGTTGAAGAACCAAATGTGCAATCCGTCGTACGCGGCCCCCGCGAAGGCTTCACGGAGGTGCTCTCCTGGAATACGGCGATGCTGCGTCGTAAAATTAACAGCCGTCATCTATGGATCGAATTTTTCAAGATTGGCACCGTCACCCAAACCGAGGTAGCCCTCGTCTATTTAAATAATCTGGTTTCTGATGATCTGGTTAACGAGGTCCGCAGCCGTATCAACCAAATCGATATTGACGCTGTACTGGAAAGCAACTATCTCGAAGAGTTTCTTCAGGACCAGCGTTACACCCCATTTCCGACCATTTACAATACAGAGCGGCCGGATGTTGTCGCAGCCGGATTAATGGAGGCACGAATAGGAGTAATGGTGGACGGCACCCCGTTCACGCTGTTGGCCCCAGCACTATTCACACAATTTTTCCAATCCAGCGAGGATTACTACCAACGAAGTGATTTTGCCACCCTGATTCGTTTGCTGCGCTTTGTGTGTCTCGTTATCGCAACATTAACGCCTTCACTATACATTGCCTTGTCAACGTTCCATCAGGAAATGATTCCCACGACCTTGCTCTACAACCTGTCAGGCCAACGCGAAGGGGTGCCTTTCCCTGCTCTGATCGAAGCCTTGATTATGGAAATCACCTTCGAAATCCTCCGCGAAGCGAGCGTTCGTATGCCCAAGACGATTGGACAAGCCATCTCTATTGTAGGTACATTGGTCGTCGGACAAGCAGCAGTTGAAGCCGGTTTGGTCACCGCCGGTATGGTTATTGTTGTCTCTATAACCGCCATAGCCAATTTTGTTATTCCTGCGTTCAATATGGGAATTACAGCACGTATTATACGGTTCTGTTTGATGCTCGTTGGGGGGACATTCGGTCTGTTTGGCATATTTATGGGGATTATTCTGCTCGTCATCCATATGTGCAGCTTGTCCTCACTGGGCGTCCCCTACATGTCACCCTTTGCTCCCTTCCACATGTCAGATCAAAAGGATACACTCGTCAGGTTCCCGTTGATGAGCATGATTACCCGGCCCAAAAGCCTAAAGCCCCGTAATCTGGTTAGACAAAAAAGGAGCTCTACCCAGCAGGAGGAATAATGATGAGACAACTCGCGATGTGTTTGATCATAGGCATGCTGATTCCCCTGCTGGCTGGCTGCTGGGACCGTAATGAATTGAATGAAATCAGTCTCGTTGTTGGGCTTGGCCTCGATAAAGTGGACGACACGTATAAAGTAAGCGTTCAACTCGTGAATCCGTCCCGGGTCGCCCCCAAAACCGGAGTTAGCAGCAATGCCAGTCCAGTCGTCACTTTTGTGGAATCAGGTAAAACACTCCCTGAAGCACTGCGACGTATGGAGGTTCAGGTACCGCGCAAGCTGTATTATGCACATTTGCGTATGATTGTAATTGGGGAAGAGCTTGCTAAATCGGGAATTAGCAAACCGCTTGATTTCATATCCAGAAACCCGCAAATGCGGACCGATTTTTTTCTGATCATTGCCAAAAATTCCGATGCCTCCGAGGTACTAAAGGTTTTCAGCCGTATGGATCCGATTCCGGCAAATAATTTATATACAACACTTGAGGCCTCAGATAAGCTGTGGGCCGCAACCGGTAAAATTACGCTTGATAAGCTGATTCAGGATCTCAGCAAGCCTGGTAAAAGTCCTGCAATGACCGGAGTAGAAATTATCGGGAGTAAGATTATTGGTGAGAGTACCCTGAATGTCGAAAAGATTGCGCCACCGGCATTATTAAGGTATTCAGGCATGGCTATTTTCAAGGTAGATCGTATGGTAGGCTGGCTTGACGAGGATGAGACGAAGGCGCTGAACTATGTGCAAAATACAGTCAATCAAACCGTTGGTTATCTTTCCTGCCCAGGCGAAAACGGCACGGTATCCCTAGATGTTGTCAATGTAAGATCTCACATGAATACCCGGGTCAAAAATGGAAAACCGATTGTTGATATCCATGTCCGCGTAGAGCAAAATATATCAGACATCGAATGTAATGTCGACATCACCCAAAAGCCCGTGCTTGACAAATTGAAGGAGGAAGGCGATCAGAAAATAAAAAAATTGATTACTAACTCCATTCACAAGATACAAAAGCAATATGGAACCGATATTTTTGGTTTTGGAGAGCTTATTCACCAAAAAAACCCAACAATCTGGTCTCAATACAAAGACTGGAATGAAGAATTCAAACAATTGGAGGTCCATGTGCAGGCTGATACCATACTGAGACGTATGGGAACGATCGTACAATCCGTAGACCAGCAAACCAAGCAATAAGAACGCAAAAAAAGCTTAACGAAAGCGAATGAACACACTCCCGTTAAGCTTTATTTATTACGTATATCCAAGCATATATGTCTATATGCTTTACCTTTACAAGTCTCTTATTTTAAGCGTATGCGTATAAGCTTTTTTCATAAAGGTCGCTTTTAGTTCCCTGTCCATACTATGTTCATGAAGGATCAAGTAAAAGTTGGACAGGAAATGATGCCAGTTAATTCTGGTTTGTTTCATAATTTCATCCATATTCAGCCCGCCTCACCTGTAGCTTTGATATGGTATTTTACCCATCTCCACTGTTTACTAATCAGGAGGTATCAGCTCTGTGTTTAACCCAAGGTGCTCGGCCAAAATACAATCGAATTGCGATCTCGCTCTGCACCGCGTTTCAGCAGCAATTGCCCTTCGGGGGAATCGACCGCCTGTCGGCCGTTCCATGAATCGATAACGATTTTGCGGGATTTGCCATAGTCCAACATCTGGCGAAATATCGGCAGCAGCAGCTCCGGATTCTGATTGTAATCGTCCCTCAGAAATACGATCTTGCGTCCGTAATTTTCCAGCCAGCATACCCACATACCCCGATGATATACAAGGAAATTACCTTGCTTACGAGTAAAATGAATCCCATCTACCTCTGGCCAAGGTACAACGGTTCCGAACACATCGGCAGGGTCAGCCGCATGGATCGCTACAGCACGATCCGTATCCTCCACTGTGGACTGGGCCTCGTCTTGCTGGCGGAGCATACCAATGACATCACGCTCCATAAATTGCATCGACTGCACGCCCTGAACGAACAGCCCACGCGTGAGCGTCCCGAGCTCCTCCAGGCGTTTGAGCACCTTCAGCATGTTGTCCCATAAAAAGGGTGCGTACTGGGAGACGACCTCCTTGGTGATGATCCCGTGATTCTGCAGCAGGTGCCGAACCCAGGCAAGCGCGGATTCCTCAAGGGGAATAGCAGCACTACCCAGCGATTCAACGGGATACCAGCGTCCAAGGCCCGAGCCCATCTTGGGATTGAGCTTGCCTTTGGCCGCGCTATAATTACGCAGTGGAGACCATTGATCGTTCGAGATATGACCTTCCCAGACAAGATCGAACAGCTGGGCTAGAAGCACGGAAGGAACCAGACCCGTTTCGGTGGATAGTCGGGTTAAGAAGCTTGCTCCTCTTGTACGAAGCAGAGCCAGCAGCTCGGGATGTGCGGTTTCCGTTGTAGTTGGCATAAACGGACTATAGAGCGAAGCAGAATCTGCCAGAAAAAAGGCGATCTTGCCTTCCTTTTCGTTAGCCTCCTTACGGCCCATCCATATCACCTCGCCTGAAGCGCACAACAGATCCAGATCCGCCTTCTGGTACCCGGCTACCCTGGACGGAAATATCAGCTGCTCCCATTGGGAATAAGGTAGAAAAATCCCTTGCAGCAAGGTCACCGCATGACGCAAGCTATCGAACCCTTTCTTTTGCTGTCCCGGGAGCAGGTGGTGTCGCTGCAGCAGCATAAGCCCGAGTCTAGCCGGTGCGACAGGCTCACCCGCATTACGGAAGTGCTGTAAGGACAAACGTGTGATACGGTCGCAAATCTTGCTGCCCGACCACTGGATTTCATCAGTTTCGTAAGCCAGATCAGCTTTGCTAAAAGGAGTACGCTCGATACGCCGCTCCTGCTCCCATTTCCTCATGAGCTGCGCAGTCTGCACCTCATTCAGCAAATATCTTCGTCCCAGCTCTGCTTCCGAGAACGACAGACGACCATCGATATAGCGACCCAGCACGAATGTAACAGAAGCTGGATCATGTGGAAACAGCTCGTAGGTGTCCTTTTCATCACGGCAGATCCATCTTGTCTCACCGCCTACCTGCAAGCGGATAACGACACCCTGCGCCTCAAGCTGCTGGATCCACGTCTCGGCTTGCTCTCCGTAAGCTTCCTCCAGCTCGGCATTACTTAAATCGCCTCGCTTTTTCAGCAGTGCAGCCAATTCATCAGGGCTTTGCGGCTTGCCCAGCAGACGCTGTCGTTCCGCAGCTACTACCTCCGGTTCATAAACAACGCCTACCGCAGCCGATCCGAATACCGCGCCTGCCATCTCACGGTTAATGTTCATTACCTGCATTTGCAGCTCGCTGCTGAGCGCATCCGACTCATAAATTTGAGTGTTCACATAGTCCCACATAAATTGATTAGCCCAAGGAGAGGGGAAACGACTTGCCGTGATCTTGACCTCTATCACTCCTGACTCCAGGCCACCCAGTACATATTTGAGACCGTCTGCATCCAGATGCTCCTCAAAGCATTCCGTGATAGCCGCCTCGAAGAAAGGAAACTGCTCGGCATAGGGCAGCACTTCCTTTAGCAGTTCCTCGCTGCGCAGGCGCTTTTGCCACATCGGTGTCCGCGTAAATTGCCGTGACAGCAGCAGGCCTACCTCAGCCATCCGGCGAAAGGTAATTGCGAACATCGGTGAACGCCCCATTGCCTCCATCAGAATCGGGTCGACCGCTGACACCGCAGCCCGCCAAATCGATGACAGCCACTCCGCGTCCCATTCCTTGAAAATCATCTCGATCCCATTATCCTTAGCCCCCATATAAGGGGATTGCTGCAGCTTACGCTCAATCTCATGCTCCAGCACGATCTGCCACGTCCGGTTCAGCCTGCGTCCCCACACATTATGGAGAATGACATGGGTTTGGTTCATGGCATCCTGATAATGCTCGATCACAATAGAGCAGTGCGTCGGAACTGCACTTGCCGCCTGCTGCTTTCTGATCAGCTGAATCAGACTATCCGATGCAAGCGCATCAAAGCCATACATCTGCTCCAGCCAATCGATAGTGTCCACATCCGCATGACGATCTTCCAATCGAGCACATATTTCAGCCAAAAAAACACCTACCCGCTCCCCGAGCCCAAACGATCTTCCCAACCCCTCGCTTCGCCAAAAAGGGATTTCGCTAATCCGGTTAGCTGTTTCACTTACCAATATACGATCATTGCGGATTTCCCGGATCGTCCACGACTGCGCTCCCAGCTGGAACAGCTCGCCAACCTTGCTCTCATGCACATATTCCTCATCCAGCTCACCCAGCTGGATCTGGCTATCCATATGGTAAACCGGATAATTGGCGCTCCCCGGAATCGTGCCGGTTCCCATAATGGCTGCCATCCGGCTGCTGCTTCTGCTGCTCAGCCTGTCCGTGTCCAAATCCCAATCGATCAGAGGTCGGACAAATGGATAATAACCGGATAGTACACGCAGCAACGCTACCAGTCTGTCGCGTGTCAGCGTGTGGTAGCAATCGCTGCCGCGCACGAGCTGGAACAATTGATCAACTGTCCAGTCATCCGCTGCGATCATTGCAACAATCTGCTGATTCAGAACATCGATTGGATTGCGCCGAATAACGATGGGCTCAATTTCCCTTTCCCGAATCATCCTGCTGAGCACAGCCACCTCGGGAAGTGTGCTGCGCTGACGGACGATAATGACACCGCGGCTGACCTCTCCGACACCGTGTCCAGCTCGGCCGATTCGCTGTATACCCGTCGCGGCTGCAAGCGGAGAATCGATCTGGATGACCACATCGATCTGACCCACGTCGATTCCAAGCTCCAGCGAAGAGGTGGCGATCAGACATTTAAGCTCGCCCGCTTTCAGGCGTCGTTCGACCTCCAGCCTCTGCTCACGCGAGATGCTTCCATGGTGCGAGCTGGCGAAATCGCCGCCGCAATAATCGTTCAATTGCTGGGCCAGCCGCTCACATAGCCTACGGTTGTTGACAAAGATCAACGTCGAGCGGCAGCCTTCCATTTCCTTGAGGATACGGTCCATAATCGCAAACCAGACTACCTCTTTATTTTGAGCAGAGTCATGATCAAGTACCGCCACACGAAGCTCAAATTTTTTATCCATGCTGCTTTCAACAATACTGACATGTCGGAGCGAATTTTCTGACCAACCGCCAAGGAAAGCAGCCACCCGTTCCAATGGCTTTTGCGTAGCGGACACACCAATACGAAGAAACGACTTCCCGCACAGCGCCTCCAGCCGTTCCAGCGAAAGTGATAAGTGAGCCCCCCGTTTATCCCCTGCGATGTAGTGAATTTCATCGACAATAACCTGCTCTACCGAGCGCAGAATTTCCCGGGCCTTGAGCGAGGTCAGCATCAAATACAAAGTTTCCGGGGTCGTCACAAGTATATCCGGCGGCTTCCGCAGTATGGAGGCACGTACCTTTTGCGGCGTATCTCCTGTACGAACGGCAGCTTTAAGTCCAAGCCAGCTGAGCTCCGTACGTTCGGCCAGCTTATCCAATTCCGCCGCAAAAGAAACCACGTGATGGTGGATATCATTATTCAGTGCTTTGAGTGGTGTAATATAAAGCAGCTTGACCCCCGGCCGCTCCTCACCTTCAGGATTCAGCTTGGACTGAATAATCCGGTTTAATCCCGGCAGCATGGCGGCCAATGTTTTACCTGAACCCGTCGGAGCAGCAATCAGCGTATGGCGATTGGCTTCAATCGATGCCCATGCCTGCATCTGCACATCTGTAGGCTCATTGAAGCTTTCCTTGAACCAGGCAGCCAGAACTGGATGTACCCGCTGCAAATAAGGATCTGTTCCCATCTATATAGAATCCCCCTTATATGGATCGGATTGATTGTATCAAGCGTCTCTAATCATCGTTACTATTATTATATACTTATAGAGGTTGTTCAAAAAGTCACCTTTTGATCACGCGGTTACACAGGAAGCGTATTCGGCATCGAATCTTGCAATCAGGCTCGAAGTCCGGTGCTCATTTAGGTTTGCCTAAACTCCGCTCCTCCTTCTTCCCATCTTACGAAGCGAGTTTTCTACGAAAACTTTTACTTCTCGGTGCTGAAATGTCGACTTTTTGAACACGCACTTATAACGACAAACAACAAAAAACGGTCACCTGTAAGTCGCGGCGCCGTTTCTTTTGTAATCTCAAACCATCCTCTAACCCAAGCTTACCCGTTCCAACTACAGTACCGTATACCCGCCGTCCACCACGAATACCCCACCGGTTGCATAAGCGGAAGCCTCGGAAGCCAGATATACGACAATTCCGCCCAAATCCTCTGGAACTCCCGGTCTGCCAAGCGGAGTCCGTTCCATCCACAGCTTCGTCATATCCCCACCGTTATCAAAGAAAGGCTGTGTCAGCTCTGTTTTCATATACCCGGGAGCAATCGTATTCACCCGGACTGAATGGACTGCCCACTCGGCAGCCAAGCTTTTCGTTAATGAAATAACAGCGGCCTTGGAAGCATTATAAGAGCTTTGGCATTGAGGCGTATTTACAATAATTCCGGACATCGATGAAATGTTCACGATAGAACCTTTTCGCTGCTGAATCATCACTTTCCCTACTGCTTGAGCCATCAGAAAAACACCATGGAGATTCACATTAATCACATCGGACCAATCCTTAAAGGACATTTCCTCCGCTTTGGCGTTACGCACGATACCCGCATTATTCACCAGCACATCAATTTTACCGAAGGAAGCGAGCGTCTCTTCAACAATACGCTCAACATCCTCACTCTTGGTGACATCCGCCTGGATCGCCAGTACCCGGACCCCTTTTGCCGTGCGCAGTGCCTCAGCCGTTTGCTCGGCCCGCTGCTGATCCAAATCAGCTATGACGATATGGGATCCCATATCTGCAAGTGCCTCGGCCATCGCTTTTCCAAGTCCTGTTGCCCCTCCAGTAACGATTGAACAATAATCCTTCATCGCAAACTTTTCCCAGATACTCATCCATAATCTCCTCATCCTACTGTTCTGCTAGCCTACTTATACTATTGTATATTTATAGAAAATAATCAAGCAGCTTATACATTTCAGATTCGGCTTCTCTGCCTCTGATTCCTATTAGATTAAACAATACCCTTCGTCATAACCCAGCATCAGGTTCATATTTTGGATAGCTGCTCCTGACGCCCCTTTACCTAAATTGTCATATCTCGATAACAGATGGATATGATCCCCCTCGCCAAACACAAAGATTTCAATCCTATTCGTATTGCTGCACTCTGCCAGCTTAAAGTAACCCTCATCCAGATAAGCATCGGATTCGTATGGCATCACACGCACAAACGGTTCGGATCCATAATAGGCTGACAATAGCTCATGCACGTTCTTGGCAGACATTTGTTTGGTCAGATTCCGTTTGATTAAAGGAACAGACATAGCCAGACCTTGATAGTAATTGGCAATAATAGGTGTAAAAAGCGGCTCGTACTGGAGGTTGGTGTACTTTTGCATCTCTGGGATATGCTTATGTGTATGCTGTAGAGCATAATGTCTGGGTACGCCCAGCTTTCTCTCATTCACGATGGAAGCATCCTCGTACATCTCGATCTTGCTTTTTCCTCCGCCGCTATAGCCTGTTACCGAATAGCAGCTAACGGGGTAATCTCTGGGTACTACACCAGCGTCAATAAGCGGTCTCAGACTAAGGATAAAACCTGTAGCATGGCAGCCGGGCACCGACACTCGCGTTGAGCTGCGAATCGCTTCTCTTTGGCTGCCTGTTAATTCAGGTAAACCATACACCCAATCGGGGTCAGTCCTGAAGGTAGTGCTCGTATTGATGATCTTGGTCTTGCTGTTGGTAACAAGTGAAACCGACTCCTTGGCTGCAGCGTCAGGAAGGCATAGAAAAACAATATCAGCAGCATTCAGCAGCTCACTACGAGCTTGCGGATCTTTTCGTTTCAGAGGATCAATGGTTAACACTTGGATTCCTGTTATTTTGGATAAATACTCGAATATTTTTAAACCTGTAGTTCCCTCTTGACCATCAACAAACACAGTATTGCTCATACCTGAACACCTCAATTCCCCAAATTAATATTAATAATTATACATTTTATTGTATTTATATTCAATTCTATTTAAAAATATAAAGCATCGGTGTTGGTAAGTTTTTGTGTTATAATGTCGAATATCAAACTTTGGAGGATTCATAGCATGAAAATATATGTGATTCTCTCCTTTAATGGAGAGTCTATGGACAATGTGTATGTAGGTACAGACGAGGAAAAAGCACTAGCTTTCAAGCCAGAGGACTTTGAAGACTGCGATGCGCTTTTCGTGGAAATTTGGGAGGACGGGGAAAAAACCGACGATTACCGTTTGCAGTAAACAGATAGTTGCAACCTTCCGTGGATACCGTCCGTCTAATTGAAAGCAGTCTAAACAACAACTGCAACAATGAACAGGATGATATCTATGAAGGAGATAACACCATGAAACCACAGATTAAAGCTTTGGTTTACTCCATGATGCTCGCAGGTGTGCTCACACTCGCAGCCTGTAATTCAGATAGCAAGACGGCGACACCTGCTACGCCTGATCCTGCAGCAACTACACCTGCTGCACCGACGAATAACACGACTCCAAGCCCTGCACCGACAGCGGCGGCAGGATCTGAAGACACCAGTAAGCAGCTTAAAGAGCTCCTTGAGCAAGCCAAACAAGGCAAGATTCCTGGCATTAAGTATGCGGCACATACCGCATTGATAGATGAGGTAGAAAAGGATTGGGGTAAAGCCGATAAACAGGATTCAGCGGGCAAAGGCTTTGTGTACGCTACCTATAGTAAAAAGAACGCCGTGCTCGGCTTTAACAAAGGCATGCTCATTTTCGATGTTCGTTCAAATGATCCTTCTCTACACAAGCTTACGCTTCAGCAGATTGAACAAACATTGGGCAAACCCGCCGACATCAAGTTGAATGGTGACGATACGATCTACATCTTCAAAGCAAATGATCAATTTCAGCTTAAATTCATCATCCCTAAATCGACCGGAAAAGTGGACCATATATCCGTATTTTCTCCTCAGGACTCCGTCAATTTAATGGCGGGATAAAAGACATTCTGTCCTTACCGGACATACAAAAGCAGCAGGTCCAGGAAAATCCTGAGACCTGCTGCTTTTGTATGCTCAATCCTTAACCGAATCATCTGCCTGTCTTCAAACTGCTGCCTGTTGTAATCGCCTGATCCTGAAAATTCTCAACCGATGCCTTCTTCTCATAGAAGTGAGTGGCATTCGCCTGAATCCCTTCACGGGTATAGAAAGGATCGTCCGCGCTAATCGGGAAGGTCACTTTTTCACCTGTGCTTGAAGATTTGTAAATCCCCAGAATCAGCTCCAGCGTACTGCGGCCGCTAATCCCATCGATTAGCAAGGGAGCACCGGTTTCGATGGCTTGCAGCACATTATCAATTTGCCCCTGATGGCCTTCATACGCTACCTCCGGCAGTTCCTCATACAGCTTGACGATTTCCTGCTCCAATTCAACATTCGGTTCAGGAAACCCATTGGCCTTCGAGCTCGATGCCTTCAGCTTCCATGGTGCAGAGACACGAGCCTGCTTGCCTTGGAAAATAAGCTGCTGCTCCTCGCCATGGTGGACGACGGAGCTCGTGATTTGGGCCAATGCACCGGACGGGAAACGCAGCATGGCAATAGACAGATCCTCAACCTCTGCATTGTCATGCGACGTATTGCTCATGAATGCCTGAAGCTCGCTCGGACGTCCCATCATCCACAGGAACGCATCGATATGATGCACGGCATGATTAAGCGTGCAGCCCCCGCCTTCCTTCTCCCAGGTACCACGCCACCACAAATCATAATAGCAATGTCCACGCCACCAGAAGGAATCAACCTGTGCATGGACTATCGGACCCATCAGTCCGCTTTCCAGAACCGATTTCAGCTTCATCATCGGTGTTTTAAAACGGTTTTGAGCGACGACCGACAGGATCTTGCCGCTCTTTCGGGCGGCTTCATTCATTTCATCGCATTCCTGCAGCGAGGACGCCATCGGCTTCTCTACCAGTACATGCTTGCCTGCCTGCAAAAAATCCACCGTAATCGGTGCATGCGTGTACGGAGGTGTACACACGGATATGAGATCAATGTCCAGCCCCAACAGCTCTTTATAATCGGAAACGGCCTTGGCCGCGGTCAATTGGAATTGATCGATACGCGACTGCGCCTTGTCCACATAAATATCGCAAATCGCCACAATTTCACAGCGCTCCGAAAATTTCAAATAAGCTTGGATATGAGACGGGCTTATCGCTCCCGCTCCGATAATCGCTACCTTCAACATAGCTGAATCCCTCCAGATTAAGATACTTCATGCTTTTTCATATCTTCATCATAATCGAATCCGGGCTTATTTTATGCAGCGATGTTGTGATAAAATGTTCATATCTTGCTATTATTAATACGAAGCGTGGTGAACCCAGAGGATGAGCATCGTCTCCGATCCGTTCCAATTTGACTATCGGCGAACGTCAACGCTAAATTTTAAAGAAGTCTTCCATGCCCACCCCGAGATGGAGTTCACCTATGTGCATACAGGAAGAGGCAATTTAATTATTGAGGGCAGAACCTATTCCATCGAGCCCAACACCTTAATGATTTTCCAGCCCTTTCAGTTGCATCGCGTGCAAATACATGTCACTTCCGATTCACCATTCATTAGAACCGTCATCCAGTTCGACCCTGCATTGCTGAAGCCCTATTGGGCCACCTTCCCTGTCATTGAACGGTTTTTCCTTGATTTGCAGCAGCAAACCAACGTTATACCGGTACACAGTATTCGGGAATCCGAGCCGATTATTACTCATTTGGGAACATTTAACGAGGCACGATCGAAAATGAACGCACATGAAATCAAGGAAGAATTCCATTTTTTCCTGCTTGGCTTTCTTCGTCAATTAAAGTCATTAGGGTATAAGCCCGAAGACAATTCCTCCTTACCTGCGAGAAGGCATCATCATCGGGCTGAAGAGGTGATGCAGTGGATCGAGGAGCATTATCATGAGCCTTTTCGGTTGGAGCAGTTGGCTGAGGAGCTGCATCTCTCTCATTACCATATCGCCCACTTATTCAAGCAGGCCACAGGAACGACCATTGTCGCTTACACGCAGGCAACGAGAATCCGGCACGCCTGTGTGTATCTGATCACAACATCATTATCCATTCCGGAAATCGGGGTTCGAGTTGGAATTCCCAACCCTTCTTACTTTTGCCGTGTATTTCGTCATACGATGGGCAGCACACCGCACCAATACCGGCTGCATATTCACAAAAGAACCTGACCCATCAGGATATTGACGTTGGCGGGATGCCGTCTACCAAGGTAATTCTTCACCGGTATCGGCTTCTACATAAATCGGCTGCTCACGCTGCAGATCCTTCAGCGCTTCGATCCGGTTCCAGATATGTACGGCTGCTTCCTCTGGCGTATGCGTCCCTTTATCGCTCCAGGCACCATGCATGAAAGTTTTCACCCAGCCTGGATGCAGCAATAGAACACGCCCGCCTTGCTTGCGAATGGTGTTATGAATTAGGGATGAGCCCATATTCAATGCCGTTTTGGCCATGCAGTATCCGAACCAGGCTTCGCGCTGATTGTTCCCAATGCTGCCTGCCTCCGAGGAAATATTGACGATCAGCTTGCCGCCATTCATAATCGGGCCAATCAAGGCGTTCGACAAGCGAATCGCACCAACTGCCGTAATATTGTACACACGTTGGACTTCATCGAAGTCAATAGTGTCCTCCACCGTAGCCAGCGTATCACCGAGTATCGCCGCATTATTGATCAGCAGATCGAGCTTGTCGGTCTTACTCTCAATGAATGCAGCGGCCTCCCTTACGCTCTGGTCACTGCCCACATCCAACGTAATGACGTGCAGTTGCTCTGGGAACTGTACCTGAAGCTGCTTCAACCATTCATTGTCAGGCACGATGCCCCCAGCAAATACCGTATAACCTGCATCCAGCAATTGGTGGGTCAATGCCAGTCCAATCCCTCTATCGGTACCCGATATGCAAACCGTCTTTGTGCTCGTCATGATTGCTGCTCCTTTTCGGTTACCCAGACTACGGACCGTCTCAGCATTTCCCTTACCTCAGGCACAAGATAAGCGTTCCGATCATGTCCCAGCAACGTTTGATATACTCTTGAGTTGCGATATCCACTTACCCAGGCAAGCGGTTCTTCCTTACCCGTAATCTTCGAATGTGCAGCATACAACGGATGGATATCCACGTCGCCCTCTTGATCAAAATATAGTTCATCCGTAATGGTAAAAGACGCAATCCCTTCTGTAATCGGATGGGCATTGTCCGTCATAAACACTTCAAACTCGCCATACTTGTCATGCCTGCTCTTGCCATGATGATTCCATGCCCGAGGTACGATGCGGTGATATTCCGGCCAATCCGACGGTCCCGCCTCCGGCAGGGAGAAGTGAAAAGCACCGTTGGCAAAATGCAGAATCACAATCCCGCCGCCCCTTTCACCAAATTCAATGACATTAGCCTTGGCCTGCTCGCTCAGCTCTGTCGGGTCCTGCCAATTGCAGTAATTGAAAGCAATCACATCGAAAGCAAGCAGGCTTTCCTCCGCCAGACTTTCGATATCATAAGAAACCGTTACGTTAATCGCTCTATTTTCCTCCAGCGCTTCCTTGATAAGTGGCGTTGTTTCCTCCCAATTATGCCATTTATGCTGGTCATTTCCGGAAATCAGCAGTATGTTAATGTGTTTACTTGTCATTATTCCCTCTCCTCACACCCAGATATGATAGAACTGATTGCAGCATACAAGAGGGGCATCGCTGCCCCTCTCTATTTCGATCCGGTTATTTTTTGATTTTTGCGTATTGTGCACTGTATTCCTCGATAACCTTGTCACCGCCTGCTTTTTTCCACTGCTCAATCGCTTGCTTCCAGCCAGCTTCATCCAGCTTGCCCAATACAAATTTAGTGCGAGCGTCATCAATGATCGGCTTTAATTCATTGCCTTTGGTCGTCTGTGTATCCGATACAAGCGGATTAGTCGGGTTATTAACAGCAATCGATTCATTGTCTATAATCATTTTACCATATTTCTCCATTAGAGGTGTTTCTTTACCCGTTGTTTTCGCCGAATATTTGGCTACCTGCAATTGAAGCAAGCTGGAGCCGACCTCCGTGTCAAACAGCTTCTGATCGATGAAGGTTGGCTTATTGTCCTCCATTTTATAATGTCTTCCCTCGATACCCCATCCGAGTAAATCCAGCATCTTTTGATCAGACAGCTTATCAAAGAATCCCAAAATCTGCTTCAGCTCTGCTTCCGTTTTCACACTGGATTTAGGGAACATAAACACGCTATTATAGCCCTGTCCGCCTGGTGATCTATCTCCTGCAGATCCTTTAATGCGGCTAACCACATCTACATCGGCCCCAGGGAATGATTTGGTCAAGGATGCCTGGTAATTCGGTGCATCCAGCATGCTCGAGATAACTACCCCTGCTTTGCCTTGGTTAATATCATCTTTCTTCTGCTGATTGTTCAGCACAGGGAAATCCTGCTTGATCAGCTTCTCGTCATACAGCTTTTTGTAAAATTTCATCGCTTCAAAGTAAGCAGGTGACATGAAATCCGGGCTCATCTTGCCGTCTTTTGCTTCCCATCCGTTTGGTGCGCCCATATAGGATGCGACTACCGCGAAGCCATCCATCGTTTTCTCATCGGTCAGCCCTACGGTATCTGCTTTCCCATTTTTGTCCGGATCGTTAAGTGTAAAGGCTTTCAGCACATTGTATAATTCGTCAATCGTTTTGGGCTCACTCAGTCCGACGTTTTTCAACCAGTCACTACGGAAAATAATCCCGCTGGGCGCCAGGTCACGAGCCCGGAATACGCCGTAAACCTTGCCGTCCACACTGATGTTATCGAACACGGACTTATTCATTTTGGACAGGTTCGGATAATCCTTCAGGTACGGTCCTACCTCCCAGAAGACGCCCGAACGGACGGCAGCCAGGATGTTGGAATCCTTATTATTTTGAACGAGCAGTGCCTTGGGCAGCTCACCGGAAGCAATCGTAACATTAACCTTTTCTTTATAAGAGGAATTCGGCACCCAGGAAATATCCAGCTTGGTGTTGGTATATTCTTCAATTTTCTTTTGCGCCTCACTGTCGGCTTTGGGCGGCTCGGAATACATGAGCGTCATGATGCTGAGCTTCAGCGGTCCTTTATTTTCTACTGCCGCATTATTGCTGGCGGGACTGGCCGCAGGAGCCTTGCCGCTGTCACTGCCGCAGCCTGCAAGCATTGCCGCAGCTCCTACCATGATACCCATTGTGGCGATGCCTGCTTTGTTTATACCGTTACGTCTTTTCATTGTGAATGTGCCTCCCCTAATCTAATTGTATGTGAACGTATCCCGAACATCAATCGTCCGAACGCGTTTCAACCTTTTACGGAACCAAGCAGTACCCCTTTGGCAAAATGCTTCTGTAAAAAAGGATACACGAGCAAAATCGGTACGGTTGAGATGACAATAACGGCCATCTTGATAATTTGCGGCGGCAGCGCCACAAAGTTCTGGTCGAACTGGGTCGAGTCGCCAATCCCGCCCTGGGACAAGATAACGATTTGCCGCAGCCATACCTGAATAGGCCACATTTTCGAATCGTTAATGTACAGAATCGCACTGAAAAAGGTATTCCAATGGCCTACCGCATAAAATAAGGCAAACGTCGCCAGCACCGGCGCTGACAAAGGAAGCACGATACGCACCAATATACCCGGATCGCTGCAGCCGTCGATCTTCGCCGCCTCCTCCAGACCGTCCGGCAGCTGCCGAAAAAAACTGACGATCACGATTAGATTGAAGGCACTGATTGCATTCGGAATCAGCAAAGCCCAATAGCTGTTCAATAACCCCATAGCTTTCACTACGATGAAGGTCGGCAAAATGCCGCCATTAAACAGCATGGTGAACACAATCAGCATCATGCAAAGCTTTCTCCCGTCAAAATCTTGTCTGGATAACGGATAAGCCAGCAGCGAGGTGAAGATGAGATTGATCAGCGTACCCGCCACGGTAATGCCGATGGTCACGAACAGACTGCGAACAATCGTATCTGTTGAGAAAATATAACGGTATCCCTCCAGTGAAAAGGTTGTCGGAAAGAGGATAAAGCCACGACGAAGCACCTCTTCCGGCTCTGCAAAGGAAACCGACACGATGTAAATAAACGGGATTATCGTGATTAAAGCGAATACGAATAAAAAAGTATAATTAAAGCCGTCAAAGATACGGCTGCCCAAGCCTTTATTAACCATCCTGCACCGTCCCTTTCTTAATACAGGCCGCTTTCACCGAATTTTTTGGCCATTCGATTTGCGCCCACTACAAGCACCAGCCCGATCAGCGATTTAAACAAACCGACTGTTGTGCTGTAGCTGAATTGTCCCTGCTGAATCCCGACATTATAGACATACGTATCGAATACTTCGCCTACCTCGCGGTTCATCGAATTGAGCATCAGGAAGATTTGTTCAAATCCGGTATCCAGGAAAGATCCAAGTCTCAGAATGAACAGAATAACAATAACGCCACGGATCGCTGGAAGTGTAATATGCCACAGCCGTCTGAATCGTCCGGCCCCATCAATCGTTGCAGCCTCATACAGTTGAGGATCAACCCCTGCCAATGCTGCCAGGAAAATAATCGTTCCCCAGCCGGTTTCCTTCCATACGACCTGAGATACGATCATCGTTCGGAACCAGTCACTGGAAATTAAAAAATCGATTTTGGGAAATCCCAGAGCTGCCAGCATATCATTGACAATTCCACCTTCCGTTGTGAAGAAGATATAAGAGATCCCGACAACCACGACCCACGATACAAAATGCGGAATGTATACAATGGTTTGAATCGTGCGCTTGAAGGCTTCCTTGCGAATTTCATTCAACAATAAAGCCAGTACAATCGGCAGTGGAAAAAAGAACACCAAATTGTAAATAGCCAATATCAGTGTGTTCTTGAACAGCATACCGAAGGAAGCATCAAAGAAAAAACGTTCAAAATGCTTCAGTCCGACCCAATTGCTATTCATCATGCCGAGAGCCGGTTGATAGTCCTGAAAGGCAATAAGTAACCCCCACATCGGAAAATAGCGAAAAATAATAAAGAAGAGCATACCCGGGAGTGCCATCAGATACAGCCACCTGTTTTTCATCAGACGTTGTAATCTTCGGCGGGCTTTGCTCCGGTTAGCCGTTTGTGCCGGCACAGAAGTTAGTTCCACCAATCATCGTCCTCCTTCATTCCTGTTGATAGCGTCAGCATACCAAGGACTCCGAATTGCGCTCAATAATCAACAGCGCTCCAATTGCCTTGTTCCAGTCATATCAAGGGTTTAGCAGCGATTTAGCATGGATAATAATCACTAGCGTCCCTTGTCCGTAATCATTGAAAGCAAGCCTGCGCCCTATTAAAAAACCGTCAGGGACCATTCATCCTTGACAGCATTTGGGAAACCCAAGCATTATAGGGTACTCTTAAATGGTAGTGAATAATCGGAGTGACCCAACATCATCGTGCACGAAATGTCGGATGGACGTTTTCAATTCCTGTTATTGTATGAATCAAGGAGGTCAAATAAATGGATTTGCTTAAGAACATGAATAAAGCGATAACGTACATGGAGGAAAATCTTACGAGTGAGATTGATCTAAAAGAAGCAGCAAGACGGGCTTACTGCTCCGAATACCATTTTAAAAGGATGTTTTCCTTTCTCTCAGGCATTACGTTATCGGAATACATCCGACGCAGACGCCTTACTCTGGCAGCATTTGAGTTGAAAGAGAGCAGCGTAAAGGTCATTGACATCGCAATAAAATACGGTTACGGCTCTCCCGATTCGTTTGCAAGAGCTTTTCACCATGTGCATGGTATTACACCGTCAGAAGCCAGAAATAATGGCCATTCTCTGAAAGCCTACCCGCCTATGACCTTCCAGCTAACCATTAAAGGAGGAATTGAAATGAATTATCGAATTGAGGATAAAGAAGCATTTCGCATTGTTGGTATTAAGAAAAGAGTTCCTATCATTTTCAACGGAGTTAATCCGGAGATTGACGCTATGTGGAAAAGCTTAGATGCTGAAACGATCCAGAATCTTAAAAGCCTCTCCAATGTCGAGCCAATAGGACTGCTTAGTGCATCAACAAACTTTTCAGAAGGCAGGATGGAGGAAAAAGGGGAGCTTGATCACTATATTGGTGCAGCAACAACCAAGGCGTGTCCGGATAATCTCACACTGCTCGAGGTCCCTGCCTCAGCATGGGCTGTATTTGAAGCCATCGGCCCCTTTCCTGATACGCTGCAGAATGTGTGGGGACGTATTTATTCCGAATGGTTCCCATCCTCCAGCTATGAACAAATAGAAGGTCCGGAAATGCTGTGGAATGCCCACAAGGATGTAACCTCACCCACTTTTAAAAGTGAAATATGGATACCGATTTTGAAAAAGAAATGAATCCAACGGAGTAAAGTACAGTTGTGCGGCAGGAAGATCGCTCTGGATTTAATGGATCCAGGGATCATCCTGCCGCATCTGATAATCGGTCATTGGAGGCTATCGCCGATCTACAATAGATCCAGCAGCGCCAAAGCCCCTTCATGATCAGGCTCCAAGGCTGTAGCTCTATAGGCATAATTTCTTGCAGCAGCTTCTTTGCCGACCTCATAATAGCAAAGCGCCATCGTGTAAAGGATATGAGAATCTGCATCATCTACATAACGTAACCGTTCAAAGAAGACCAACGCATCCTCGAACAAATCCATTTGAACCAGCAGCCTCCCGCAAGCTAAAGCTAAATCCGGTTTCTCTTCCATGGGGTAGTAGCTCTTCCACATCGTATGCATTCCATGACAAATATCTTTCATTGCTTGCTCGCTGCATGTGGGCAGCAGCTCCTCGATGCGCTCTGTGCTATGAAGGAACAGCTGAGCATCGTAACCACTTAATCTCCAGAAAGCATGCAGCTGCGGCAGCTCCATGACAGAGGTTTGCTCCTCAAACCAGGCTTTGAGACTAAAAAAATCATCCGGGCCAAAGCGATCTACAAACCGCCGATATGCGAGACGGGTATGGGCATAATTGATCGGTTCCTGAAGCATAAGGATGCAGCCCACATTTAAATTGTTATATTGATGCGTGGTGAATAAGGTTAACGCACCCTTGTGCTCACAAACATATTGAATAGCATGGTAGTTGGCCTCCAATGAAAAGCTCCCATGATGAATCAGTTTGGGAGGTTCGGCAAATTCCCAGCTTTCCAATCGATGGTCTCCCTTATCTGCGGTAAGCAGACAAAAGCCTGCTCGCGACAATTGCCCAAGGCGTTCCAAACAGGCCAGTCCCACTACCGGAAGCAGAACGTGCGAATCCTCCAGCTTGTCCATGTACAGCTCGATAAGGCTGTGGTAAGGATACGATTCCTGTTCGTATTCAGCCGCTCTGCGATAATGGTACTCAGGGATGATGGTTTCCAGCACATCCGACGGAGTCTGCTTGGTGGCTTCATCCGGGACATGCAGCGAAACATCGCATTCAAATATGCGGCCCTCATCCACATACAGCAGTTCCTGCGGGATACTGTCAAAAAAATAATTCGCGATAATCAGCAGCGGCTGCTCCAATTCAGCAGGTCCTATACGCTCGCCCGATTGCGTCAAATGCAGATCTGTGCCTGACACCGCATCGAATTGCGCAAAATCCAATATCCCTTGCTCGACATAGGGAACCAAGCTCTCGTGCTGCTGCCAATACGAAATATTGCGGATAGCTAAGTCCGTCATGACATAGCGAAAAGGAGGAAGCGGAAGGCCCGCATAATCCTTAAGCTCGCATAACTCCTTAAGAACCTGACAGGCTAATCGACCCGAGCCTGCTCCAAGCTCCACAATCGTAACGGGTGCGGATGTAAGGCCTAATCTGGCTCTATCCTGAAGAAACCCGAATATGATTTCCGCATATGCAGTCGCAATCATCGGATTACTCGTGATGTACTGCGGAACTTCTTCACTCTGCCAGGCACGAATTCCTTGTTCCTCATAATAGGCTCGCTGCAGTTCCCAAATAGGTGCTTCACTGAAACGATATTTAGACGGTTCGTTATGGTTCATACTGGATAACCTGCTTTGCTTAATGGATTTAAACGCAGCATAAAGGAGCTCCGGATATACATAACCTGGCTCCTCTACGATGCCTTTACAGCTCACTCATTTTCTGTTCCCGATACTGTCCCGGCGTCATCCCTTCCAGCTTACGAAACTGCCGGATGAAGTTTTGTGCATTCGTATATTGCAGTCGCTCGGCGACTTCCGTGATTTTCATATCGGTCCCACTCAGCCAGCTCTTGGCCATATCATGTCGATACCCGGCCAAATAGTCGCTGTAGTTCATTCCGGTTTCCTTACGGAACATCCGGCGAATGTAGTGGGTACTATAATTCAGGCGCAGCGCACACTGCTCCAGTGTCAGATCACTGTCATAATGCTCCTGTACCAGATCCATTACCGAACGGGAAATGCTTTTGCCTGATGATTCATGCCGCTTGCGGGTCAGCTCCATCATAGGATGAATGATCTGGGTCTTGAACCAGTCTTCAATTTCCTGCGGCGTCCTCAGACTGAACAGCTGCTCGTACTCATTGCGGTGATCCTGAGAGAACAGCTCTCCGGTATCCCCCATATCGTAGAGCATTCGGGCGAGATCAGTCAGCAGCATCGCGAACGACATCCGGTACAAGTGAGGATCGGTTTCGACCCGAAGTACATCCTGTATGAACTGCTGGAGAAGCTCTCCGGCCTTGTCCTTATCGAGAAAGGAGATTGCCTGCGTAAGCTCGGATACCAAATGATGCGGATAATAATGACGTGACTCCTGCTGCGGCTTCAGATCGTCCAGATACAGAATTGCCTTTTCTCCTAGACGAATCCGGTATTGAAGAGCTTCCTTCGCTTCCAGAAAGGCTTGCGACGTTGTGTAGAGCAGCTCATACGGTCTGCTGATCCCGATACTGACCTTCAGCTCCAAATATTCAGCAGCAGCCCGCTGAACCGACTCGGCCAGACTGCCCAGCTCACTTAACAGCTCGCTTTGATTCTCGGCATCACTACCAACAAGTGTCACCTGATAATTACCAATCGGCATCGCATGAATTCGCTGCGGCGGCGGAATCAGCTCGGACGCCATATTATTAATGGCAAACAGGAGCAAATCCTGTTCATTCGCATTATAGCGGGTTTGCGCAAGTGTATCGATTTGCAGAACCAGCACCGCATAACGGCGCCAGACCGGGAATTGAAACTTGGCTGCTTTATCCTCCAGCTCGCTGCGATACAGCTCGCCCTGAAACATTTTCAACATAAAATAATCAACCAGCTGTGCGGATTGGATCTTCATTTGCCCTTCCAGCTGTTCATTAGACTGATGCAAGGATGCAAACTGCGTACCAATCCATTGCAATTCATCCTTAACCGCAGCGCCTCCACTCGTAGGTTTGCTGTGACGCATCGTAAATTCCATCAGACTGCGCACTGGAAAATACATTCGTCTGGAGCCCCAATAAGACAGCAGTCCGGTAAAAAGCAGCAGCAGCACGCATGCAGTTAGCGTTGCCCAACCGATCGAAGCGGACTCCTTCTTCGCTTCCTCCAAAGGAATGATCGACACATACGTCCAGTTATTATAGCGAGACTGGTTATAGATAACACTGTACGAAACTCCCTGCGAGGTGCTGTTAATATAGCCTTGTGTCTGATCCGTGTTTTTGAGCTCCTGCAGCCAAGGCTCGGATGCAACGCTTTGGCCGATCCTCTGCACATTGCTGTGTATAATAATATTCATTTTATCGTCCAGAATCATCGTTTCCCGAGTTGAAAAGCCCTGCGTGAGCAGCTTGGCAAGCTCCGTATTGGATACACGGACGGACAAATAACCCTTTGGCTCAGCAGCCGTGGCAGGAATGGCCTTCACCAGCTTCAAGCCGGCAAAGGTTGGACTCTGCTCCGGCATCCAACGGGAATTATTGGCAGCATTCAAAGAAACGGGTATCTTCGCTGTATCCGTTCCAAAGTAAAAACCGCTATCCTTGATATACCAGCCGTTCTGAAGACTATGCAGCTCGATGTCTTTAACACCAAGCTCATAGGTTTGAACACTAAGAAGTCCTTTAACGAGCAAATCCACATCCTGAAAGTCTTCAATTTCCATACGTCTCGATACAGAATTGACAACCAAAGGCGTTTCTGCGAAACGGCCTGATACTTGCTCAATAACTTTGAGAATTTGCTCGACGCGGCTTTGCGACTGCTGCAGGATGAACACGTTGGCTTCGTTAACTTTAGTTTGAACCGTGGAAGTCGATTGGAAGAAAGAATAGATACCGAGAAATAGGAGCGGAATGGTGCTGATCAAGGTAGTAAATGTCATAAGCTTGATAAAAAAAGAATATCGCGAGGGCATACTGCTTCCTCCATACTGCATGTATAATGGTTCTCATTGTATCATATACTTTCGCTTTTGAGGACAAATCTTGGCGAAGAAACTTTACCTCGCCAGACTGTCCTACAAGCCCCATCAATTGGACAATATCTTCGTTGAGCCGTCCTTATAGCCAACAACAACCGAGCTTGCCATTTGGACGAAAAGTCCATGCTCCACAACGCCCGGTATCGAATGAATTTGGGCTCCCAGCTCTTGCGGCAGCAGGATTTTCTCAAATTTGCAGTCCACGATCCAGTTGCCATTATCGGTCACAAATTCCTTGCCGTTATCCAGACGCAGCTGCGGCTTGCAGTCCAGTTCTGTGAGACGGTTAATCGTTAGATTGGAGGCAAATGGCACGATCTCGACAGGCAGCGAAAACCGTCCCAGATGCTCCACCCGCTTCGATTCGTCCACGATGACAATAAACCTTTTGCTATGGAAAGCGATGATTTTTTCCCGCAGCAGCGCCCCTCCGCCACCCTTGATCAAATTCAGCTGATCGTCAACCTCATCGGCCCCGTCTATGGTCAGATCAATACTTGTGATTTCGGAAAATTCGACCATCGGAATCCCTGCTTGTTTGGCCAGATCCTCTGAGCTTTGTGAGCTTGCCACCGCACGGATATGCAGTCCTGCTTGTACTCGCTGCCCTATCTGTTGAATCGCCCAATAGGCAGTAGATCCGGTTCCGAGTCCTACAATCATTCCCTCTTCAATGAATTGGACAGCCTGCTGAGCGGCAATTTCTTTTGGATTCATAGCTATCACTCCCTGCTATTTGCATGATCGATCACTTTGATTATAAATCAGGAAAGGCTGGAATGGTAATTTCCGTATGGTACAATAAGGAAAATAAAATGGAAGGGATTGATTCCATGTTTTCTCGCAATCGTTTAATCGCTGCTGTAAGCTTAATCATACTCACACTGGTCTTATCCTGGACATATCCTGACGCAATCCCGTTAGGCGAACAATGGTTTACAGCGGCAGGCTTGCCTACATGGTCAAATGGCCATTCCGGGATCAATTATTTTAGCATTTTACTTTTGCTGATTGCATTTACCGGCTTGTTTTTACTGAGATCGTCCTTATACAAGCATCCGCGTAAAATAGTGCTCGCGGCTATCATCGCGCTATTATGGCTGCCAGCAAACCTGGTTATCGGCTATCAAACCATGTTTGCAAAAGGAATTTATGCATTGGAGTATGACAAGCAAGGCAGCAGCTGCAGCTACAAAAGAGAAGAGCAATGGCTGAATGGCAGCTGTACCTTAACGTTTATTAACCATGGTCAGAGTGTCGATTTTTCTGTCATGATTCGAAAAGAACCGTTTCCGAACAACGCTTTCCTTGAGCAATTGGATGTGCTTGGTGATCAAACTCTTCACATGGCCACCCATCATAAAAGCTCCATAACAGTAACCTTCAAAAAATGGGCCGAGGATGTCGAAACACCTTTCAGCGGAAGCATGTCGGGCTTTGATATTACGGTCAAAAACGAAGCCTCACAAAGACGTTTGTAGAACTTAGTTTGTAAAACTTATTTTGTATAATGACCTTCTTGTGATTCCTTATACAGCTTATTCGCTTTATGGGCCAGGGTAAAACATACAATGATCATAATCGGAATCAGCATCCAGAAAAACCCTCTGAATAAAGCAAACGGTGTTTCAAAAAGAAAGGCCTGCCAAAAAACCGCTCCGCTTTTCTCCCATAATCCTTGTGTGTAATATAATAATTTCGGGTTCAAAAAAGCCTTCACATCAATCGAGTCAGTAGTCGTCAGTACAACGAACAGAGGGATTAAGGCAGTAGCCGTTGAGACCCATATTTCTGAAATTCTCTTATATCTTGCTGCTTTGGAATCGGTGTCCGAGAAAATATCTTCGCTTCCGTGAGCGCCTGAATTTTTAAAATATTGAGCACCGGAGCTTTTCGTACCGGCGATATGCTTCCAGCCACTGTCTTCAAAAAGTGCGCGGTAATCTTCAAAATCCTCTTTTTTCTTAAAGGTGCGGTAATCCATTTTTATCGCTGCATGCTCGGGCTTGGCTGGTTGAAACTTATACCCGAATGATTTCCCTGTGAATAGATAGCCTTGCCTCGCCATCTCATTCAGCCACTCTTCTTCCTTGTCAAAATTAATAAAAAACTTGAATTTTCTCATCACGATTTCCCTCATTTCTCATCTCAAGGTATGTTTCGTAACCTCAATCATATGATTCATTCTTTCAAAGTCGAGACGTAGCATTTCCTGTCCCAGTTCTGTGATAGCATAGACCTTGCGCCGGCTGTCCTCACTGGTAACAGGCTGTATAAATTTCAGCTTCAACAAGTTCTCAATGGCTCCGTAAAGTGTCCCCGCCGCCATTCTTACCTGTCCGCCGCTGAGCTCCTCCACCTTTTGCAAAATCAAATATCCATGAGCCGGTTCGATCAAGGACAGAAGAATATAATAAACGGTTTCCGTTAGCGGTAAATGTTTGTCTCTACTCATGGTTCCCCTCCTTTTACTCAACGCGACTGTATATAGTTCAAATGTATAGTTATACTATATATAGTTCGGCTGTATATTGCAACCCCTTGAAAGGCTCCATTTACTTTTTGGCAAGGTAGCGTTAAGTTATAATATAATCCGGGTCGCGCATACTAGAAGTCCAGTGAATAAGTCCCGCTGCGCGGCCAAATATCCTTCCGATCGCTGTTGTTTCCGTATTTTTTGAATTTTTATAAGAGATTTAGCTGTAAAAGTACGGAAACAGCCTATGCTTTCGTAGTCGCTTTCTTACAGAAAGCGTGTAGGCGAGCGCTAACGCTTCTCCAGGATCATTTGTCCGCTCCGCTCATTATTCACCGTACTTCGGTAGATAACCCAGCTTTACCCTATGCTTGGAATCGACGCTTGCTGTATTTTCATACTAAGAGGTTTGGAAGGTGTTTAACTATGAATATATTAATTATCGAGGACGATCCCAGTATTCAAATGCTGCTCAAGCTCAGTCTTGAGGTTGAAGGCTTTCAAACGATGGTGGCCGGATCGGCGGCAGCTGGCATGGACACATTGGCGGCTCAACACACGGATCTGATCCTGCTCGATCTGATGCTGCCTGATCGCTCCGGCTTTGAACTCCTCCAAACGCTCCAGCAGCACTACAAAACGATTCCCGTTATTGTACTCAGTGCCAAAAATGAGATGAACGATAAAATACTCGGCTTTCAGCTGGGAGCAGACGACTATTTAACAAAGCCCTTTGAAACGAGGGAGCTGATTGTACGCATCCGGGCGGTTATCCGGCGAATGAACACCACGAGCTCAACACCTGAAACTATCCAGGTAGACAAGATCGAGATCGACAAGCGGGAGCGTTCTTTAAAGGTCGGCGGCACCCTCATCAAAACGACCAGCAAGGAGTTTGATTTTATGTGGCTGTTATGCAGCCATCCCAAAGCCGTATTTACGCGTGAGCAAATTCTTGATCAGGTATGGGGCTTTGAATTTTATGGACAGACACGCTCCGTCGATATGATGGTGAATCGGCTGCGGGAAAAGATGAAGCCCTATGACCATTTAGTCGCAACTGTACACGGTACCGGCTACAAGCTGGAGGTATAGGCCATGGGACTGCGAAATAAGCTGTTTCTCCAACATACCGTGACCATTATTATGCTGCTTACCGCCATGTATTTTATCGTAAATTATACAATTAGCAAAAGCATGATTGAACGCGATATCCGCACCTTGAGCCAATACAACACCTTGCACCGCATCGAAGCGTTAAAAATTGTCAATGATAAAAGAATCAGCATCGAGCAGCTGTTCTCCGGAACCTATGCGCCGCTTATTGCTTCACATTTGGCTGCTAACAGCAACTTTCAGGTTCAGCTGTTTGCTTTGGACGAGACGATCGTCGGCAATAGCGGCGACAAAGAAAATTTACTTAAACGTGATGATATTGAGACCGCTTTGACAGGGCAAAAGGCTACCGTGATTACGGAATCCGATGATACGCAGTATTTAATTTATTCGGCCCCATTTATGTATGAGGGTAAAATTGTCGGCGGATTTCGGTACTTGCTTGATCTGAATCAGCATGTCCAAACGCTTGATGAAATGAGGTATTGGTTTATTGGCGTAGCCTTGGGATGCCTGCTCTTATCGTTACTGGCAAGCTACTCCTTCTTTTCCATCCTGATGAAGCCGCTGCATGATTTGAAGCAAGCGCTCAAGCTTGTATCTGTCGGTGATTTCAGCAAAAAAATTGTCGTGAACAGCAAGGATGAAGTCAGGGAGCTGGCTAAAGACTTTAACCACATGTCCGATTCCTTACAGCACCATATCGAAATGCTGCATTACGAGCAAAGTAAGCAAAAAACGTTTTACGACAATATGACCCACGAATTGAAAACACCACTTACCTCCATCATCGGCTTCTCCGATTTGATCGCACACATGGATCAGAAGGACGATATCCGCAATTGCAATGTGTACATCCGCAAGGAAAGCGGCCGACTATTGAACATGGTCGAGGAACTGCTGCAAACCTCACTCAAAGGTGAAGAGGCATGGCGAGTGAAGCTGCAGTTCATGGATCTGGCAACTGTGATCACCGACAGTCTGCGAATTCTGGAGCCAACCCTGCACAAGTCATCCATTACGACAACCCTGCATATATCGCCATGCGATGTGTATCTGGATCCGGAACGTACCCAGCAAGTGCTATTCAATGTGATTGACAATGCGATTAAGCATAGCGAATGCACACATCTGGATATTTTGCTGGAGGATTATGAGGGACAAGGCTGTGTTCGCATTGTTGATAACGGCAAAGGAATCTCCGAGCAGGACAGGCTCACCTTATTTGTGCCGTCTGAGCATAAGCAGGACCGCATTATATCGGCTCAATCTCATGGGCTCGGCTTGCCGTTGTGCAAACAATTAATGGAGCTGCAGGGCGGCAATATCGTGATAAACAGCCGGACAGGTGTCGGAACTGAAGTACAGCTGCAATTTAATAAGGGACTTTTCTGGTGAAAGGTTGTTACAAAATTGATACAAACCTACAATTTTTTTGAGATAAAAGGAGCGTAAAGTAAATGCCAGAGGAAAAGAAAGGGCTTTCATGGTTTCGCCTCATTTTACTACAGGTTGTTGTTGGCTGCATATTGATAGCCGTGTGTGCCTATACCTTTCGCATCCCTGTGGATGAAGTTCGCATCGTTCCGCCTCAGCAGGATGACCGCGACAAGGTAGCCGGAGTTCCCATGCGCGTCAATATCACCTACCCAGGCCTTGGTACCATCTCGATTGATGACCCGAAGGAGCTTCTGAAATTATCCAATACGTTCTCAGGACTATTGACCATAGGCAAGCAGCAAAATCCAGCTAAATCTCCACGACTGCTGCTTACAGGCTCAATGGCATATCTGGATCAGGAGGACATTCCTTTTCAAGTCGAGACCAACGCCTTTCGTTTCGGTGATGAATCAGTCAATTCACTCAATGTCAGTGCCGAAATTCGCAAGCTGCAAAGTACGCTCATCGATAAAACGCTGACTTCAGATACTATTGGAGCCGCTATGGACGATGCCCGTAACGATGTGTTCTCTTTGCAGCAAGGTGAGCTTACCCTGCTAACAAGTGTTGAACGGGAAGCGCTTACCGCCAAAATGCGTTCGGCTATCCGCGTCATCGACTTCAGCCATTTTGATTACCTGGCAGAGCGGCCTGACGCCCACTATGTTGTACGGCTCACAGATGACTCCAAGTCCAAGCAGCATTGGCTACATCTGGACCGATACAATAACGCTTACATTGTGGTATTCGACCTGTTGGATGAGACCAACCAAAGAGCCTATTTCAAATTGAACGATGCCTCATAACAATTTGAAGGGATGATGGATGGCATGGCTAGAAAGAAAAATAATACACCTGTCATAGTTTTATCAGTAATTGTAATTGTGCTTATAGCGGGGTTCTTTATGTACAAATCCGGCGTGTTTGGCGGCAAGGCTCAAGGCAAAGTAACCGTATATTCGATTTTCCAAGAGGAAGAAGCACGCAAAATCATGGATAAGTTTAAAGCGGATACCGGCATTGACTATGACATTTTACGTTTGCCAAGTGGTGAAGCGGTTTCAAGAGTACAAAATGAAATGGGTAAGCCGCAAGCTGACTTCCTGATGGGTGGTCCCGCAGATTCCCATGAGGTATTGAAAAAAGCTGGCGCATTGGAGAACTACATCTCTCCGAATGCTTCGGATATTCCAGATAACATGAAGGATAAAGAAGGCGCATGGACTGGATTTTATTTAAATCCAATTGCAATCGGCATTAATACTCAACGTTGGAAAGAAAAATACGGAACAGCTGCTTATCCGGAAACCTTTAAAGATTTGTTAGATCCTAAGTATAAAGGCGAGATCGGGATGTCCGATCCGGCTACTTCCGGTACTTCCTACACAGCTGTTGCCTCGCTCGCTCAAGTATGGGGCAAGGATGAAATGCTGAAATACATGACTCAATTGCTGCCTAACCTGAAGGAAAGACCTAAATCCGGTATCGAACCGATTCAAAAGGCCGGTAAAGGCGAATATACCATCGGTATTACGTTCCTGGGCGACCAAATCAAAGTGAAAAATCAAGGCAATCCGATTATTAGCATCGTACCGGAAGCAGCTGGCTATGAAGTAGGCGGATTAGCTATTGTCAAAAATGGCCCTAACACGGCAGCAGCCAAAAAGCTGATGGATTATATGTTAACTGCTGAACCAGGCAAAATTTACACAGAAT
The DNA here is from genome assembly GCF_025567575.1 of Paenibacillus baimaensis. NCBI lineage: Bacteria > Bacillati > Bacillota > Bacilli > Caryophanales > Paenibacillaceae > Paenibacillus > Paenibacillus baimaensis. The sequence goes on along the minus strand of NZ_JAOQIO010000089.1, from coordinate 101,435 downwards.
CTGCCTATTCCGTCTCCGTGAAGCCGGGCGTTCCAGTTCCACCAGGCGGCGTCGATATCAAAACGACCAAATACAATAAATCGTACAGCCTATGGACGGCAGCCGAGCAAAGAAAAGTATTGCAGGATGCATTAAAGGATTTGAAATAAGTTGAACCATTGCGGCATAGCAGGACGGTCAATGTCTTGCTATGTCTCCATTGGAAGATTCAGAAAGGTGGTAGCTCTCCCCCTATGATGAAAGAAAAAAAAGGCATCGGGGAGTCGATCGGCCGGCTCGTCAGGGATCCCTCTTCACTCATGCTTGTATTGATCAGCTTTATCATTCTACTTTTATTTGTTGTCTATCCACTCGTGTTTGTCGTTTTTATCCCTAGTGGCGAAGACTGGATCACTTTTTTTAGCAAAGGCCGTTACGGCACAGCACTTATGAATACAATAGTTAGCTCCTCGCTATCTGCGATCACAGCAACCATATTCGGTTTCATTTATGCGTATGCGATTAACTACAGCAACATCAAAGGTAAAAAGTTTTTCCGCTTTATTGCCTTCTTACCTCTTTTGGCTCCTTCGGTCATGAGTGGCTTGGCTTTTCTGCTGTTGTTCGGCAGAGGCGGCATGGTGTCCCAATATTTGAAATTATGGTTTAATGTTGAGCTGGACTTATACGGGTTACCTGGACTATGGATTGTTCAAACCATCTCCTATTTCCCGCTTGCGTATATGACAATAACCGGCGTCCTACGTTCGATTTCACCGAACCTGGAGGTTGCTGCACAAAACCTGGGCGCTCGGGGCTTTAAGCTGTTTCGCTCGATTACCTTTAAGCTTGCGCTTCCGGGTGTTATCAATGCCTTCTTGCTTGTAGCCATTAACTGTTTTGCCGATTTTGGTAATCCGAAGCTGATTGGAGGCAACTATACCCTACTGGCTGTTGAAATTTATGGTGAAATCATTAATAACCAACCTGGACTCGCTTCGGTTATGGGGATCATCTTGGTCATTCCAGCCCTGCTTGTTTTCGTTATTCAAAACAAACTGTTGTCTAAAGGCTCCTATTCGACCATTACAGGCAAACCTGTTTCCGGCCTGAATCGGGTGACCACCTCCAAAAAAACCGATATCATGCTCTTTTCGTTTAATACGTTGATGTCCATTTTCATTATTGCGATGTTTGCCATTACTATCTTGTTCGCTTTCACGAAAAACTTTGGCCGAGACAATACGTTCACGCTCGATCATATGATGAAGGTTGTGTTCAGCACTTCCAGTCCTGCGGTGCTTAACAGCTTGGTGCTCTCCTTAATCAGCTCCCTTCTTGCTGTAGCGTTTGGGCTCGTATTAGCGTATGTCGTAGTACGCAAGCCTTTCCCAGGCAAAAAATTGCTGGATTTCACGGCTGTACTGCCTATCGCTTTACCAGGTACCTTCGTAGGACTCGCATTGATCGTAGCCTTCAGCTCCGGACCCATTATTTTGCAAGGTTCTGCTGTCTTAATTATCGTAGCGATGCTGCTCAAGCAGATGCCTGTTGGTTATCGTGGTCTCAGTGCTTCCTTCAAGCAGGTGGATAAATCCATTGAAGAAGCCTCGATGAATCTTGGCGCTGACAGCCGCAAAACATTAACAACAATCGTATTTCCGATGCTGCAAAAAACGATCGTCGCGAATTTCGTTTATGCGTTTATGAAAAATATGAACACCTTAAGTACCATTGTCTTTTTAATCACACCTCAATGGGTTGTTGCGGCAGTATCCATTTTCAACTATGCAGAGACAGGCACCTATTATTGGGCTGCCGCAGTTGCTGTGGGACTGATGGGCGCAACATTGGGTACGCTTGGTATCATTAAATTGATTTTCCGTTCTAAAGTGAAGATATTTGATTTCTAGAGGCTGGGAGTGGGAATAATGGGTACAGAAATATTACTTGATCTCAAAAACGTGAATAAAGTGTTCGGCGTCAATCACGTTTTGAAAAATATTAACTTGCAGATTGAACGTGGCAAATTCATTACTTTCCTGGGTCCGAGCGGCTGCGGAAAAACAACCCTGCTGCGTTCGATCGCGGGCTTCTATACGGTCGATGAAGGGGAAATCTGGATCGATGGCAAGCTGATGAACGATTTGCCTCCTTATAAACGAGGAACCCCCATGGTATTCCAGGAATACGCGCTGTTTCCTCATATGACTGTGTTTGATAATGTAGCTTACGGCTTGGATGTTCAAAAGCGCCCTGAAGGTGAAATCCAGGATCGGGTAAAATCCGCATTAGCCAAAGTAAAGCTGACCGGACTGGAGGAACGCTACCCGCATCAGATGTCCGGTGGACAGCAGCAGCGTGTGGCTATGGCCCGCGCACTCGTCATGGACTCTCCGATTATTTTGCTGGATGAGCCGCTCAGTAATTTGGACGCCAAGCTGCGTGAAGAGGTACGGGTCGAATTGAGAAATATTCAGCTCGATCTGGGCTTAACGGTCATCTACGTGACCCATGATCAGGTAGAAGCCTTATCGATGTCGGATCATATCGTTGTCTTTAATAAAGGGGCGATCGATCAGTACGGCACCCCTCATGAAATCTATTACAAGCCTCGCACCCAATATGTAGCCGATTTTATTGGAACGACAAATTTTGTCGATGCGGTCGTTTTGCAACTCGAAGGCGATCAGGCGACTGTCAAATACGGCAAAAAAAATGATACCGTTACCGTTCAAACCAATGAGCAGCTTACGGTTGGAGAGAATGTTCTATTAAGTATCCGACCGGAGTCGATGCGTATCAACGGACCCGATGCAGGAGAATTTATTATGGATGGAGTCGTAGTCACCTATTCCATGTTTCTCGGTGAAAAGGAGCGGTATTTCCTTGCTGGCGATGACGGTAAAGAGTGGATTGTCGATGTGTATGACATTGGTCAGACCTCTTATCAGGGAATCGTAAAAATACATGCCTCAGCCAATAAAATTCATTTGATTAAAATCAGCAATTGAAATAGATTAAAATAAAAGATAGAAATAAGAGATTGAAATAAGAGCTATGAAAGGAAAACAACCGTTTTCCTTTTTTGCCTGTGTATGTGGAGGAGGCGGTTGGGATGTGGAAAAAAGGCATTGTATTCTTGATGCTGCTGGCAAGCGTGATCATTATCTATACGTTGTACTCGGGCAGCCCCAATAACCAGCCGCTCAAGGTTTATGTTATTTTTCAGGAGGATGAAGGCCGGATCCTGTTGGAAAAGTTCAAAAAGCAGACCGAGCAAGCGTACGAAATCATTCGCATGTCCAGCGGGGAAGCCAGCTATCATCTGCTGACCATGAACAAAAGCGGAATTGATGTCGTGCTGGGTGGACCAGCTGACCTCCATGAGCAATTAAGAAACAGCGGCAAATCCGTAAGCTACTTCTCCCCGAAGAGCGATAACATCCCGCTGCAGTATAAAAATAAAGAAGGCTATTGGACGGGCATGTATATGGGAGCGCTTGCGATCGGTGTGAATCAACAAATATGGCAGCGCGATCCGAAGCTCGCCTCCTTACCACTGCCGCAGCGTTATGAGGATTTACTCCTGCCTGAATTAAAAGGCAAAATCGAAATTCCGGACCCTGAAACCTCCGGCACCGGCTATACGCTGTTGGCCTCTCTTGCACAGCAGCGTGGAGAAGATGCGGCCATTCAATTGATGCAAGCTTTGAAAAAGCAAAGCTCATCGACCACATTCGCCGGAATTACTTCGGCCCAACGGCTTGCCGTAGGCGATGTCGCCGCAGTCGTATGCTTTCTGGGTGATCAGCTTCGCTTTACGAATTCAGGCTATGATATCCACTCCTTTATTCCGCCCCAGGCCGGTTGGGAGATCGGAGCTGTGTCCATCCTGAAAAGCGGGAACAATACCACAGCAGCCAAAAAGCTCGTCGATTTCGTCCTGTCCAAGGAAGCACAAACCGATTACATGAATGCCGCCTTCTCGCTCCCTGTACTTCCCGACATTCCGGTTCATCCTCTACTCTCTCATGTGAAGCTGGAGAATCTGTTGGTTACGTATCGGTTTGATGTTGCCGCTCAGCGTCGTGAGCAGTTGTTGACGAGGTGGCGAGCTGTGAAGGAGTGAGGGGTGAAAGAAGGTGGATTTGTTAATTTGGCATGTAAAAAAAGGAACCCAGCCAATGGGGCGTGGGTTCGGGGATTTTGGTGGTTTTTTAGAGGTTGAGCATAAAGGAAAACTAAGGCGTAAAGTCTTGTGTGGCAAGGGTTTGAGCGATTTTCTGAAATTGAAGGTGTTTCATTGTCAATGTGCCGCGGGAAGTCTAATGTCTCATTCCCTACCAGAAATCCTACCAAAATTATTTGAAAGTTACTAGCAACGACCTCTTCTCTACGAGTGGTGAGAGGGTTTATGTACGTTAAGGGAACAGAGGAGAAGTACTTTCTGGGACAAAGCTTTTTAAGTTTTAAGTTTTTATGTTCTAGTACACCAAAGTATTCAGAAAAGAAAAAGTGTGGCCACTAAGTTAAACATATAGAAACTCCTCTGATAATAAATATTGAACTTCGAATCATTTAATCAATGACATCGCTTGATTCAAAACTGATGATGTCGAACTTTGAAAATACTGAATAAAAATTGCAAAAAGACCACTTCCGAATAAAATACTCACTACGATTAAATAGCAATTCAAGAAAATCAAAGACTGCGAGAATGAAGTTCGTTTATTAATCCAACCAAGGAGTTTTAACACAACACTCTTTGAATGTTTACGTTTGTTCAGAATAAGATGTGTGGTATGAAATACTTCAAATGTAAGTAGGAGCAAAGATAAAAAAGCAAGTAACCACAAAGATAGTGCTTGTCCTAAAAGAAAAACCAAATCCATCGGATTCTGAAAGGACATCTCAATAATACGCGGTACAATGCCGTGCATTCCATTCTGTATTATTTCCTCTTTAACCAATTCAATTTGTGCAGAACTGTAAATGGGGAATTTTGTAATGCTCATAGCCCCCACAGCTCCTACCCAACTAAATACAGGAGTCCAAAGTGCTCTCTTATATTTCGAATCTAATGTGTGGAATACATTTTTCTTTTTAAGGGTGTATATTCGATATATGGAATTAATAACCATTACAACAAAAATTGAAGTTCCTGTCCAGAATATAAGAGGCTGATTTCTTAAATAGATTACCATTGTAATGACGCTCAGAATCACTCCTATTCCAATAAAAACTCGGGGATCTGAAGATGGCTCACTCTTCTGTACTGGAGTAATCAAAACCGCTTTCTCACTTTTTTTAATTTCCGGTGTTATATTTAAAAAATATTTTCGTAAATCGTGGTTAAACACTTGATCCAACGCTTTTGCAATTTTACTATTATGAAAAATTTCAAATCGGCAGCCATTCTGTTGGCATAACGTTTGACATCGAAGTACTTCACTAGACTGAGGTTCGGTACTTACAAATGCTATACAAAGTGCACCTTCTGCTCTGTGTTCTTCCAAAAGTCGCTCGACGCTTTTTGAAAGATCCTCATACACTTTCCCGTATTTGGAATCAGTCGTCACTTGAACATAAACAAGATAACCTTCGTCAGATTCCTTCCACATATCGGGTGTACCCTTTCTGGTTTTGTGGGTACCTTCAACTGCTCCGCTATGAATAAGCCCTTCCAATTCATGATTAATTCTTGGTAATAGCTCAAATGCAAGCCGCTGTAATTCTCCTCCACTTAATCCTTTTAACATATACTCTGTATCTTTCAAATCCTCTACCACCTCTTTGAAATAAATTGAAGTTAAGTGCTCTTAGATTTGATCAAAAGCAAGCATTTTTGTATATGTTAACTTTCCTTTTATATAATACCCCATATATTCTTTCCTCTTCGCTGCGATTTCATAATAAACTCCTAATCCGTATCTACATACATGTTCAGGAAGACTTAATGACCAGACATCATCAAGCTTATCTTTAGTTAAGGCGATTAGCCTGTTCTTGTCCTTAATATTTTCTGATTCTCTATTTAGCGATTTTTCCATTTCTAAAGCAATCAAATTATCTTGATAAATGCCCTTGCCTCTACTATAAATTCTTATGTAGCAATTAATTGGTATCACTTCAATGTGTTCATTTATGATAGTCTTCACTTTTCCATTGCTTCTGTTATATTCGACATCTACATAATATCTTTGAATAAGCAGTTCCCTTTAGTTCCTCTTGAAGATAAATCATTAACGTTCCGCATAAGTTCGTTCAGCTACACTACTGATGATTAATTTTTCTTGTTCTATATAGGAGAAACCTTTTATTGGCGTTCTCGAAAAGAGTGATTAGTTCCTTATAATCTCAACTCAATGACATGTAATAAACATTCAGAATCTATATATGAGTAGGAAATATTGTGATCGTTCAATACTATTCAAGGTTTACAAGCCATTATCTTGAATCCTCTGTTGAGCCAAGTTTTAGCTACTTGGACTGTTTACGTAATGATTCTACAGCAATAGATATTACATCAGGAACCACACCCTCTGACCATTTGTCCCAAAATTTAACTGTAGCACTATTGGGTCGCTGTTTAGGTTCAGCTATTTTAACTCTACTTGGCAGTAAACTAGCATCTCCTACGATTAATGCTTCTCCGATATCCAGAATTGGCAGTAATTCCGCAAAGTTCCCTAAACTATCTGGAAGGAGTTTTTTTACAACACTTTGATCATCTGCATTCGTTAAACGCATAGCGATAAAATTACTACTTTGACTAAGTACTGTACGATTAACCTCAGATGGTCTCTGGGTAATAACTACTAAGCCGACCCCATATTTTCTTCCTTCCTTTGCAATTCGTTCAAAACTTAATAAACTAGAGGCTTCAACCCCTTGTTGTACATTAGCAGGGATATAGAGATGAGCTTCATCACAAAATAAAGCAATAGGATGAATTTTATCTTTGTCTATCCATTGTTGAATTGAGAATACAATCCTTGCTATCAAAGACACCATTAGTGGTAAAACATCAGAAGGTACTTCTGAGAAGTTAATAATTTTAACTCCTCCTCCCTGAGAGGCGGGTGCCATCAATTCCTTACAAAGTGAATTCATAAAATCATATTGTAGCAAGGCTGGTTCTTGCGAAAACATAAAATTTAAACGTTTATCTTCTATTTTTGCAGAAAGTCTTTGTATGAATCTGGACAACTTACCATGGAACTCTCCTTGTTTTTCTTTACCAGCTGCCCCAGGTACCATCTTTGTATCTAAATCTTCTAAATTTTTAATAAGTTCACTAATCTTATATGGAACCGGACTATCTATAGTTAGATTTTCTAGTAAAGACAATTTATCATTATCTTTTAAGAACACTTCCTTTTCTTGTAAAACTGTTCTACTAAAAATCATTGCCTGATTAGGAGCGTTGTTATCACTACGATCAAGCATCAATGATAACATTTCATCGTAAGTGAGTAGCCAATATGGCAAAAACATGCTGTTATCTTTAACATTGTCTGCAGGCCCAGCAATTTTATAATGTTTGATTCCTTTTCCTTTAATTGGTTCATATTCACCATGAATATCAAACAGAATTGCATTTGCCGAATCTAGCTGCGCAATCTGTTCAACTAAAGAGGCAACAGTATACGACTTTCCTGAGCCAGTACTACCGACAATGACGGCATGGCGTTGAAATAACTTATTACCATCTAACCAAGCTTTCGCATTCTCATTGATTGTATAAGTACCAATGAACAAAGGATTTTTAGCATCTGCGTTACTTTGAGATATTACCCCCATAAAATTAGTCAGAGTTACATCATCCATGATAAAACAGTCAGCATCAATTTCTGGTACTGACTCTAAAGTACGCTTGAATTGGTTAGTACTTAGTCCAATTTTATCAAAAAACGTTCCGATTAAAGTTATTTTGACGATATCGTTAGAACGAGAATCTTCGTCATTATTTGGTTCTATTTCCTCATCAAATTTTCGCATAATCTTAACAACTAGACCAATAAGATGCTGACCACGTTTAGATGCACGAATAGCTACAAGATGATTAACTTGTAATTTTGAAAGCATATCACTTCTATTGACCTTCACTACCACAGAGGAAGTATCCACACTTTGTACTTTTCCAACTGATTGAGCATCAGGAAAATTCAAAATAGCCATTTAGATCCCCCCTTAAAATTAATATAGGATATTATAAAAATCTTCTATTTTCCAAAATTCGCCTTTCTCTGTATGCCTGGCATCTTTCATTAAGAAATCCGTGTAGCCAGATGTATTACTTTCTTGTATGACCACATATTTAACAGCATTTTTAGAAATCATTGTGAGTGCAGTGTCTGATAATTTTTTTGTTACCACCACTATAGGCTTACCCTTGCGAATTGCGCTGATTATGTTAGTTTGAATTTGCTCATCGTTGAAGCCATAACCGATGCATAAAAAGCTCTCGGCCTTTGCTATGAAATTATCAGCAATATGTATCACATCTCTACAAGGTGGTTGCGCAATTGATCGATACTTTTCAGAACCAGGTGGAATAATTTTAGGATGCATTTGTTCAGGAATATTATTCTGCAATGGTAAAGAGTATACATTACCATTCTCATGTTCAAACCAATCTAAAGATCCATGGACTTTCAATAAATTAACTTTATAGTTCCGTTTAACTAATTCAGTATCAATCAGCCTCATATAACGACCGTCGCAAAGTGTATTAATTGATATATTGAATTGGTCGCAAGAATATTCAATAACTCGATCATAATTTGTAGTAATTACATTGACTTGCATTGGATGAGGTACACACATAGCCTTTAATAATTTCCCTAATGTCAAAATAACTTCGTTTTTTAACATTTTATAAAACAATTTCAGATCATATTGAGAGATTAATTCCCATGTACTTCGTGTAATATCGTACATGATCTGTTCAGACAAATTCAAACCCGTTAATGCAGTCTCCAGATCCTTACCATCCATTAAACGTTCTTGAAATAGGGACCAAACCTTATCAGAATTATATTTCGTGCCGACTTGAGCAATTAAATGTTCTGATAATAGTGACATTCCGGGAATTCCATAAGGGATGGTACCTCCAGTACCAATTAATATTAAAGGAACATCTTGTGTATATTTTTGAATAATCTTAAAAACATCTCCTTGATCCATCTTAATACCATCCTTCATTACGTTTGAATTAGTAATAATGTAACGTTATTCCAATTTAATCTTTATTGAGAAAATGCAAATTATCTTATTACCTTTAGTCAAGTCTTTTATTTCTTTCAATGAACTAAAATCCATGAACTCACTTCCTAACAATTTGAGTTGTGGTAATTAAAGGAGCTATTTTAAGAGTGAGTTAAACATATTGTCTATCTTCAAATCTTCAATCTTTTGATCTAATGCTTCTTCACTTTTAGTAATTAGTCTATGATCGGCATAATCGGACATATCATTTTCTAGATCTTCTAGTTTTTCCATTAAATAAGTAAAAACGCTTTTCATCTCTACTTCAAAGAAATTGCTAACATCCTCAATTTCACCGATTAATCCATTTATGTCATCCTCGGTATCATCTACATTACTCACATCATCATCAATAGCTACGGCTATTAAATCTGTCATACCTTTACCATATTTATCATAGAAAGTTGCATATTCTTCAGGATAGATACTAGCAAGTTCAATCAAACCTCTAACATCACTTAAAGAAGACATACAATTAGTATAACTAACAATAAAATTTGTTATATTAAAGTTCAATACATGTTGTAGCTTTTTGAGCATTGAAACAAATGTCTCTCGTTCATCAGCTTCAAATAAAGTAATATCAACATTTTTCATTTTATCAGCTAAAAAACAATTGATATCTTTGTTACTGTAGTTATAATAGCGATTAATATAAATTAACTTTTCGTTATACGAGTTTTCGGGAGCATATCCGACTATTATCATCTTGTCAAAATCAATAATAATTTTATTTTCTATACATTTTCTTAATCTTGCGTTTAACTTAATTTTACGACTAGACGCTGAAGAACCAAACGAATACAGACTCCATTCTCTTCTATCATACGGATCAAAAATGGTAAATAATTGATTAAAAAAAATCATACTATTTATAATCATTTCAATTAAATCATTATCAAACTCAATGTAGTAAATTAAAAAATCTTTAACTGAAGGGTTTTGGAATTGGATAAAATTCTCACCATTAACTCCCCTCGTTATTTTTATAAACGTATTTTCTAACTCTTTTAAAGAGTTTAAAAAATCTCCTCTCTTCAATAATAGATTGAATTTAAGAGAATCATAAGCAATCATCCCTTTTACTGACAGAATTAGCCCTTCTTCTGAAATCGGGCTATTACTTAATAACAACGCATATAAAATATATTTTGATAATTCGCTTATTTGATTTTCAAAAGCAGATTTCCATATTTCACTCGGATTTGTCAATGATATTAAAAAATGATCTAAATATTTATCAGGAGGAATTAGCTGCTTATTAAGCCTGAATGTCATCAACTCAATAACACGCGGACTATAATTGAGATGATTAATAATTTTGTAATACCCTTTATTTGAAACTATAGAAGTAATATATTCCTCTGGAAGTTCCGAAAAAAACAAATGATTATAAAAAATTTCAGCCTTTGCAATCTTTGTGTAGCTTTCTAAGTCCAAAATATGCTTTACTAAATCAACATCCTGTCTTCCTAAGACTTCATACTTCTGCTGAGCTTGTTTAAGAATGTATTCCCTTGTGGTCATTATTAACTTTTTATTATTATGTATCTTTACTCTTTCCATGAAACTGTAGAGCCTCTTATCTTCATTTTTTGCAATGGAATCCTCCAAAAAATTGCTCCCCAAAAAATCATCATAATAAAACACTTGATTCTGATCGGGTGAAAACAATTTATTTCCTTCCTCAATGTCCTTAGTTATTTCAACTAGCTCATATCCTTTTGACATGTATTGAAAGATTAACATCTTAGCCAGTGTTGTTTTTCCAACACCGGGATTTCCGGAAATTATAATAAAATTGTTATCATTTAATATATCAATCGCTTCATTTACACTCTTATTCTGAACAAATAACTTGATACTATTTGTAATAGTATCTGCCAAGAATTCTGAACGATTTTTTACATTTGCTTGTAAAATTGCTTTCAGCACTGTCGTACTTGACAACCATAATTTATAATACTTTTCTTCAATATCATTATTCTGTCCTAATAAATTATTCAAATCATTCTTACCGAATATGTCTGTGGTAGATAAAATATAAGGTGCAAACATTTTTACTAATTCAGCTTTATTATTTGGCGTTAAACCTACTGATGTGACTATAACATAACGTTGGGGATTTAATTTTTTCACCTTTGGAACTTCAATAGTTAAATTCGATTTTAAGGACTTAAAATCTTTATATCTTTTACATTGAACCAAAAGACTCTTCTTTTTATCAGTACTACCTCGTAAATCAATTCCACCATCTTTTCCTTCAGTAAAGCTTTCCAAATATATATTTAATTGCTTTTGGAGCAAGTCTCTAGCTAAATCTTCAAATTCAATTGCTGATAAATTTAAAAAGTCATAGTTGTGCATAACAGTATACCGTCCTATAAGTCAATGTCTTGTAATAATTCGACATTTTTTGGCATTTTCCTTTTTATTGTTATTGAATGCTTTAGCAAGAGTTCAAGCTTCATTTATACATTATATCCCTGATACCTAGGCATGGTGGTAGTCCTCGCGAAAGGCTTTTTCCACAGTCCTTTCGGAATCCTCATTCCCACTGTATAACCAACATACAATCAGAACCCTCTCTCTTCCATTGCGCCCTCACTTCGGCCCAAATATCCGCAACCCATTCGTCACCAATGCTCGACTACCCTCTTCGCTATACTCCATATGACACATGCCAATACCGCTAATATAAGAAAACCATGACCATGCCATGTAATAGGCATCACCGGATTGAATTTGCTCCAGCTGCTGAGCCTCTTGAATGATCGGAATCAACGTATCGACAAACTCGGCAACAAACTGCTTCAAATCGGCTGCCAAAGCCGGAAACCGTTCCGGATATCCAACTACATACTGGATCAGACTGATAGAGCTAGTGTTCTTTAACTGCCTTTCGATCTGGCCTTCAATAAGCGCATAGATTTTGGATAAAGGCGGGCCTTCCACAAGCAATTCCGCTTGGTACGCCTTCTTCGCTGCATCCAGGTGCTCCACAACCACTTTGTGAAACAAGTCTTCTTTGTTCGCAAAATATAAAAATACAGATGCATGACTAATGCCTGCCTCTTTGGCAATGTCCTTAATCGTGCTTTCTGCAAAGCCTTGCCGAGAGAACATCGCAGTTGCGGCATCCATGATTTGTTTGCGCCGCTCCTCCCTCAGCTTTTCATTAACAGTTCGCGCCATGTGAATCACCCCGGATCGTAAATAAATATGTATATCGTATTTCGGCTAATCGACAACTTGACAATAATACCCATTATATCATATAAATAAACTGACTGATCAGTTATTTAATTAATGGAGGTATTGAACTATGAAATACTTTATACTAACAGGTACATCCCGTGGTATTGGCGAAGCGCTTGCCCATCAGCTGATTTCTGACGAACATCATCTCTTTTGTATTTCCCGAACACCCAACGAATCGCTGGCTGCAAGAAAGGGTCTCGATTATATCCAATTTGATTTGAATCATACACACGGAATTGAAACCGTCATAAATACCATCTTTGATAAGATCGATCCAGTCAAGGCGGAATCCATCTATTTGGTCAATAACGCGGCCGTCGTTGCCCCATTGGCTCCCATTGAGAACAGCCCTGTAGATCAAATCATCCACAATATCCACATTAATCTGCTGGCCCCCATCGTCTTAACCTCATTGTTCATACATCATTCCAGCCATCTGCCCATAGATAAAAGAATATTAAATATTTCGTCCGCATCTGCCAAGCATCTCGTTCCCGGCATGAGCTGTTATTCGACTGCCAAGGCCGGGTTGGACGTATTCTCAAGCTCGGTCGCTCTTGAACAAGGCAGCAAGGATAACGCGGTGAAGGTCGTATCTGTCTGGCCGGGAATGATTGATACCCATCTTCAGGAGGAGGCAAGAAATGCCGACCAAGAAACATTTGCTTCCTCCGTTCTTTTCAATCAGGTCAAAGACAAGGGGATGCTAACTACTCCGCAATTTGCGGCAGAACAAATCAAAGAGCTATTATTAGGTGATCGGTTTACACAAGGGGCACTCATTGAAAATTTATACGCTTGACTTCGAGCGCGCTCTAACTTGTATGATCCATTTATGAGGAGGCCATTTACTATGGATATGGAATTAACGATTCAGCAGGTTGCTGACCGAACGGATTTAAGTGTACATACGCTTCGTTATTATGAACGAATCGGTCTGATGGATCCAGTCCATCGTACACCTAACGGGCGGCGTTCTTATAAGGAGAATGATATCGAGTGGATTGTTTTGTTAATACACTTGCGTTCTACCGAGATGCCGATCGCCGAGATGCAGCAATTTGCCAGCTTAGTCCGTCAAGGGGACTCCACCATTGCAGATCGGTGCGTATTATTGGAAGCTCATGAGCGTAAATTGCTTGAGCAGTACCAGGAGCTGCAAACCACCCTTGCTCTGCTAAGTGATAAAATCGGGTATTACCGTTCATGGGAAATGTCGCAGCATGAAAAGAAACCGATAACGGGCTGACCTCAATCACTCATTTTTACAAAGGAGACTTTTGGATGCAGCAGCTGTTATTAGGAAATACAGGGATACAAGTGAGCGCTCTCGGCTTGGGATGTTTGAATTTCGGATCTCGTACGGATAAAGAAACGTCTTATCGACTGCTCGATCAATATGTCGATGCTGGCGGCAGCTTTCTGGACACGTCCAATAATTATGCATTTTGGAATGAAGGCTGCTCGGGCGGAGAAAGCGAGCTGCTGCTGGGTCAATGGTTGAAGGATCGGGGAAATCGGGAGCACATCGTTCTCGCAACCAAGGTAGGCGCCCAACCGACGATTCCAGGGGGCGGCTTTGAGAGTATGGAAGGCTTGTCACGCAAGGCCATTGAACAAGCGATTGACGGAAGCCTGAGACGGCTCGGGACCGATTATGTCGATCTCTATTACGCTCACATCGATGATGTCAATACGCCGCTTGAGGAGACGATGGAAGCATTCGATAGGCTTGTCCGTGCCGGAAAAGTTAGAGCCTTAGGCTGCAGCAACCATCATACGTGGCGAGTAGAGAAAGCGCGGATTATTAGCAAATCCCATCATTGGGCACCGTACAGCTGCATACAGCAAAGATATACGTATCTTCGACCAAAGCCTGGTGCGGACTTTGGTGTCCAAATCAGTGCGAATGACGAGCTGTTGAACTATTGTCAAACCCATGATGATTTCTCCCTGCTAGCCTATTCGCCTTTACTGAATGGTTCCTACACCCGCAGCGATACACCGCTTCCGAAGCAGTATGAGAGTGAGGATGCTCAAGCAAGACTCAGCGTCTTATCCGAAGTAGCCCAGGAAACCGGTGGCACCCTAAATCAAATCGTCCTGGCGTGGCTCCTCCAGAGCACCCCGACTACCCTATCCATCATCGCAGCCAGCAAGCCGGAGCAGCTTCAGGAGAATCTCGATTCCCTCAACATCCGGCTGACTCAGGATCAGCTGCTTCGGCTGTATACAGCAGGTTAAGCACGCCTCCGAACAACCCTCTATCCGATCGGCCGTCATATCGTGGCGGCCTTTCAGCATGATTGCCTCCCTCTCAACTATTCATCGATGATTGTTCAATTTCAACAAAATCCCATATCGCCACTGCTGTACAGCAGCTCTCCTATCCCTGGCTGAAACCCGTTAAGTACTGTACATCCCCCATCGGCGGCGGTATACTGAAAGCTATGCCCTCGATAACCATACAGCGGGGCCGTTACCAGTCTGTGTATTGCTTACGCTACCATTTCGTAAATACCTATAAGAATTAACAGGATGCCACCGATTAGATCAGCATATTGGCTCACCCAGGTTTTGGCAGCCATCAAGCCGATCCGCGTGCCACAGCTAATAAATACAATTGAAAATAATCCCGCAGCCACTGTCGTCCATAGAGGGGAGACACCCGTCGCTCCAGCTCCAAATCCGGTCGCCATATTATTCAAGGCCAGAGCCAAGCCCAAGGTTAATGCTTCCTTCCACGAAATGACTTTATTCAGATCAACGTCAGCCGTTGCAGGTTGATGGATAACATCAATCAGACTATGGCCGCCAGCAGCAGACGGTTCGGGAGCCTGCGCACGCCGACGGCTGCTTACTATACCCCAAACCCCGATAAACAAGATCATGAATGCACCCAACAGGTTAGCTGCAAACCCGGGCATGTAGGCTGTCATATATTCTCCCAGGGTTACGGACACATAGGTACCCAGCATCGTAATAACCGCAATAATCCCATTGGATAATGCCGGTATCCTGGTCGAGCGGATGCCGAATGAGATACCTATTCCAAGATTATCCAGATTGGAAGCTAAAGCAATGAAGATAATAGAAATCCAATGCATGTAGATGCCCCCATTTCATCCATAATGAATACCATCTCCTACCTTATGCCGCCCAGCCCAAATGGTGATTGCTTGTGGGACATCACGCCCCCGTAAACTGACTTGCCAGCGGTATAAGGAAATAGTCATGCCTTCACTTGGCAGGACTACTCGGTATCATGCAGGAGCTTGCACCACAACATCATGTTTGACGGAGTGATCATATGAAAGAAAAATTAAAAAAGCTGGATCAGCCCATCTTATGGGTCTTATTCAGCTTCCTCATCATAAGTACGGCTGTTATATTCAGTGCCACTGCGGGAACCAGCTACAATGGACTGCATATTAACAATGCCGTTACCTTCAGTGTGCTTTTTATTGTGATGATCGGTGTTGCTCTTATCGACTACAGAATCATTGTCAATCATCTCTCGATCATTATCTACGTCATTGGCATTATCCTGCTCTTGTTAGTTATGGCTAAAGGGATGGATATCAACGGGTCCAAACGTTGGCTGAACATCGGTTTTATGGCCTTTCAGCCTTCGGAAATCATGAAGATTTGCGTTATTGTCTTGCTCGCCAAATGGATGAAAAAAAGAGAAGGTCATTCCCTGCATTTATTCAAGGATCTCCTTCCCATGGCCGCTATCGTATTTGTTCCTTTTTTCATTGTGCTTGAACAGCCGGACCTTGGAACCTCGATTGTATTTGTTGCTATATTTGTAGGTATGATCTGGATCGGCAATATTCGACTGACTCACGTCATTATAGGCCTTGTTGCCGTGTGTGTTCTTGTCGCAGGAGTAACAACGCTCTACTTGTCCGGATCTCCGCTGTTTTCCAAAATAGTGAAGCCGCATCAAATGCAGCGGATTCAGACGTTCCTTGACCCCAAAAACGATCCTGACAATAGCTGGCACGTCGTAAACTCCATCAAGGCTATCTCTGCCGGGCAGCTGACAGGAGATGGTTATCAAAAGGGTACGTTGGTGCACAGAGGATATATTCCTTATGATTACGCTGACTCGATCTTTGTTGTTATCGGTGAGGAATTCGGCTTTCTTGGTGCCTCCGCGCTGCTGCTGCTCTATTTTATCCTAATTTATAGGATGATCCGAATCGCGATCAATCGCTCAGAATTAGAAGGTACCTACGTCGTCATAGGTGTTATATCGATGTTTACGCTGCAAATTTTTGAAAATATTGCCATGCATATCGGGTTAATGCCCTAAACAGGCATTGCACTGCCGTTTATCAGCTATGGAGGCAGCTCACTACTGACAAATATGATCTCGATGGGCCTGGTTTTAAGTGTTAAAATCCATCAGACTCCAGAAAGAATCTACTCCGACTGAGGAGTTCCATCCACCGGCTCCAACACGCCGAGCTCCATACACATGGTAATCGATAAAGCTTTAATTCCCGTTTTAAAACGAATGTGTACCCGATCCTCCTCGATGCTCGTAATTTCCCCATGACCGATAACCCGATGCTTTACAAATTGCCCTACGCCCAGATCCGCCTTACGTTTGATCGCGTTGGGATTGTCGGGAATATCGGATTTGCGCTTCACCTGTTTCACAGATTTATCTTGGGGAGAGATCGGCTTGGGAGGACTCAGGATATGCTGAACGGCCGTCACAAATTGAGACCCGCTAACCTTCTCTCCATCACGCTCTTTGTAGGTAATCAGCTCCAGCTGCGATTTGGTTCGTGTCATGCCTACATAAAATAAGCGGACTGCCTCCTCCATAAGCGCCAAATCCCCCTTCGCCTGCTTCTCGATATCTTCAGAGGAAGGCAGAATTCCATCAATCAGGTCGATCATATATACCCGTTCAAATTCCAAACCCTTGGAGCTGTGCAAGGTCGAGAATGTGACGACATTGTCCTCTCTTTGGAATTTGGACTGCTTCATGACGGACTCCAGATGCTTCAGACGCTGAGCAAAATCGGTCATCGTGTCCAAGGTGGTGGCGATCCCTTCCAACGTGTTCAGAATCCCGATCACTGTATCCTTGCGGAATCCGAGCCGCTCACTCAGCTTCTCAATCGCTTTCTCATAACCCAGTCTGGTACGTATTACCTGGATCGCATTCAGCGGCGGCATATCCTTCATCTGAGCCAAGGTTTCCTTGCACTCCAGCAATATTTTTCGCTGATAATCCTGCAGCTCCACATGATTCAGCAAATTATCAAAGACGGATTCGTTATTATTGATCTCCTTCAGAACGGACATTTGCTGCTTCGTAATGTACCCGCTGATTTTGGTATGAATAGCTTCCATAATATCGGCACGCTTGTCCGTAAAGGTCATCCGCATGAAATTCAAAATATCCTTCACAACCCAATGGGAGAAGAAACGCAGATCGTGATCCTTCATATAAAAAGGAATACCCGCCCGCTCAAATTCATTAATCAAAATGACCGATGAAGCATTGTTGCGGTACAAAATGGCAACATCCCGCAGATTGTCCACCTCTTGAACCTGTTCAATCAAATATTTGACCTGATATTGATAATCGGCAAAGCTTCTGATCAGAATCGGTTTGTGTGAAGGGTTGCTTGTAAACATATTTTTGTCGTACCGATTCTGATTACGCTTAATGAATTGATTAGTCACACTGACTATATCTTGAGACGATCTGTAATTCTGCTCCATGAACAGCGCTACAGCCTTCGGATAAGCTTCTTTAAAGTTAAGCAAATACGACGGCTCCGCACCACGCCAGCTGTATATCGATTGGTCATCATCCGCGACCACACACAGATTGCCATGCTCACGCACCAGCTTTTCGATAATAGCATGCTGCACCATCGAGGTATCCTGACTTTCATCAGTCAATATATGGTCATACCTGTGCTGATATTTCTTCAGCAGCTCTCGATCTCTCTCCATAATCTCATTGCATAGTGTCAGCATATCATCATAATCGACCAGCAGCTTGTCGGTACCTGTTCGTTTAAAGCGCTCATATTCCCACAGGATCCGATCCGCTTTGGGCACCTCGCATTTGACCAGCGGCCACGATTCTTCAGGAACCATTTTATTTTTGATGTAGCTGATGTAGGTGGTCAGCTCCTCCATTTGATCCTCGGTAATCGGTTCGTTATGGAGTCTGGTATACAGGTCCCGCAGGATCAGCTTTTTGTGCAGCGGCAGCCCATCCATCCTCGTTTTCCCCTGCTCCTCATGCTCCATATTCCCTTCAATCAAATGATAGGTTATTCTCGTTTTGCGAAAATGCTCACGAACGACCTCAAAGGCCAAACTATGAATAGTAGAAAAATCGACAGGCGGTAGCTCAGGGAAAAATCGTTTGAACCGTTCTTTCATATCCGCCGCTGAGGCTCGACTGAAGGTAACGGCCTTGATCCGTGATGGATGCACACGCTTTTCCTCTATCAAATAGCCGATTCTCATAATAATCGTAGTCGTCTTCCCCGATCCCGGCGACGCCAAAAGAAGCAGGGCACCCTCCGTTTGCCGGACCGCCTGCTTCTGAATTTCACTGAGAGACACACCAATTTCGTTATGCTTGCGGACAAAAAAATCTTCCTGTTTCATCATGATCGTGATATTCCCTTTCAAAAGACCCCTTGCTGAACATGTACATCCCTTATACTTTCAGTGGTCATTATGCATTTTCTTATATGCCTGATTATAGCATTATCCTGAATCGAAATGATAAAGGTAAATGAATCTTATTCAAAAACAACCTCTTGATCCAAAATAATCTCCTTAGGTGGATACTCCATGGGAGCTGCATATGGAATCAAGCCTAAGCTGCATTCATTGATATTATTAGGTAGCGGCGGCGTGACCATAAAGCGTACCTGAGCTTGTCCCCCGCCGCCGTGGGAGCCGTTTCTACGAACATAGTATTCCTGATTCCCTTTTACTTCCAGCAGCAATTGCGGGCGAACATGACCATTCATTTCTTCACCTTGTACTTGCTCAATTTCCAGAAAGACAATACTTGCGTTCTTATGCTGCATGGCATGTGTCAAAGAATATTCAAAGCCATCGACAACTGCCTTTTTCATAATGGGTAATACACTCAGCAGTTCGCCTGGTTCATTCGGCATCTTGGGCTGGCTTCTCTCATTAAGACTGTGCATCAGCCAACTGATTGTGGGAATGTCCAACTCATAGCTTGTCGCCCATTCCTCCATAATTTCTTTTGTCGGAAAGTACCGTTTGCCGTTAGCAAGCAGCTTGCGTTCATTCAGAAGTCTCAGGATGGTTTCGTCAATGGATCTAAATTCATCATTATATTCATTCGGTATCAGCTGCATTTCACCCCAACCCATCGTCGTAGTCTCCTTTATTATAGAAATCCATTTCCCCTTAGGCTAGCTACGGATTGTGCCAAGGAATCACTCGTTTTCACTTCAATAACGACCGAACAATCATGTGTCCGGGCAAATTCCAATCTGTCATTTATAGGTACGATGCCCGTATATAAAGCTTGATGATCTGACTTGCCATTATAATCATGCAGGTGCATATGATGAATGCGATTATTGTAATGAGCGAAGAACGATTCCTCTGCAAAGCCCGCTTTGGCATCATGACCAACATCCCAGGTCAAATAAAAGTTATCGAAAGCACTTAACTGATCAAGAGCTTTTCGAATATAAGGAAGTTGAAAATTGCCTGTATTCTCAATACATAAGGCTACATCATAGGCTGCAGCTATTTGATAAAACTCTGCATACGAATCTTGAAGCAATTCCCTAAAATTGGTTTCGTACTGCTCATTGATCCAGACTTTTGTCTGCGGTAGGGTAAAATAAATCCCATTATTCATATGCATGTTCAAGGTTTGGATGCCTGATAAATGGGCCCATTCCATCGCTTGTCTGCAGCGTTCCAAGTGCCCCTTCCTTATTGAAGGGTGATAGGAGGATACATCCAATTCTTCGGGGAGATGTATCGTAAACTCCACGCCGTATTGTTCTTGATAGGTTCTTATTTCTGAAAAGCTTAAATTTTCGGGTATGCAGATAGGCAGATTCATATTTAATTCGATAAAATCCAAACCCAGTTTTTTGCACAACTGGACATTTTCAGCAATGGAAGTGTATTGTACCAATGTAGGCATTCCGAACTTCATATGCATCCCTCCTCGATCAGGACTAGCCCTATTATAACAGCTGCTGCCTTATCTTGTCCTTCAACTCAAATATAGCAAGAATTATCAAGAAGTAAACGCGAATACCGTCTAGAATGGAGACAAAGGGAGGCCATCCGATCGCATGAAGGAAGATTATCTGAAGCAGATTCAAGCGACCATCGATTACGTGGAGGCACATATAGCCGAGGAGCTGTCACTGGAGCGACTGGCGCAGGTTGCGAGGCTCTCCGATTATCATTTTCATCGCGTCTTCCTATCCATGGCGGAGGTTACGGTGATGGAATACGTGCGCAAACGACGATTGGCGCTCTCTGCTTATCAGGTAGCCTACACGGATGCACGGATGCTTGACATTGCGCTGGAGAACGGATTCCACAATCATGAAACATTTACTCGTGCCTTCAAGCGCATGTTCGAACTGACGCCAACCGATTACCGCAAGAAAGGGATCCGACCACCCAAGTATTCAAAGCTGAACGTGCTTCAACGTAAGTACAATCCTTATTTAGGAGGCATTCGTATGGAATACCGCATCATCACCAAACCTGCTTTTAAAGTTGTAGGTTATGAGATTCGCACTTCAACCAATAATGGGGAGAACCTGCAGCAAATCCCGGCTTTTTGGCAGCAATATCTTCAGAACGGTTGGTCCAGGTCCATTCCGAACCGCATCCATCCAGATAGCCCTGTCGAGCTTGGGATTTGCCACAGCTTCGATATGGATTCGGGAACCTTCACTTATTTGATCGGCATGGAAGCTGAACATTTCGAAGGGGTTCCCGACGGCCTGGTATGTCGTGAGTTCATGTCCGCCGAATATGCCGTGTTTACAACACCGAAAGTTCCGCATGATCAGTTCTCCCCCTCCATACAAAGCACATGGAAATCGATTTTCGCGGAATGGTTTCCGCATTCCGGTTACGAGCACGCCGGGACACCGGAGTTCGAGCTTTACGATGAACGCTGTCACCCCGACAAGCCAGATGCACAAATGGATATCTACATTCCTATCAAACATAAAAATGCCTGATCAGACACAAAAGGATGCCGCTTACTAAGCGCTGCATCCTTTTTGTTAGCAATCCACAAGAAACCCAAATCTATGTTTTATGATAAACTCTAGAAGTTCGGTGAAGAACGAGCGCAGCGGCCAAATGATCCTGGAGAAGCGTAAGCGTTCGCCTTTGAAATCGTGAATAAACCGCTTAATCTCATCTAATTTCACGATTTCAACAGCTGAGAGTTTGCTAAAGCAAACTGGCTTCGTAAGCAATACCCCGGAAGGATATTTGGCCGCGCAGCGAGACTTATTCACCGGTCTTCTAGTTGTAGGATGGAATACAATTAATCAGGTAAGAAAAGGAGATTTCACAATGAGAAATGGAAAAATGAAAACGATTCTTTATTGGGTAACTACGATATTCGGTCCAGCAAGCTTCGTCATCGGCGGCTTCCTGTTCGTCACCCACGGCGAGCAGCAGGTGGCCGTATTGAACCAGCTCGGTTATCCCGTCTATGTAGCTACCATCCTGGGTGTCTGGAAGCTTCTGGGTGTGATTGCTATCGTGATCCCACGCTTTCCGCGTTTGAAGGAATGGGCTTATGCAGGTTTTTTCTTCGAACTCAGCGGTGCGGCTGCATCCCATGCATTGTCGGGTGACGGCCTTGCTCTCACCGCCCAACCGCTCGTCTTCCTGGCACTGGTCATCGCGTCGTGGGCACTGCGTCCGTCCAGCCGCAAGCTTGTCGCACAATAGGATAGGCTGCCAACAGATTCATATCAGGACAGGACGGTTCCGACGATCAAGCTCCTCAGATCACGCATTCGGTTAGGGGTATCCAGGGTGGAGGTGTTCATCATATCGCACAAGGCAACGAGGTCCTCAAGCCTCGCAAGCAGCCGCCAATTAGGCTCCAGCACCACGCCTTGCTCCTGATAGCCTCGAATAAAATGCTGTTCAAAGGCTGAGCCCTCCTGTTCATACCTTAGCATGTTGGCAATATCCACGTACCGACTCCAGGCAAAGGCGAACTCCCAATCAAGTACAGCAGACACCGAGCATCCTGTGGATCCATGCTGCATCAATATATTCAAGCCATTGAAATCCGAATGAACAAGAACAGGCCTTTCTTGACTCTCCGTCAATAAAGGGCCATAGGTTTGGCAGTAGGACCATACCGCTTGTGTAAGCTCATCGCCCAGCCATTTGCCGCATGGTTCATGAAAAAGGCTTTGTTCGATGAATGAGAGAAACCGCTCACCGTTCATGCTGAATGGCTGAGTTACCTTCAGTTCCTTGTCAAAAAAGCCCGAATCAGGAAACGCAAAGCTGTGGATGTTGGCAAGCGTGGTGCCGACTGAGGCTGCGGCCGATGTGAGTTCCTCAAGGGTTCCGTTTTTAAACACATCGCTTAACAAAAATCCCTCCTTCCACTCCTGCACAGCCCATGGTTTATCGAACGCGCTGCAGCTCGTATCGGCATAGAGGAAGTCAGCAACAGGTAAGGCTTGCCGTACGAGTTGTGCGATGGCCAGCTCTTTATCTGCAACCTCTTTTCCCCTACTGAATATACGAACCAGGTACGAATCGACGCCATCCTCCAGCTGGATTTTGTAGTTGAAATTGCTGCATCCGACTCCTATGCGTTCAGCGGAGGTGACCCGTTTGCCCCCAAAGGCAGGTCTGACGATTTCATTCATTTGCCTCAGGTCAAGAGAAAGGGGCGACACCGCTCTTTCCCAGCCTTCTTTCATAATCTCACCCGCTTCTTTCATACTCCAACCACCTTCTCCCTCAAATAGGCTCTAACCCTTGCTTGCCAAATCATGCCACGGATCGATCTCTTTACGAAAGCGTTGCGGGGAAACTCCCGTCATGCTTCGAAATAGCTGGCAAAAGTACGAGGTGTTGTGAAGCCCAACCCGCTGTCCGATCGTTTGTATCGATAAAGAAGTGCTGCCCAGCAATGAGCAAGCCTGTCGAATTCGTCTGTTAGCAATATATTCGGTAATACTGCTTCCTGTTTCCTTGCGGAATAATCGGGATACATGATGCTTGGACAGGTGAAGCTTGCTTGCAATCCACTCCAGTCCAATCTCCTCTGCATATCGCTCCTCCACCCATTCCATGATCGTTTCCGAATGCTTGAGCGTTCTCGACCTCAGCTTGCTAAGCGTCGTGCCCTGCTTCCACAAGGGATGAATAGTCTCCAGCAATTGCAGCAGGAGCAGTGCAAATACAGGTGCCTTCTCGCCATCCTTCGTATCCCGCAGCCGCTGTGCGTAATGGTCCATAACCGGGATCAGCATATCGTGAAAAGGGTTCAGCTCATACACCTGCAGCTCCTGTTCCTCCTTCCACAAACTCATAAATAATTGGTGAAGCTTGGGATACGGTTTGACATATAACTCAAAAACAGCCGGCTCAAACAAGATGATACTGCGTGTGTAGGGCTCAGCTTCATCGGTATCTACGTGCAGCTTATGAAGCTGATAAGGACGATAAATGAACAGTTTACCCGGCTGCAGCTCATAAATGCGCTGATTCAGCACAACATGGCCTTTACCCTGGTGCACATAATAAAACTCAAGCCCCCGATGGTAATGATAATATCCGGGGAAGTCGCCGACTGTTTGCTTTTTAAAAGTAAATGTACAGTGATCCGGACCGAGTGCGATATACTCCATTTTGTTCACGAAGGTGTTCCCTCCCAAAAATATCAATCCAACAACATTTTACCACAATGGAGTTACATTGGTGAGCGTTAAAATCCTGTATACTGAACGATACAACGCATACAAATACGGACACCACGACCACTGGGAGGGATACGGCTGTGTCATTTCGTAATAGGTTGTCTAAACGCCGTAGCATTATTTTAACCTGGATTATATCTTATTTTTCCATTTTATTTTTACCCATTCTGGTTAGTCTCGCCGTGAATCAGGAATCGGGGCAAACGCTGCGTGGTGAAATTAATAGAGCCAATGCCACCCTGCTTGCCCAATTGCGGGATAATATGGACCACGAGCTGCAAAATGTCCGCAGGCTCAATATGGAACTGTCCCTGCATACTATGGTGCAATCGTTGATGTATTCCAACAAATACGCGAACAACAGCTACATCTATGATGTGTACGAAACCTCAGAAGAGCTGAGGTTATTCAAGGCGTCCTATCCATTCGTGGACAATTTCTATATTTATTGGGCAGCGCAAAATACCGTCATATTGCCGGGTACAAACCGGGACTCCAAATTTGCCTTTGAGGACCTTCACGGTGGCTCGCCATCGATGAGCTATGAGGAGTGGATGGCGATTATGCAGCGCAAAAACTATCACGGCTTTCTTCCGATGCAAATAAAAAGCCAGGGTGGTTCTTTGAAGCCGGCAGTTGCGTTCATCACCTCTTTTCCAGCGGGACCTAATGAACAAAGCGTCGGCTCCTGTGTCATCCTCATAGATGCTGCCAAGTTTCTCGATATGACCGACAAGATCCGGTTGTTTAGTGGTGGGCAAGTGTATGTGTTAAATGAAAATAATACGATTCTGGTATCCAACTCACCCGACACGGATATACAGCTTCCGCAAATAGAGCGCTTACACAATTCGAAGGAAGTCGAATTTCCTTATAAAGCACAGGATGGCCAACAGTTTGAGGTGATGCATGCTGAATCCGGTATTTCCGGATTGTCCTATGTCTCGCTCATTCCAAGTACGCTTTTCTGGGAAAAGGACCGCTATGTCCGGAACCTGACAATTGTCAGTATTGTCATCAGTTTGACAGGCGGCAGCATCCTGACTTATTTCCTGCTCCGCAAAAATTACGGTCCCTTGCATCGCCTGCTCCGCTCGGTGGCAGCGCAAACGGGTGTCTCCTATAGCAGGAACGACAACGAATTTCAGTATATCGAGCATGTTTTCACGGAGACCATCGACGAAAAGGATAAAATCGGGCTGCATCTCAAGCAGCAAAATCAGTTATTCCGTTCCAATTTTCTAAATCGGCTGCTCAAGGGACAATTGGACGCTCCCCTGCCAGTCGAACATATCGTTCAGGCATATGGCATCGATTTTCAGTCCAGCCGATTTGCCGTGCTCGTATTTTATTTGAACGATATCGATAAGTTTTTATCACGGTTAGATCAGAAGACAGCCAATGAGAAAATGAAGCTGCTGCGCTTCATTATTACGAATGTCGTCGAGGAGTTGGCCAGTAAAACTCACCGCGGTTATGTATGCGAAGCCGATGATCTGATGGTCTGCCTGATTAATTTCAGCGGCCAGACTGAGCATGATTCCGGTGATGCCAATGATCTACGCCAAATTGCCACAGAAGCCCGTGAGTTTCTCTTAAAAAAATTCCATATTGATGCTACCATCTCCATCAGCAGCTCTCACCCCACCTTGAACGATATTCCGATCGCTTATAAAGAAGCGCTGGATGTGATGGAATACAAGCTGGTCATGGGCAGCAGTCCGATTTTGTCACACGAGGATATTCGCTCCAGTTTGAAGACTGTACGACAGGGTACCGATTATTTCTATCCGATTCAGCTGGAGCAGCAGTTGATGAATTGCCTGAAGGCGGGCGATTATGATCAAGCCAAAATCACGATGGATTCCATCATCGAGCACAATTTTTCCGAGGTTACCGGCCATGTCCATCTTCGTAAATATTTACTTTTTAATTTGATGAGCACGCTGATCAAAACCGTGGATGACATCGGTGCTCTTGGTACCTTCAGCTTCACACGGGACGCGGCTGCATTGGACCGGCTTCATTCCAGTAAAACGATCGAAGAGCTGCAATCGCTGCTGACAGAAGCGCTCCAGGAAATATGCAGTCATACGTCGGCCAAGCGCAAGCTTGCCTCCATGGAAACGAGGTATAAAACGCATATGCTGCTCATTCAGGATGTGATCGATTACGTCAATGTTAATTATCGCGATCGTAATCTGAACAACTCCCTGATCGGACAGCTGTTTGATTTGAAGCCCTCTTATATAGCCAGGCTTTTTAAGGAGCAGACGGGCCAAAGCTTAATCGATTTTATTAGTAAAACAAGAGTGGAAAGGTCCAAGGAGCTGCTATTGCAAAAGGAGCTGACTGTGGGTGAAATTTCCGAAGTATCCGGCTTTAACGATGTCCATGTTTATATTCGAACCTTCAAAAAAATCGAAGGTATTACCCCAGGAGCTTTCAAGGAAATGAACCTGGTTTAAATCCTAATCGCAACAATCATTCATCCGATTGTAACAATCGTCTACGGACGGGTATAAACCGTTCATCCGTTTGCAAGTATACGCCATATCGATTTCACTCAGACTCCCGGATAATCAGAGTAGAACAAACCATAAGGAGGAGTCATTACTAATGAAAAAAAGCTCACGTATTTCGTCGCTGCTCGCTGTTGTCGTATTAAGCGGTGGCACGCTTGCAGCCTGTTCGAAGCCAGCTGAGCCTGCCAAGCCAGGAGCGACAGCACCGGGGACCGCACCGAGTACAGCGGGAACTACGTATCCGATCAAAACCGATACGACCTTGCAATATTGGGGAGAAATGAATGCCAATCTTAACGGATTGAAATCAAGTCTGAATGAGGTACCCTTTTTCCAGGAATGGCAAAAAAGAACCGGAGTGAAGCTGAAATTTACGCAGCCTGCTACCGGCCAATCCAAAGAAGCCTTTAACGTGATGCTGGCATCCGGCGAGCTTCCCGATATGGTTGAATATGACTGGCTCAGCGGCTTTCCCGGCGGACCGGAAAAAGCGATCAATGACGGCTACATTTTGAAGCTCAATGATATGATCGACAAGCATGCTCCTAACCTCAAAAAATATTTAAAGGATCACCCTGATGTCGATAAAATGGTCAAAACCGATAACGGCAGCTACTTTGTGTTTCCTTTTATAAGAGATCACGAGGATTTGATGGTTTATCAGGGTACCATGCTGCGCAAGGACTGGCTTGATGAGCTTGGACTGCCCGTTCCGGAAACGATGGATGAATGGTACACGACGCTGAAGGCATTTAAGGAGAAAAAAGGAAGTAAAGCTCCTCTCTCCTTCCTAAGCAAGCCGAGAGCGATGGAAGGCATATACAATGGAGCCTTCATAGGCGCCTTCGGTATTCATCGGCTGTTCTATATCGATAACAATCAGGTCAAATTTGGACCTGCACAGCCGGAATACAAGCAATTTCTCGCAACCTTCCGCAAGTGGTATGAAGAAGGACTGCTCGATAAAAACTTCCCTGGCATGGACAGCAAAGCGTTGGATGCCAATATTACCTCAGGTGTAAGCGGTGCCATGATCGGCAACGCAGGCAGCGGTATCGGCAAATGGCTGCCTGCCCTGCAGGCCAAAGACCCGAAGGCTGACTTGATTGCCGCTCCATATCCGGTCATGAAGAAGGGCGATAAACCCAAATTCGGTCAAAAGGATTTTGCCTTTACCTCCATAACCGGTAATGTTGCGATTTCCGCCAAAACAAAAAATGCCGAGCTTGCTGTCAAAATGCTTGATTACGGCTACGGTGAGCAAGGTCACCTCTTCTTTAACTTCGGTACGCCAGGGGTCAGCTACAATCTGGAGAACGGCTATCCGAAGTATACCGATCTGATTATGAATAATCCTGAAAAGCTGGCACCTGCCCAGGCGATGTCGCTGTATTTTAGAGGCAGCTACGGCGGTACCTTCATCCAGGACAAACGTTATATTGAGCAATATTTAACTTTGAAGCAGCAGAAGGACGCTTTGGCAGTATGGAAACATACAGACAACGACAAATATGGTCTTCCTCCCGTTTCTCCTACACCTCAGGAAGCAACCGAGATGGCCAAAATCATGAATGACGTCAACACTCTAGTCGACGAAGCCTCATTAAAAATTATTTTGGGATCAGAGCCGCTGGATTACTTCGATAAATATGTAGAGAAATTAAAAACATTACGAATTGATCGCGCGGTAGAAATTCAGAATGCGGCATTGGATCGATACAAGAAACGATAAGCGATAACAATAGCACACAAACACCATCATGTTGGGGCATCAGGCTGAATTCGGGTGCCCCACATCCACCATAGAAAAGGAGAGCGACCGCTTGATGAAACAGGAACAGCCGGTCCGATCCGGTATGAATACCGAACAAATCCTGAACAGAGGCCATGCCATTCCCCGAGGAAAATCACGGTTTATACGGGATCTCGCCGCCAATAAATACTTGTATATCATGATGATTCCGGTTATTGCCTATTATCTCATTTTTCATTACTTTCCGATGTATGGGGCCAGTATCGCTTTTAAGGAATACAGCCCTGCCAAAGGGATACTCGGCAGTGAGTGGGCTGGATTTACCCACTTTATTTCATTTTTTGAAAGCTACTATTTCGGGCGCATTCTACTCAACACTGTGTTGATCAGCGTGTACTCGATGCTGTTCGAATTCCCGGCACCGATCATTCTGGCCCTGCTGGTGAATGAGCTCCGCAACAAGGTGTTCAAAAACTTCGTCCAGACGGTCACTTACATGCCTTATTTTATTTCCATGATCGTCATCTGTGGAATGGTCAAGGACTTTACCAACACCGGAGGTGTCATTCATTCGCTGTATGCTTTGTTTGGCGGGAATGAGCAATCGATGCTGCAGCAGCCCCAGTTGTTCCGGTCCATCTACATTGTTTCAGAAATTTGGCAAAAGGTTGGCTGGGAATCGATCATCTATTTGGCAGCACTCACAAGTATCGATCAGGAGCAGTATGAAGCAGCACGAATGGACGGAGCAGGACGCTTTAAGCAGATACTTCATATTACTCTGCCAGGCCTGATGCCGACGATCGCCATTATGTTTATTCTGCGGATGGGCAACCTGCTCAATGTCGGATTTGAGAAAATTATTTTGCTCTACAACCCTACGACCTATGAAACCGCTGATGTCATCTCGTCATTCGTTTATAGAAAAGGCTTGCTGGAATTCAGCTGGAGCTTCAGTACGGCAGTCGGATTGTTTAATTCCATGATCAATCTGGTGCTCTTAATAACGGCTAACTATATCAGTCGTAAAGTAAACAACAATAGCCTTTGGTGAGAGGAGTTAAGAGCTTGCATACACATTCCGGTTTAGCGGATCGTTTATTCGAATGGATGATTTATCTCGTACTTTCCCTGCTTGTTATCGTGACCTTATATCCATTGATTCATGTTGCCTTTGCATCTGTCAGTAATCCCGACCAATTGATGGCACATCAAGGGATGCTGTTGAAGCCGTTTGGCTTCCATCTCGAAGCTTACCAAATCGTGCTGAAAAATCCGAATATATTGACTGGCTACGCCAATACCTTATTTATTGTAGTCGTCGGCGTTATGATGAGTTTATCCCTCACGTGTCTGGGAGCCTATGTGTTATCCAGAAAAAACGTGCTGTGGAATCGTTATTTCGTTTTCTTTATCATCTTTACGATGTTTTTTCATGGAGGCTTGATCCCCTTATATTTGGTCGTTAAGGATATGGGACTGATTAATTCGCTGTGGGCTGCGATTGTTCCCTTTGCGATGAATACGTTTCATTTGATCATCATGAGAACCGCCTTTGCTGCTGTGCCGGAAAGCCTGGAGGAATCCGCCAAAATCGATGGAGCGAACCACTTCATTATTTTGCTGAGAATTGTACTCCCGCTCTCTCTGCCTGTTATTGCGGTTATTGTATTGTACGCCGCGGTTGAACGCTGGAACGGCTGGTTCTACGCCTCCATTTTCCTTAAGGATCGCGAGTTGTTTCCCTTGCAGCTCATTCTGCGGGAAATCCTGATTGCGAATTCGACAGACAGCATGTCCAGCAATGCCGCCTTCGGTGATTTGTTCCAGATTGGTGAGACGATCAAGTATGCCACGATTATGGTAGCGACACTTCCGATTCTGTTTGTTTATCCTTTTATGCAAAAATATTTTGTAAAAGGCGTCATGGTAGGTGCATTAAAAGGCTGATCGTTAACTATAACCTTGGAGGGATCTGCGATGCTAGAACATGAACAAGAAGATTACAATTTGACGGAAAAAGAAAATGTAATGCCAGCAGGCGCAGCCGCCTCATACCGTTATTTACGCCCGAAGGATACCGCGCGCCTGCTGCTTGACTTCCTGTGGCAGGAGTATGAGCTGTCCCGCCTTGCTTTTGGATGGCTGCCTGCTGTTGCCGATTATGAGCTTAAGACGAAGCTCGGTCGGTTCGGTTACTTGCACAGCCAGCATACGAAAGCGCTCCATACCCGACTGATCGAGCTGCCGGGTTCATTGAATGTCAAAGAAGGCACCCCGGCCTTGACTCGCGAAGTATTCGAACGGATCTCGCAAGCTCCGGACACTGCCAGCTTCATCACAGGCTATCTGCATGTGCTGCGGCGTATGTTTGTCCTTTACGATGGGTTATCGGCCAAGCTGGATACAATTCTCGACGCACCTACAGTGGATCATCTGCGTACGATTTTGAATTCCCGGCATGAGCTTGTCGACTATTTGTACGATCGGCTGGAGCAGTTTGGCGACGAAAAGCCAGCAGCCGATCAGTGGCAGGACTATGTTGCCGAGGTGTGGAGCCTGTACGAGGATGTTCTCGCTCATCGGCTGGATGTAGATGCGCTCCGTCTGCCGGTTCACCCGGCCGCAGAGGCCGCAGGACCCGTACCCGCAGATTCCAGCAATGATCCGCAGTTTCCTGTTTATGAACGGACCGATGCCTACAAACAATCGTATTCCGACCCGACGATGTCACCCTTGCAGGATAGTGTGAGGCAAATGCATTACATTAATGCAACAGAGATTAGCGCGGCGGAATCGCTCTGTTACTTATATTATGGCGTACAGAAGATGCCCTTGGAGTTTTATTATGATCTGGCCCGCCACTTATGGGATGAAGTGCGCCACAGTCAAATGGGTGTCCGCCGCTTGAAGCAAATGGGCTATAAAACCGAGCAGTTCAAGTTTTTCAACACCTCCCCCGGCGCTTCCATTGAAGAGCTGAAGCAGGAATGGTTCCCGGATATGTATGCGGGGTTGACCATGGTGGCAGAGCCCTGCTCATTCGTCAAAAAGCGGAAATGTGTCGAGAAGTTCTGGGAATTCGGGGATGCCCTCTCAGCAATCCAATGTGAATTCGACATGGTCGATGAACGGATGCATGTGGAATTCGGCAAAACATGGGGACCCGAGCTGTACAAACAAATCGACGATATCATCACCGCACGGGAAATGTCAGAGCGAGCCCGGATTCGCAGACTGGAGAAATTGGAAATTCCCGGTGATCCCGAAGAAATTCGCAGAGTAGCCAAAAACTTTCCGGGCTTTTGCGGGTTGTCTACGGTAGAGCTGCAATATACGAACTATTAAGGATGTAAAGGTGGTGAAAAGAGGATCATGATGGGTACGAATAACGTATTTCCGCGTTCCGGCGAACGTATTTCCAAGCTGGGCTTTGGAGCTATGGGCCTATCCGGGAGCTTCGGCAGCTATGACGATGAATATTTGATCCGCTCCGTCCTGCTTGCTCTGGATGGAGGCATCAACTTTATCGATACCGCCAGAGCTTACGGACGGTCGGAGGAGCTGGTCGGCAAAGCCTTAAAGCAGTGGACCGGCGAGCGTCCTTTTGTTGCGACCAAGGTTGCTGCACAGCCGGCCCCGGCCCCAGCCTCATACCCGCCTGGCTCGGGCTGGCATGCTCCTGTGCCTGTCGAGGTTGCCTATCCGAGAGGCATGCTGCGTACGAGCGTACTTGAATCATTACAGCAGCTGGGACTTGAGCAGCTTGATCTTATCCAGCTGCACCAATACTGGGCGCATTGGGACGACTCCGATTATTGGATGGAGGAGCTGCTGCGCCTTCAGGAGGAGGGCTTGGTACGATATATTGGGATTTCCGTTCCCGATCACAGGCACGAGCTTGCAATTGCTTTGGTTCGTTCTGGTAAAATCGATGCGGTGCAAACCTTATTTAATATTTTTGATCCCTTGGCACTCGATTGCCTGATCCCGATCTGCCGTCAGCATCAGGTTGCCGTTATTGCACGAATCATTCTCGACGAAGGCGGACTGACCGGATTCTTGAAAGCAGATACCCACATTGCTGAAGGCGACTTCCGTGCCAACTATTTTGATGTGCTGCCGCGGTCGATTTATATCGACAAAATTAATGCCTTGCAAACGTTCATCCCACAATATGCGGAAAGTCTCGCCGAGCTGGCGATACGATTCGCCTTACAGCCTGAAGGCATTACAACAGCAATTACCTCGATGCATGTGCACGAATTTATTCGCCCCAATCTTGAAGCGGCTGCTCGTCCTGAGCTACCACAGGAAGTATTCGAGCTGCTGAGAAATAAACACCGCTGGATTCGAAATTTTTATCAGGCGAGACGTTATTTATAAGGGAGGCACCTTCGTGAATCATCTAGCTGAAACCACGAACGACAGGAGCTACTGGGTCGACACCTTATGTCGGGTTGTGACCCCCGTTCTGGAAGCACTGGCCGCTGGCAAGCTCAAACAAACGATGCCGATAGAGAACAACACGGGGGACCGTGCCCAATTCACGCATCTCGAGGCACTCGGACGAACGCTGACCGGGCTTGCTCCATGGTTGGAATCGGGTTCGGATTCCGGTCATGAAGGCGAATTGCGCAGGCATATCGCTGTGCTGGCCCGCGAAGCGATTCGTTCTGCGGTTGACCCTGCTTCAGCCGATTATCTTAATTTCCGTCAAGGCTTTCAGCCTGTCGTCGATGCAGCCTTTGTCGCGCATGCGATATTGCGTGCACCGACTGAGCTTTTTGACAAGCTCGACGACGCCGTGAGGCACAACCTCATTGCCGAATTGACGGCCACGCGGTACTGCAAACCCGGCTTCAACAATTGGCTGCTGTTCTCTGCTATTGTCGAAGCCGCGTTATTCAAGATGGGAGCCGCATGGGATTCCATGCGTATTGATTACGCCCTCAGGCAGCATGAGCAGTGGTATAAAGGCGATGGAGCCTATGGCGATGGCCCTGAATTTCACTGGGACTATTACAACAGCTATGTGATTCAGCCCATGCTCATCGACATTGTTGAAACTGTCGGGGACTGTTACCCCGAATGGCAGCAAATGCGCGCGCCGATCCTCTTGCGGGCACAACGATATGCAGCTGTGCAGGAACGGCTGATTTCACCCGAAGGCACCTTCCCTCCGATCGGTCGGTCACTGGCTTATCGGACCGGCGCCTTTCAGCTGCTCGCACAAGTCGCGCTGCGCGAAGAGCTGCCGGGCGATATCGCGCCGGCTCAAGTCCGCTGTGCACTGACCGCCGTAATCCGTCGTACGCTTGAAGCTCCTGGCACCTACGATGTCAATGGCTGGCTGCAAATTGGCCTGTCTGGTACGCAGCCGGGAATCGGCGAGTATTATATTTCAACGGGCAGCTTGTATTTATGTTCGACCGTATTTATTACTTTGGGACTGCCTGCTCATTCCAGCTTCTGGCAGGGCTCAGCCGATTGGACAGCCAAGAAGATATGGTCGGGTGCGCCAACTGTCGTGGACCAAGCACTGCGCAAATCATAGAACACAAATAAAGGCAGAGAAGCTTATTAAACAGCTCCCTGCCTTTGCTTATGAGTTATGTCTTCTATATCCTCTTCCGACAGAAACTACCACTTATTTAAAGTTTGCCATAACCTTTTCCAAATATTCCTCAATCGGTACAGAATTTCTGAGTGCGACCAGATTCTTGCTGGATTGACCTACCAGTGTACGGAATTGCTGGCTGGCCCCGGTTGCCAAAGCCTCAATCTCATCGACGATATTTTGTGGGTCCTCCAAACGACTGCTGTCCATATTTTCGAACATGCGCTTCACTTTTGCGGTTATGGCATCATAGTCCTTAATATCTTCGTTCGTGTTCCAAATGACGTTATTCACAAAATTATTACCACTGGAACCGTCTTGCTCCACCAATCTTAATTCGATATTCAGCGGCTTCAGCTCGTAATAAAGACCTTCGATCAGTCCTTCCAATGCGAATTTGGACATGTTATACAACGATCCCGTCGGTACGGCAGTCGTAACCCCCATCATGGAGCTGATGTTGATGAACATGCCTCCCCCATTAGCACGATAGTGCGGCAAAAACGCACGAATCACATTAATCGGACCACGAACGTTAACAGCAAACTGCCAATCTATATCTTCCTCATCGGCCAGCTCCAAGGCACCATAGGTACCCATCCCCGCGTTATTCACAACCACATCGATTCGACTGAATGCAGCAATCGCCTGCTCTACGGCTGTTCGTACTTGCTGCACATTTGTAACATCCAGCTTGAAGATTTTAATATTGCTGTACTTGGTAAGCTCCGTTTCCTTGTCAGGCGTGCGCATCGTAGCGGCTACGTTCCAGCCCATCTTGGCAAAATGAATTGCCGTTAATTTGCCCAGCCCAGAGCTGGCTCCTGTAATAAAAATCGTTTTGTTCATGGGTTGATCTCCTCTTTCTGATTTGTTTTATATGGATCATTCTCAATCTCAAGCGTGTATAGATCGAATGTTCATTCTACTGACGTTTAAAAAAATCGGCCCTGGTTAACCAAGACCTGTTTAATTGGCTATTTGGATATCTCGGCTTATTCCGTTCCAGCAAGCCTGTATCGCGTTGCGAGCAATTTCTTCAGTGAATTCAATGTTCCCATGAATATGTCCTTTGACCATATATACGATAGATCCGTAATGCATTTGGACCATTAACTCCGGCTGCATGTCGATAATGAGCTGTTGATCAATCGCCTCGGCATAAAGTTTGTTCATTGGACCGCACCAGCCGCCCGAGTATGCCTCTTTTTTGACCTCTTCATAAATATAGGGCGAAAACGAATACTGCTCAATAAACAAAAATCCTTCAGGATACTTTTTGCTCAGCTCAATTACCTTCTCCCAGCCCCAGTTAAAGCGTTCCCGAATGGTTCCTTTCTGATTCAAGCCCTGAATTACATATTCACCGTTAAAGGTAACAATCCCCTTATACAGCTCATTAACGATATCCTCCTTGCTCTGAAAATAGTGATAAATATTACCTGTCGATACGCCGGATTCCTTAGCGATCAACGCCATTGATGTAGCTTGCAGCTCCCTTTGAATAATGATGCGAAGGGTTGTCTCCAAAACAGCCTGCTGTACTTTATTATATTTATCAAACATAGCATCCCTCCGCGAATCAGCTTAGTCAACAATCATAGATCGAATGTTCATTCTATTGTATAACCATTTTGTCTACTTTGTCAAACGGAAACATTAGTTATAACGGTTGTTTCTTTTGAACTGTACGGAATCCATCTGTTATGATTCTCTACAGAGATCATTGTTATAACGCCGATTCAAAAAATACAGTCAATATGACGAAGGAGTTTCTCATGCTAAAAATAGCCATTATTATTGGCAGCACGCGTCCAGGTCGCAGAGGTGAAGCCATTGCTCGATGGGTGCATGAGATCGCCCAAAAACGCAGTGATGCTGAGTACGAGCTCGTCGATCTAGCAGCTTTCAATTTGCCGTTATATGATGAACCCAATCCTCCAGTTTTGAGTCGATATACGAAACCGCATACGCTCGCTTGGTCTGAAGCAATCAAATCGTTTGATGGCTTTGTTTTCGTAACACCTGAATATAATCATGCGATCCCCGGGGCACTCAAAAACGCCATCGACTATCTTTTTAACGAATGGAAGGATAAAGCCGCGGGTATAGTCAGCTATGGCGGCGGTACAGGCGGGGCTCGAGCGGCAGAAAACCTGAGACTAATTTTGGGTGAGCTGCATGTTGCTGACGTACGCGCTCAGGTTACCTTATCGGTCTTTACAGACTTTGAAAACTACAGTATTCTAAAGCCCGCACCTCATCAGGAAGCGGCCGTCAACACGCTTTTCGATCAAGTCACTGCCTGGAGCGGCGCATTAAAGGTTTTACGTTAATTGTTAACATTCTAACCTAATTTGAGTCAATTAGCTGTTATAAGGTGCAGCGTAAGGAGTCCACACATGTCCAAGAATCAAGATAAATCAGAGACTTTCCCTGACAGGAGTCGTATCCATCTGCAAGCTGACTGCGAGAATTGCTTCGGCTTGTGCTGTGCAGCGCTGCCCTTTGCAGCTTCGTCTGATTTTGCAATCGACAAAAATGCCGGTCAGCCCTGTCCCAACCTGCAGTCGGATTTTCGCTGCGGTGTTCATACAAGCCTCAGAGAACTCGGTTTTCGAGGTTGCACGGTTTATGACTGCTTTGGTGCAGGGCAGAAAGTTTCCCAAGTCACCTTCGGTGGACAAGACTGGCGGCAAGCCCCGGATACGGCGAAGCCAATGTTCGAGGTATTTCCGATCATGCGGCAGCTCCATGAGCTGCTCTGGTATTTGAAAGAAGCGTTGACGCTGCAGCCGGCCCAGCCAATCCACGGTGAGCTCAGCCTCGCACTCGAAGAAACAGAACGCTTAACTTACCTCAGTCCCGACTCTCTCATGGAGCTTGACGTGGCCGAACATCGGGCCTATGTCAATTCTCTGCTCCTGAGGACAAGCGAACTTGTAAGAGCCGAGGCTCGTTACCAGCACGAGGCTTCCCCACGGCGTAAGAAGAACTACGGCCGAGGGGCTGACCTTATCGGGGCCAAGCTTGGAGGAGCAGATCTCAAAGGCGCCAACTTGCGAGGGGCGTACCTTATTGCCGCTGACCTCAAAGGTGCCGACTTGAGAGTGGCTGACCTCATCGGGGCAGATTTCCGAGACGCTGATCTCAGTGGCGCCGACCTCACCGACAGTATCTTTCTCACCCAAGCCCAGCTCAACGCGGCGAAGGGCGATGCCGATACCAAGCTGCCCTCTTCACTCACTCGCCCAACACATTGGACGAGCTTCGGAGCGTAAGGCAGCTTTCGGCTAAGCGAAATATGTACGGATCGCCTGTTCCGTCGTTTCTTTACCTGTTTGAATCGTTCGCTCAATCTCCCAATCCCAGTACTCCGGCCTGAACAATTCCACGGATACCATTTCACTGTATCCAATTTCACTCAGCGTTCTTAGGATCGCATCCAAGTCCACGCAGCCATGCCCTGGCCATACCCGGTGTTGATCCCTCAAAGCGCCAACAGGTAAATCTTCACAATCGTCAATATGGAAAACGAAGATTTTAGCGGGATCTGCCTGCTGTAAATCCTCAATCCTGGAGTTCATTACATGAAAATGGAAGCAATCCAGCACGATTCCAACATTGTCGCGGTTAGCCGCTTGAACGATTTGATAGGCCTGTTCAAACGTATTGACCGAGCAGTTCGGATAACCCACGAATTCGAAGGCCAGGCTTACCCCGTAAGCTTGTGCACGGTCTGCCAAATCATGCAGGACCCTGACGGTATCCTCCTGAATTTGTAACCGGTTTCAACTCGAAAGCTGATGAATTCAAGCGGATTTCAATCAGATCGTACCCGTGCTTCTCACAAAATTCAAGATCGATTTATTGAAAGACACTTCTCCCCATTTCCAGTTTCACCCCATCAGATACAAGACTCCTTTTCCATGCGAATAATGAAATCCTCTCAGCAACTGATTATTCCAGAATAACCATCTTCTGCATATATCCCTCATGTTTGGGTACTTTAAATTAATAAACCTTAAGGAAAAGAGGAATAAAGGTTTGGTTACATTCTTTTCTTTTGTCACATTGCTTATCGGAATGGTCATCATTACTTATATAGACTCGATTGTTTATGGCACTTCTTTCCTAAAAGCGTTCATGAACATCACAGAAATTAACATGCACACAGGGAGGGAAATTGTATTTGTAACAATTGGACTCAGCTTTATGTATGCCATTATTGTCGATTATCGATTAAGGAAAAATAAAAATCATTGTAACCATCATACTGATTAAATAAGGAGCTGAGTGAATGTGAGACTAGTGGAAAAAATATCGCTGTCGCAGCTATTCGTTCTTATATTCAGCTTCCATTTGGGTACTACAATTGTTGTTAGTGTTGCCAATCAAGCGAAACAGGACGCATGGATCGCTATTTTGCTTGCTTCTTTCATAGGGATCGGTTTAATACAATTTTATAGTTTCATTTTAATGAAAATGCCCAATAAAAACTTATTTGAAATTCTAGAGGCTTGCTTTGGAAGAAAAATAGCGATTTTAGTATCCCTGGGTTACATTGAATACTTTATTTATAATGCCTCCCGAAATTTACGTGATTTTTGCGAGTTGATAAAAATCGTTATTTTCCCAAATACGCCTATGGAATTCATTTCGTTAACCTTCATGCTGGTCATTGCTTATATTCTGTACATGGGAATTGAGGTTTTGGGGAGGAGTATGGAAATATTTTTCCCATATACTGTATTTTTTTTGATATTAATTATGTTCTTACTTTATATTGGCGGAAACATTCACCTTGAAAATTTACAGCCCATTCTTGCTGAAGGATTTAAACCCATTCTAAAGGCCATTTTTCCGGTTCTTCTAACTTTTCCTAATGGTGAATTAATCGTACTTACGATTATTGGAGCTTATGTGACTCAATGCAAGCATATAAAAAAGATCAGTATCATTTCTGTCACTCTAGCAGGGTTACTACTCACTGGTTTTACTATGATTAAAATTAGTGTTTTGGGGTTTGAAATTAACGAACGTTCCACGTTTCCTCTACTTAATGCAGCAAGAGAAATATCGGTTGCTAATTTTATTGAGCGATTGGACGCAGTAGTTGTTTTTGTGATGATGATGGGAATATACGTAAAGGTGAGTATCTTTTTCTATTGCGCGTTGAGAGGTATAGGATATGTCTCCAAATTGCATTATCGTCCATTTGTTATTCCAGTCGCAATGCAAATAGCCTTGTTTGCCATATTAATTGCAGCAAACACTACTGAACACTTCCAGGAAGGCTTTCAGCTTGTGCCCCTGTATATACATTTACCTATTCAATATATAATTCCATTCCTAATATTTTTGTTTATCATTTGTAAAAATATAAAAAAAGGAGGCGCTGCCAAAGATGTTGTTTAAAAAATTATTCAAATCCAAAACAAGGAATATTGACCCCTGGATTCCTCCACAAGAAAGTCGAAATATTAAAATTGGAAAAGAATTAAAAGCTAACCAAAATCGTTTTCAAGAAATTTTCGGACATACATCCGATTTCTATATAGAGTCCCTGTATATAGGGCAACAAGAAGCATTGATTTGCTACCTCACGACTATGACCGATGAACAAGCAATTAATGATAAAATTGTGCTCTCTCTTTCTGTCGCTTCCGTTAATCCGTTATCTATAGACAATGAAAGTGAGCTTGAACAATTTTGTAAGGAGAAATTAGCAGGAACCCAGCTTCAGTTGTTAGAGTATGAAACTCAAGTAATCGACAACATCCTGTCTGGACATGTTATTCTCTTTATTAAAGACTTTACTAAAGCAATTTCTATACGTATGAATTCCATTTCTACACGCTCCATAGAAGAACCCAGCACGCAAGGTATTATTCGTGGTCCAAAGGATGGTTTTACCGAATCAAGTGATACGAATTTAAGCCTGATTCGACGCAGAATCAAAAATCCTTCACTTCGTTTCGAAAAACACACTCTTGGTTCAGATACCGCTACAACTGTTTACGTATGCTACATTGATGGCATAGTGAATCATGGAATTTTAGAGGAAATAAACAAAAGAATCAGTGACATTAAAACCACTGCCATATTTGATTCGGGAACGCTGGAAGAATTGATTTCGGATAAAACCATCACACTTTTCCCGCTTATTTTCAATTCGGAAAGACCCGATACGATTTCAGCTAATTTAGTGGAGGGAAAAATTGCAATTATAGTGGACGGGAGCCCTTTCGTGCTCCTGCTTCCTACTGTTTTTAATGACTTTTTCCAAATATCTGAAGATTATTATCATCCTTTCCTGATGAGTTCGTTTGCTCGAATGATTCGATATCTATCTTTTATGATCTCCCTCTTATTTCCTTCTTTATATTTATCCGTTATCACCTATCATATTGAAATCATTCCGACACCCTTATTGGTAAGCCTCACGTCTCAGAGAGAAAATATTCCTTTTCCAGCTTTATTCGAAGTATTTATTATGGAAATCACATTTGAAATTTTACGTGAGGCAGGTGCTCGAATGCCTAAAGCTGTAGGTCCTACCGTGTCTATTGTTGGAGGCTTGGTTATCGGTCAAGCCGTAATTGAAGCGGGGATCGTTTCAACTTCTACGGTTATTATTATTGCATTATCGACAATTTCAAGCTTTGTTTCCCCTATTTACAGCTTTGCTGTATCGACTCGTTTATTGAGATTTATTCTGATTCTTTTTGCATCTGTTTTCGGTCTTTATGGAGTCGCATTAGGTTTGCTCCTTTTGATCGGACACTTGTGCGGTCTTCGTTCTTTCGGAATTCCCTACATGGCTCCGTTTGCACCCTTTATTATTGAGGACCAAAAAGATGTTATTTTCCGATTTCCTATTTTTTCTTTAAAAAACAGACCCAGCTACCTCAAAACGGAAAAACAACTTAGGCAACCCAACGTTGAATCTCCTACGCCCCCGATGGAGGAAGACTCTGGATGATGACAAGAATAATCGGTTTGTGTGTACCTTTACTTATTATCGTCGTTATTGTAAGTGGTTGTTGGGACCGAAAAGAGCTTAATGCAACATCCCTTATTACAGGGATAGCCATAGACAAAGGGGAGCTTAAAAAATATAAATTAACAACTGAATCGATCATTGAAACAGAAATAAATCAAAAGACAGGCGGGAAAGCTACCCCATCCATCATTTTTAGTCTGGAGGGTGATATGATTGCAGAACTTGTGAATAGGTTGAATATTGGCTTCACGAGAAGTTCAACTTACTCTCATGTACAAGTCATAGTCATTAGTGAAGAGGTAGCCAAGGAAGGCTTACTTGAATTTATTGACTTTCTGGATAGAAATCGAGAAATACGAAATGAATATAATCTGATTATTGCAAAAGGAGTTTCAGCATCCGATATATTAAAAGTTTCTTATCCCCTGCAAAAATCTTCTTCATTTAAAATAAAAGAACAGCTCGAAACCATGTTTCATGATTATGGCGGGGATCCTCAAAGTAAAATCAAGGATTTTGTTTCCTCGTTAATTTCGAAAGGAAGAGAACCTGTACTAACCTCTGTTACCATCCAAGGTGATGCTGATAAAGGGAAAAGAAAAAGTAACATGGAGACAATTGAGCCCGATGCTATGGTAATACTAAGCGGTACAGCCATTTTCAAGGGCGAGCGGCTCAAAGGCTATCTTGACGTAGATGATACCAGATATTATTTGTGGACCCAAAACAAAATCAAATCCACCTCTATAACCACTACATGTGGAGAAAACAAGTTCATCACTGTTCATATATTTAATTCTCATTCCAAAGTTAAATCACACTACAAAGACGATAAACCTTTTATACAAATTTCGGTTACCTTGGAAGCCAAAATGGAAGGCACACAATGCAGCGATGACATGAGGAAATTAGAAACATATACCCATTATCAAAGCCTGATTGAAGAACAGGTGAAAGCTGGAATTAAAGGGACCATTGAAAAGGCCCAAAAGGAATATAGCTCCGATATATTTGGCTTCGGAGAAGTCATGAATAGGCAGGATTATCAAAATTTCAAAAAAGTCAAAGAAAATTGGAATGACGAGTTCGCGAAGGCAGATATTGATGTAACTGTAGACGTTAAAATGAGGTACTTGGGATTGAAAACTAACACTTTTTTAAATGAGAACAATTAATGATCATGAGCTTTAGCGAACCTGGGCGCATCGCTGACAGCGATGCGTTTTCTCGTGTGAGTCGATTTCATTACCAAAAGACTCGTTCGCAGCTGAGAGTCTTAAACGGCTACATTTCTACTTTGAGTTTTCTGCCATTCTTCACATCTTACTCCCTTCATAAACGGCTTTACAAAGGTCTACCGTAAACTGGCCTGACATGCCCTCCAGTGCGGTGTTGGTAAACGCCACGACGCTTATTTGCTTTACGGGATCAACGAACCACGAATGACCATAGGTTCCCCCCATACGCCAAGTTCCTGGTGACTCGCAAGTTTCTGCGACGACCGGATCTTTAAGCACGGTAAAACCTAGACCGAATCCACGCCCCGGCCAGTAAGCCATAGGAAGACTTCCGATCTGGTTAGTCGTCATCTCTTGGACCAAACTCTTCGGCAAAAGAGGTGCCCCACCCATCCGCAAAGTTTCCAGCAGCTGCAAAAGATCTCCCGCGCTGCCAACCATACCTGCTCCACCTGATTGATAAGCGCTATCATCAAGTGCCCGACCGGGAGCAAGTCTGAACCCGGCCGTGCCTTCAATAAATGGAATATGGTCACAGTCAAGCATACGACGTGGCTCAGGAATAGCACTCGCATATGCCGCAGAAAGCCGTATCGGGTCGACCGCAATAAACCCCGTATCATTCATACCAAGCGGTTCGGTCACCAGAGAACGCACCGCTTCGTTTAGTGGGGCACCCGCAACTATGGCGATTACTGCACCAAGAACATCTGTTGCAATGGAATATTTCCACTGGGTGCCTGGCGTATAGAGGAGCGGTACAGAAGCAATACGGCGTAGATTCTCATCCAATGTAATGTCAGCCTGGTCCATGCCATCTGATACTCCGGCGCTCTCGTAAGAATCATGTTCTTTCTGAAAGAATCGATAGGTCAGCCCAGCCGTGTGAGTCAACAAATGCCGAATAGTCACTGTAGCAAATTCACCGCTTAGCAGACGGGGTTTAAACTCGGGCAGCCAATAGTCCACACGGTCTTCTAATTGCAGGCGGCCTTGCGATACGAGTACCAGGGCAGCCGTGGAAACGATCGGCTTGGACACGGACGCAAGTCGGAATAACGTATTATTTTG
Source organism: Paenibacillus baimaensis (assembly GCF_025567575.1). NCBI lineage: Bacteria > Bacillati > Bacillota > Bacilli > Caryophanales > Paenibacillaceae > Paenibacillus > Paenibacillus baimaensis. The sequence continues at coordinate 57,722 of NZ_JAOQIO010000089.1, read as the reverse complement.
CATAAGCCGGTGATGCTCACGGTCTGCAAAACCGGCAGCACGACTATAACTTTGCTCTCCATTAATCGCAACTCGGATAACCGTGCCAACCAACCGTTTTTCAGCAAGTGTACGATCAATTACCTCATCAATACGTGCTTGTAGACCCTCTGTATCCATCTTGTTTGAATTGTATTTACTCAACGATAGTCATCCTCTCTGAACCGTTCATCCATTGATTACTTTATCGGTATGAGTTTATTATATTAATAAATATGTTCATTTTACATAACATATTAAACTTATAATGGATATAATACATAGGAATTCGTTTATTTTCATTCTAAATACCTTTAATTTAAAGAATGATACTTAAAGTGTATCTTATTGATATGTAATGCCAGACACAAGCAGTACCAAGTCAACACGCTGCTAAAAAAAACCGCCAAACACTCAAAGTAGTGTTTAGCGGCTTTAGGTTTTATAGAGCCCAGGGGCATGCATCGTTCCTCTGCCTCCCAAACCAAGAGATATATGAATCCTGTTTGTAACCTTTCCAAATACACAATCCGCAAAGATGATCACGTTACACTCGGTGGTGATCAGCCCTCCACACAGTTATGGATTTCTTGATCTTGTCAGGCTCCATCCCCGTTTCGACGGCCTTCACACATAATTGAGGAAATGATTCGTCTGAAGCAAAACGAAGTGCGATGATCTGCTGTAAACTGAGTCTTGCATCCAAGGGTTTGCCTGTAAGTTGAACGTGCCGAAAGTTCTCTTCCTGGAAAATGCTGCGATCCTGCAATTGGGTTGCAAATAGGCGAACAAGCGCCGCTAATATTAATACACATATGGAAATACCAAAATCAAAAAGGGAAGCATAACTAAATTGCTCTTTGAACATGTGAATAATCGACGCAATGAATAGGATCAGTGCGATGGGTGCCAGGACAAAATGGAATAGAGGTACAAATTTCTTATGATTGTCATAACTTTGCGCTTTGAGCTTACTCAATCTTTTTCCTCCTTGTAAGTCGCTTTGATAACACTATAATATTTCAAAATGAATTACACACGACATGGCATTCACACCATCCCCTTCGCTGCGTCGCACATATATTTGTATTCAACAAGAAGTTGGTAAATCCTGTTGTTCTGGTAGCTGCCAAAATAATAAAACACATTTATTAATTATCCGTCATTAGTCATGCCGCGCCTCTTATTATGTCGATATTTCCCGGGGAATCCTTAACTGCAAAAAAGACCCCTATACTTCGTATGAAGGTCTTTCATCAAATCTGTTAATCTTCAAATATTTCCTTAAGGACAGCCTTCCTGTTTTCCAGAAAACGTCTGGTAATAATATAATGCAGCGTATCCTCATATCGAATCTCTGCTACAGGCTGAACGTCAAAGTTCAGTATTTGCGCATTTGGATATCCGAGCAGAATTGGTGAATGTGTAGCGATGATGAACTGAGCATCGTGCTCCAAATCTTTAATAATGCGCAGCAATGCCAGCTGCCGCGCAGGCGATAGAGCCGCTTCCGGTTCATCCAGCAGGTAAATCGCCCTTTTTCCAAAGCGATGTGTGAAAAGTGAAAGAAACGCCTCCCCATGCGATTGCTCATGTAAGGAACGACCTCCGTAATATTGTAAGCTCTCGGGCAGTGTGTCCATGTGGGATGCAAAGTGATAAAAGGTTTCTGCTCGCAAAAAAAATCCATTCGTGATTTTGGGCATCCATGAGAGCCGAATATGATCCCCTAGAATGGACGCTGAAGCATCGACCTCATAGGCGTTGTTCCTCCCTCCTCCAGCCGTGTTAAATCCACACTGATAGGCGATCGCCTCCAGCAGTGTCGATTTCCCTGAGCCATTTTCCCCCACAAGAAAGGTAACATTCGTTTCAAACGAAATGGAGTCCAATTCTTTGATCGCGGGTATCGTAAAGGGATACGTTTTTGAGTCATGATCTTTATTTCTGAGAATTTCCAGGCTGCGCAAATACATGGTGTTCAACTCCAATGCTTATACTCTTAATTGGATACATTCAGCTGTTTGATAAGGCTAACACGAATGATATCATCCCAAATAGGACCACGTCGAACCTCTTGATAACCTATTTTTTTATTAAGCTCAATGACGTGATCATTTACCGCTTCGGTATGTGTATATATTAAATTGACATTGTGATACTGAGCTTCTTCTTCCAGCTTGCTTTTAAGTTGTGTTGCCAAGCCTGCTCTGCGGTAATCTGGATGCACCCATAATTGAAATATCTCGAGGAATCGACCGTCACTTTGAAATAAGGTACGATCTAATTCATTATATATCGTTTTCCATGGATCATACCAATGGGCATGGACAAAACTGAATCCTCAGCAATAAATGCACCTTTATTGGGATCAGTTACATACTTCTGTATCTTCTGGCGGTGTTCCTCTTGCTGCTGCTCTGTCGGTTCAATATCATCTGATCCTGACGTATATCCATCATTTTTCAAATCAATTCGAATCAAGAATTCAAGATCATTCCTGTTTCCCTTTCGCAAGATGAGCATGGTATCCCCCTTATAAACAACTTATCGCACTATTTCAAGCAGCTCCTTCAGGAGTCAATCTGCTTCCGTAATCCTATAAACTCAAACTCACCATCCTCACATTCTTTTAGAATATAGGATTTATCCAACCATGTGCTCTGAAATTGATGGTTCCCAATAGGATAGAGAGGTTTGTGAAAGCGGCCCAAATGTACAAATTCCCAATGATCATGAACTTTTCTCAATTCTGCACGATTTTTTAAGTAGATGCCTTCATACTTTTCAGCTAACTCTTCATCAAGAACGATTTCCAACGGCTTCTGCGGAAGCTCTGCATTTCCTGTAAAGATCAACTCACTGATCGCGTTCCCTACCCGAAAATAATTAACGAAGTCATAATTGCATAGCACAATAATACAAATATCATCTTCGAAAAAACTTTGCATATACGCACCAATTCCAAGATATGCACCGTCATGATAAAATCTTGGTTTTCCGTACATATAATCCTTGAATAAACCATAGCAGTAACCGTTTACATTCTCCTGAATAAAGCGAGAATACGTGCTGTTGCCCAGCAATTTACGATCCTTGAGACAAAGATACCATTTATATAAGTCTGAACAGTTAGAAACCATACCTCCAGCACCGATACTATAAGCCGGATTATGATATTCTCCTCTTACTATACTTTCATGGTTCATACCATATCCGAAGGCTTTACCTGGCAGGATTCCAATTCCATCCTCAAGCGTCGTATCGAACATCCCCAGTGGCTTTAAAATATGTCCCTCCAAATATTTTTTAAATGAAATACCACTTACCGATTCAACAAGGAACGCAAGCATATGGTATCCTGCATTACAATATTCGTATCCTGATCCCGGTTCAAAATGCAGCGGACGCTCCCGGAAAAACTTTACGAACTCGCTCTGTCTGTAATTCGTTTTGTCATAGTCTCCGAAGAAATGGCCATCCAGTCCGTGGAAAGTGGGTAAACCGGAAGTATGTGACATTAAATGATGGGCAGTGATACGCTGGTCCACCTTTAGCTCGTCAGGAAGGTAATCATTCACGGGTTGATCGATATCGATCAGTAATTGGTCATACAACTGCATTACAGCAAAAGCTGTAAACTGTTTTGAAACTGAAGCTAAACCAAAACGGGTGTCGGTATGATTGGAAACATCGAATTCAATGTAAGCCTTTCCATATGCCTGAGTACAAATAATTACCCCTTGTTTAACAACACGGATAACCCCTGAAAACGGAAAACGCTCCATATACGCGTTCATATAATGCAGGATAGCATTAGGATTGCTCAAAATTTTCATCTCCATTCCAACATTTCACTTACGATTCACATCAATTAGTGCGGCCACCCATCAATCCAGACAGGCCGCCGCGCTGCGGTACAAGCTAGTAATCCAACCTTACTTCAATCCGAGATTCTGCTGCATCAGGGAAGGTGGCATATTGTAAATCGATTTAAAGCATTTGTTAAAGTAGCTTTTATTCTCATAGCCAAGCTGAACCGATATTTCCTCCACCGTTTTATTTGTCGTTTCGAGCCATTCCTTGGCCTTCTCCATCTTCATCCGGGTGACATAGCCGATAAAGCTCTCCTGGGTCTCTTTTTTATACAAACGGCTGAAATAGGCCGGATTCAAATGCAGCAATTCCGAAACTTCCTCCAAAGTAATTTTCTGGTCAAGATGGGTCAGTACATATTTTTGTGCCTTAATGATTTCCATACGTCTGGAACGTTTGGACATGGTCGAAATAGATTCGAGCAGCGATTTCCAAAATAAATTCAGCCACACTTCCAATTCGTAGACCGATTCGACAGATAAAACAGCCTGATGCAGCAGCTCCTTCGACATTTCAAAATCAAAATATTGAGCTGAGGATCTGACTTTCACATATTGGTCCATCACCAGTCTGAGAATGAAGCTCTTCAGTTCTTCAGGATGAAACCGATGTTCGATGAAGAAACGAAACCATTCCGAAATCGTTTCATCAATCAGTTCCACAGCTTCATCGAGTAACAGCTTCCCGAAGGCATCAGAGACTTCCGAGTAATACTGGAAAATATCCTCGCGGGCAAACGGAACGGTTAGCTGCTCCATTCGGATGACTACCCTATCAGGCAAATAAAACCGTTGAAGGGACAACTCCATTAAGACATTGATCTCCCTTTTAAGCACTTTAATATTGCTGCTGTAATGCTCTCCCATAATAAAAGAAACATCAATTTTTATATATTTGTGAATGGCTGATTGTATGTCCTGTAAAGGCTTCTTATCGAAATCCGTAACCTGATTCCCGGTCATTCTGGTCCCGGCAAACAGAAACAATAGTTCCTTGGAGCCTAAACGGAAACAAACCGCATCCTGATTATTATGCAAAATTTCATCGATGATATTGCTTATCGCATATACAAGCACTTCCTCGGACTGGAACCGTTTCAACTGCTTGTCATATTGATTGATGTAGCAAATGACGGAGAAGTATTTTTTAGTTGAAAAGTCAATACCGAATTTGTCAAACTCCCGATGCCATTCGGCTTCATCAAAGATCGGAGCATGCAATAGCTTGCTGATCAGCTTCTCCTTCAGCGTATCCTGATTTTGCTTGAAGGATAACAGCATCCCTTGGTTTCTTCGGGTTTCGTTCTGTTCCTCATCCATTTGAACCAGCAGCTTATTCAAAATATCGACCATCTCTTCAATTTCCATCGATTCCTTGAGCACATAATCTTGTACGTGCAGCTTAACCGCTTGGCGGGTATACTGAAATTCATCATGGCAGGACAAAATGACTGTACGCATTTTGGGGTTGAGCTGCTTCAAGTGTTGGATCAGCTCGATGCCATTCATTCCGGGCATGCCAATATCGGTAATCAAAATATCAGGCATCTCCTCCTGAGCTTTGGCCAATGCCGATAAACCATCCTCCGCATACCCGATGAATTGCAGATTCAGTTCATCCCAAGGGATTTCTTGTCTCAAAAATTCGATTACCGGATAGTCGTCATCTGCCAACAATACTTTGTACACACTAATCCTCCCCTTTTGCCCGAAGCGGAAGCTTGATTGTAATCTCCGTGCCGCTCTTGGCATCGCTTTGAATATCCATTTGAAAGGAAGGACCATAAATCAAGGCCAAACGGTCATGGACATTTTTCAATCCAATCCCATTGATTCGGCTCTTGGAGTCATTCGCTTCGCGATTCAATGATTTTTTCAGTTCATCCATTTTTTCTTCATCGATGCCGACACCGTCATCCCACACGGATATGATTAAATAAGTTTGATCTTTCCATATAGACAAGATGATGTGACCGTATTTCTGATTTAACCCATGTATAAAAGCATTCTCAATAAAAGGCTGGATCGTAAATCGAGGGATATCCTCCATCAGCACATTCGGTACGATGGACTCCTCAAACTGGATTTTTTGATTATGTCTAACATTCATCAGCTTCACATAATGTCGAACTGTATCTACTTCCACATCCACCGGCAAAAACTCATTGTTGCGGTTGATCGTCATACGCAGCAGCTTGGAGAGTGATGTAATGAGATCGGCGCTTTCCCGGTCCCCTCTCATTCGGATCTTCATCCGGATCGAATTTAACAGGTTAAATAAAAAATGCGGATTGATTTGCGCCTGCAGCAGCTCCAACTCCAGCATCCGTTTACGCGTCTGCTCCTCCGTGATCTGCTCAATCATCAGTTCAATGCGTTCCAGCATCTGATTAAACACCTGTCCAAGCCGGCCTATTTCATCCGTGCCTCGAATATCCGCTCTGACATTCAGCGTTCCTAATTTAACACTGGCAGCTACCCTCGCCAATACAACGAGCGGTTTCGTAATTCGGTTAATGATCAAGAACAGGAACACAATAAAAATAAGCAAAAAAACAAATTGAGCCCAATAATCGTTTTTGCGAATATTTTGAATCTTTTCAATCGCCGTTTGGTAAGACACCAAGCTGATCAGATGCCATCCCGAAATCGAAAGCGGTTCATTTAATAATATATATTCCTGGTTGTCCACCATTAAAAATTTGGTTTTCGATTGATCCGTAGCTTCCATCTGTGAAAAGACCGTTCCTATTTGCTGGTTATCCGTACTTGCAAGAATGGTGCCTGTTGAATCCGTTAACATCATTTTTTGCGTTGGAGCATACTTGTTGAAAAAATCACTGATCATCTGCTCCTCCGCACTTAAAACAATATAAGCATAGGGCTTGGAGCTGCTTGACTTGAGCACCCTTGCCATGGTTACCAGATTAGGGCTTGCTTTCGTTCTTGAGCCAATATAGTTCGGGTGTGTTCCCACCCAGTGAATATCATACTCGGTCATGGAATCCAGCTTTGCAAACCAGGGCTCGGAACGAAACTGCAGCGGATTGAATTCAGAGCCCGAATAATTCGTAAAATAAGCCCCATTGGGCAGCAGGACCGAGATATACATATGATCCTTGGAGAACACAAGCGTCTCCAGTTTATTCGTTATATATTTACCTTCCATCACGATTAACGATGGATCAAACGGCTCTTGACCCAGCTTTCTCATGACGGTTGCAGTTTCATTGTCAAATTGAATGTTATTGGTCATATAAATCATGGAATTCAACAGATCCGTCACATATAAATTCGCAACATCCAATGATTCCTGAGCATTCGTGGCAGCCTGCTCACGCAGTACATCTCTTGTAAAATAATCGGATACCTGGATGGCGATAATGGGAGGAGCGATCAGACAAGCGATAATGGAGAACATAATTTTTTGTCTCAGAGACAATTTGAACAGCTTTTTAAATAATGAGTTCAATTCCATCCCTACTTTGCGTAAAACAGGATAACCGTGAAGAGTAATTCACTCTCCACGGCTTGTATTTTTCTGATAGATCTATTGTATCATACCCTGCATCTAATTATTTATTGGTATTAACCACATCAGTTACAGCTTTTTCTGCATTTTTAATCGTCGTTTCCAGATCTACCTTGTCCAACAGGAATTTTTCTACTTCCGAGGTATACCTTTTTTCCGCGTCGCTGATATAAGCTGGAGGAGCAACAATTTTAACCGGCTTCGAAATGTTCATTACATATTCCAATGAGGCTTTATCGACCATTTCCGGATTTTTACCTGTCTTAATCAAGCCGTCAATCATTTTGTTTAAATCTGCTTTCGTCCATGATGAGATCATAGCTTCCGAAGCCAAGATACCTTTGGTCGTAAACCAGCGGGTAAACTCGTAAGCTTCCTTCGGATTCTTCGAGCTTGCAGCTACACCAATATAATCAATCGTCGCCAATGTCTGGCCGTTTGGATCGTCTTTGGAAAATTTCGGGTATGGAGCAAACACGGATACAAATTTGGCTGGGATCGTTTCACTGCCTGCCGCTTCTGTAATCATCCAATTTCCTGTCGGGATGATAGCCGCTTTACCACCAAAGTATTCATTGCGGTATGTTAATTTTTGCGAAATGACATCTGCATACGAATGAGCCGTTTTGTCCACGTTCTGCACTTGATTGGCAATTTGCAACGATTTACGGATGCGGTCGTTATTAATTTCAACCTTGCCATCCGCGGTTACGATACGGTTGTTAGTCGGATTGTTCACGTTTGCCAAAGTAATGTACTGCATCCAGTTGTGGAAATAAGTTCCGTACTGTTTGGATGGGCCTTCACCTTTGGTTAGCTTCTTGGAATAATCCATGAACTCATCCCAGGTCCATTCCTTGGGAACCGCAAGGCCTGCTTCATCAAGCTTTTGTTTGTTTAACATCACAAACCAGGTAAGCAATCTGCCTGGAAGCGCGTAATATTTACCGTTGATTTGAGTTGTAGCCTTGTATTCGCTATCATAGTCGATCCCGTCAGTTTTCAAAAAATCGTCCAATGGAGCCAGCATTCCTGCATTCACACGCTGCGTATATCCAGTTGAGTCATTCAGCATGACAACGTCCATTTGTTGACCGGAAGCCGCCGCCAAGTCCAGCTTTTTCATTGCTTCATGAGCATCATCCTTGGAGGATAGAATATTTACATCAACCTTGATGTTCGGATATTCTTTATTAAATTCAGGCATAATCTTGCTCCAATGAGCCGTTTCTTCAGACAACCAGGTGTAAACCTTAAGATTAACCTGTTTCGCATTGCCAGCGCCTGCAGCAGCCTGCTCTTCCTTAGGCTTTTCTCCACAGCCTGCTAACAACGAAGCCATCATTGCACTGGTAAGTAGCAAAGCACTTGTCTTTTTCATTTGAATGTATCCCCTTTATTTGAATTCAATTTTGTAAGATCCAGCAGCAACTTCATTATAGTCGATCGGAAAATATCTACATAAGCAACAATTTTATCCTATTGGTAAATATTTTTACTTAAACAACACTTTTTAACCCTTCACGCCGCCTGCAGAAATACCTTCAATGACATGCTTTTGACCAATGATAAACACAATCAGCAGCGGTAAAATAGCCGATACGGCTCCAGCCATCACCAATGAATAAAATTGACCGTTTTCATTACCGAACGATTGAATGCCCAACTGAAGGGTAAACAAATGCTTGGAATTCAAAAAGATTAACGGGTTCTGATAATCGTTCCAGGTCCAGATGAATCTTAAGATCGCATAAGTCGCAACGACCGGTTTCACCAAAGGCACAATGACCGAGGTAAAGATCCGAAAGTGACCTGCCCCGTCCATTCTGGCCGATTCTATAAATTCATCATTAATACTTAAGAAAGCTTGACGGAGTAAAAAAGTTCCCAGTACGCTGAAGCAATTTAAAAATATGAGCCCTATGTGTGTATCGTACAAGCCTAACCAACGAAAAATAATAAATTGTGGTACCAGTATGGCTTGATGCGGGATCATATAAACGACTAGCAAAATAAGGAAAATGACTTCTCTTCCTTTGAAATAGACTTTAGTAAATCCATAGGCCGCCATACATGAAATAAAAACGGATAAAGCTGTCGTTGACACGGACACGAGGATAGAGTTCCCGTAGTATTGAGCAAACGGGGTTTTTAACCATACCTGCGTGTAATTTTGCACCGCGTTCCAATGCGTCGGGATCCATTCGATCGGGAAGTTGAACACTTCCGTTTCCTGCTTGAATGAAGCGGAAATCATCCAAAAGAATGGAAACAAAAACAGGATACCTATAATCAACATCAGTAAGGTGATGCTGGATTTGCGTAAGCTAAGATTCATGCAGCGAACCTCCTAGTAATTGACCCATTTTTTCTGGGCGAAAAATTGAATCAAGGTGATGATCAATACACAGACGAGAAGAACAACCGATACTGCGGATGCATAACCCGTCTTCAAATTGATAAAAGCTTGTTGATACAAGTAAAACACCATCATGGAAGAGGAATCGGAAGGCCCTCCGCCGGTCAAAACAACAATAATATCAAACACTTTAAAAGAGCCAATGATGCCCGTTACCAACAGGAAGAAGGTCGTTGGCGATAATAACGGCAGCGTGATTTTGAAAAACTTGACGATCGAGTTGGCCCCGTCAATATCGGCCGCTTCATACAAGTCCTTCGGGATGCTTTGCAAACCTGCCAAATAAATAATCAGATTATACCCAACCCCGGTCCATACCGTGATCCCCATAATCGTAAGCAGTGAAAATTGAGGATCGGCAAGCCACTTAGGTGGATTGGCTATTCCAATAGCTTTTAGCGTCTCATTAATCGGCCCGTACTCTGGATGAAAGAGCACCTGACATACAATCGCTACCGCTACGATGCTTGAGATATAAGGCATGAAATAAACGACCTTGAACAAGTCTTTCCAATATACATTCTTGTTAATAGTAACAGCAAGGAGAAGGGCGCTAATCATCGTCACCGGTACGACAAGAATAAAGATGAAATTATTGCTGAGTGATTTAAGAAATACAGGGTCATTGAACAATTGGACAAAATTTTTCAATCCGACAAAATGAATCCCCTGCAGCCCTTGAACCAGACTCCAGCTTGTAAAACTCAACACGATGGAGATAATAATGGGAATCAGTGTCAGTACAAGCAGTCCTATCGCTAGTGGGCCGATAAATATGTAACCCGTTATGGTTTCGGAGACATTGTTTTTTTTCATGGACTTCAGCCTTTCCTTTCTTAATTGATGTTCATTGACTTTAGTATACGGAACCCGACGATTGTCCATAAGCGTTGAAAGTGACCGGTTTGAAAAAATTTATACTTGTTTGGGGGAAGGCATGTTAGGTGCTTTTCTAAACCCATACTTGGGTGCGTTGGCGAGGACATGGGTATGGAGTTGCAGCCGTTGTTGAAGTCGTGTTCCATGGATGAGACTAAGCGGTGGGAACACGACTTCAAAGACGGCCCGTAAACTTTCCACCCCACACCCATGTCCTCTGTTCATCTTTTTTTGCTGTCTGTCACTTTTTACCCCTAAGTGCCGATTTGCCTTTACGTCTTTCATAACCGTGAGACCCTTTGTAGTGATTTAACGTGAGCCTAACGAAAGCAATCCCGTTGCGTAAAAGAAAAAGCCCTCCTGAACGTCCAGGAGAGCTTTAACTTTGTAATATTTGAGCTATGAGCCGTGATTCAGTGAATCATGGCTTGGGAGGGTAGCACAGAATGACCTCCAACGGTGATTCATCTGTGCTGATCCATTTCACTGAAGATAAGGAGGCTGGCAGGAAAAAAGTATTCCCCTGTTTAATGCTGATTTCTTCTGATCCCCATAGCAGCTTGCCTTTTCCTTGTACAACAATGGCAATCGCAAACGTCCCGTCATTCTCGTAAGCATACTCGGACACGACGGTCAGACGGTTCATGGTGAAGCGGTCCGTATCGGTTTCCTTAATGAGTGCTCTTAAGCTGCCTCCGGCTGTTTCCTGAAGCTGGGTTGGAGCAATGAACCATTTGTCTTTAATTTGCTCCAGGGAATAAGCATCATAATGAAAGCAATTAAGCATATTTTCAAAACCAAGCCCCTGATGGCACGCTTGATCCGGGACAATATTTCCCCTTGGAGTCACTTTCTCCGTACGCAGTGTGTAATCCGTAGGCTCCTGAATTTCAATAAGGAAGCAGCCGATGCCAATAGCATGAGGTACGCCACCCTCGACCAGATAGACCTCACCCTCGCGAACCGGAATCCGGTGCAAGGCGTCGATCATACCAGGAATATCCTGCTGCTCGAACAGCTCCTTCCATTTCTCTGCTGTCATCCCAGGCTTGAAGCCAAACAAAACATAGGGCTCTTCCCCATCGATTTGTCTGCCACCAATCACATACCAGGCTTCCGTTTTGCCGAATTGGGAATTGAACATCGTTTGCGCGAATTCGCGGTCCGGGTGTACCTGAATCGTCAGCCGTTCGCTGGAATCGAGCAATTTGACCAGTACCGCTGTGTGGGACCCGTGTTTTTCCACATGAGTCTTGCCCAGAAACGCTTCCGGATTGGAATCGGTGACTTCCTGCAAGGTAACTTCTGTTCCATCGGTGAGCTTGATTGTGCTTAATCCCTCATCCTGGATATGCTCGCGTCCCACATTCGTAGCTTTTACTACAGAAGCAACCCACTCTTCCGGAAAGCTGCTGTCTTCAGGATGATCATTGCCCTGCCATTGATCAATGAGCTTGCCGCCTGAATACGTGCGCCATACCCGATTGGCTTGCAGCAAAATAGGCTGCGAAGCCAGTTTGTCGAAATTTGTTTCGGACATTGTTATCCCCTCCATGAAAGCTTGTAAATCGCTACATCTTTGCTCTGTAAAGCTACAGGTAATACGACTTGGTCCTGCTGCTGACGTGCTTCCACGGCGCTGCCACTAGTGATGTTGGAAGCAGATTCAAGCTGCGAACTGATTCCGTTCAATACCACTTCCGATTCCACGGCCTCGTCTGTGTAGTTGAATACGAACAACAAGAGCCCGTCTTCCCCTCGCAATGTACATATTTTCAATCGGGAATCAGCGGCGGCATGCAGGGAAAGCGAATACTTGGCATCCAACAGCTGAACCCATTTCAATACATCGGGATTAGGTTCCATATGATAACCATACCAAAGCATTGTGGAAATATAAATGATTCGGCCTTTGCCAATCGGCGAGCACAGCACTCCAGGATGATGATCGGAATAGCTGCCCCATACTTCTGCCTTCGAATTATCAATACTCAGGATTTTCCGTTCAAAATATCCAGGTATCCCCGTTGTCTTATCTCCATCTGCGTCAAGTGAGATTTGCAGGTTCAGTGGATCAATATCCACGAAACGGTAGCCAAGCTCTGAATTCAGCGCTCCGCCCGGCAATTCCTCATTCAGGATGCTGTCTTCACGAATTTCGCCAAATTTACCATCCGCGATAACCGTGCCGCCCTGCTCTGCAAAATGCTTGATTGCAGCTGCAAGCTCAGGCCCAATCGCTAGTTGATTTGTCAGGAACAAAGTCTGGAACTCGTTCACTTTTCCACTCTTCACATCTTCAGGTGTAATAAATTTAACCGGAATATTCAGCTCCCACAAACTTTCATACAAGCCAGCAATGGAATTGATATAAATATTCGTTTCTTTAGGCACCGTAAGCGTAAAGGCTTTGGTAAAGTCATGGGTCAGCTTATCGTAGAGAATAACCGCACGCGGCTGCTCAGGCTCATAAGTTGTAAATTCATGGGCATGTGCTTCGAGAATATCGGCAATTTCAGCCGCTGCATGCGCTCTTGGCGTGAACCCGCCCTGCGTATCCACCAATCCCCGACCCGCTGTTTGAATGCCTTTGATGAATGGATCCCATTTCCAATATATCATGCCTTTGGCCCCGTGAGAAATAGCTTCCCAATTCCACCATTTGAGCTCGTAAGGATATACAATACTATTCGGATTGAACATGTTGCGATGATGGCTTTGCAGCTCCGAAATCCAGAAACGGCCTGTTTTTGTAGCAGAATGTACACCAACAAACGTTTCCCAACGCTTATAATGCGGCTGGCCTGTTAAATTTTCTTTGGGATAAAATGAGATCCCGTACTCGTCCACATTTTCCGCAACGTTCCAGTCATCATGCGGTCTCGTATAGAAATTATCCGTAGCAATCATGGAATTGATATTATCGGCAATCGTCGGACGATCCGGGTCAACGGATTTCACATAACCTTTCCACTCATTCAAAATCATGCCGACGTTAGCCTTGCGGAATTGCTCCCAATCGACAAACGGCATCACGCTGGCCCATAGCCAATAGGTGAATTCAATTTGCTGCCAATCATAATACGAGCGGTCCCATACTTCATTTAACCGGTCAATCGTACCGTATTTCTCCTCCAGCCAGCCGCGGAACAGCTGCAGCGTATAACGATCATACGAGGTAAACATCGTCTCATTCAGAATATCGTAGCCGTACAAAGCTGCATATCCTTTATAAGCATTGGCCACATCGGTGTAATTTTTCTTAACCAGCTGCTTCACTTCAGGATGGTTGTAGTTTAAATAATCGAAAATAATTTTATCATTATCCACGGTTCCATTCGCTTTGGTAGCATAATATTCTTCCCTCATCAGAAAATCGGGCGCATATTCCAGCGCGGTAATTTGCCCGGCCAGCTCCATAATAACCTTCATGCCGATTTGCTCCGCATGCTTAAGAATCTCGATCCCTGTCTGAAAAGGGTAATTCGCATTGGCTTTATTTTCCCACCAAAAAACAGCAGGCCAAATGACGACAAAGTTCATTCCACATTGATTCATATCATCCAATTTCTTTTTGATCGTTTCAAGTGTAAATTCCCGTTGTACCTTGAGCACGGATCCGTATGGAAAAGATTTCATTATATTTTTCTCCCTACCTTCATCATATTGATAGTCATTGTTTAATTATAAATGTCAGGGTTCTGACTGATAAGCAAGGAACATGACCAAATCCAAAAAATTTATACCACTTCAAAAATTCATATATTGGATGGTTACTGATGATCTTTTTTAAGTTAATATAGTTAAGGAATCATAACCGCCTATATAACACATTCCTATACAACAGGTTAAGAGAAGGAGTAGCTTCCATTTTGAACATGCAAAACGTTTTGGCTGGTATCCTGTCCGCTTTAATGGCCTGCACAGGTGGCGCGATTCTGGTCATTAAATGTGCAGAAATGATTGGATTAAACCGATCAGAGCTTATTTCATGGATATTCGTTGTTTACTTTATCGGTGGTGTTTTCAACATCGCCTTGTCTCTCAAGTACAAGATCCCTTTTGGCGGAGCACACTCCATAACAGCCGTCGCTTTTTTAAGTACAGTGGCAGCTAATTTTTCAGTCAATGAATTGTCAGGCAGCTTCATGATGACCGGTGGACTTATCCTTATATTCGGATTTTCGGGATTATTTAATAAAGTATTGACGTTCATACCCAAGCCGATGATTGATGCCATGCTCGCGGGTCTTATTCTGAATTATGTTGTTCATATCGTTCCTGCTTTTAAAGAGTCTCCACTTGTAGGTGGTCTGGCCATTCTGGGATTTTTTATCGGACCTAGAATATCTAAATGGATCTCTCCATTATTAGGTGTACTTATTTTTGGTGTCTTAGGACTTTTCATAGGTTACGATTTTCCAATTGTTCAAGAGACTGAATTTAGTTTGCCTCAGCTTGTTATGCCGGCCTTTACATTGAATAGCTTTATTACGATTGCGATTCCCTTAGCTGTATTAATTTTAAGTAATGATATCGCGGTCGCTTTAGCTGCCCTGAAAAAAAATGGATATCATCCACCTGTCAATAAAACACTTGTTTTTTCGGGATTGGGCACGTTAATTGTTGGTTTATTTGGGGGACATGCAGTAAATATAGGCGGGATGATGACTGCGCTTTGCAGTAGCGATGAAGCGGGCCCGAAAGAGAAACGGCTGGTAGCAGCCCTGGTTTCCGGTGGATTAGTCGCATTGTTCGGACTATTTGCGTGGAAAATGATCGTGATTATTGAGCTGCTCCCTTCCTCATTCATTACGTTGCTTTCTGGTTTTGCTCTTTTGGGAGTTCTGTTAAACAGCTTGCGATCCTCCTTTTCTGAGCCTTCATATCAATTATCTATCTTGTTTGTTTTTGTAATCGCCATATCGAATCTCTCCTTTCTTGGTATTTCCGCTCCGGTATGGTCTTTGCTGGTAGGTGTGATATCGGCAAAACTGCTGGGTGAAGGTAAGTTTAGTAAGCAAAAGCTCAAAGAAGATCAGGCATAGGCAGAAAAAGCCCAGGTAGGTTCACGAAACGCCTGGAGCAGATTGCAGGAGCAAGAGCACAACACAAAGAAGGCCACACAAAATGTCGTGACCTTCTTTGTGTTGTGCGCTACCTCTTAAAACTCCCGAGGATGTCGTTGTCTCAGTTCTTCTATCGCATGTCCCCGTTCCGATTGTTCCAGCCTAAGTGCGTAGTCCTTCAAGTAGCCCTTGGCATGGAAGGGGCCGCCTTCCTTCATAACCGTCCACAAAGGATCTGTGTCAAACGGCATTGTTTTCATCTGATCGTCATGCCATTGATTCAAGTAATACACAGCATCCTTACGGACCGATAAGTTGGAGTCCGCAACATCCTCCTGCTCAAACGGATCTTGCTTCAAATGGTACAGCATTTCATCCGGGAACAAATGATAGCCATCATGATAAGTACGCACATAGATCCAGTCATCAAATCGAACGCTTCTCTGGCACACATGCGCGCATTGAGATACAACGAGGTATTCCCGACCGCATGACTCTCCCTGCGTTAAAGCAGGCGCATAACTTTGTCCGTCCCAGCTCGCACCTGCTGGCTTATTCAATAATTCCGCCAACGTAGGAGCCAAATCCAAATGATAATGCAGCCCCTTGTCAACATGAGGACGCGTAATGCCCGGCCATCTGACAATCATAGGGATATGACATGTGCCCTGATCAGCAGTACCGTGCTCGCCGTATATACCAAGCTGACCCATATTTTCACCATGATCAGCTGTAATCATAATGACTACCTCGTCCATGACACCTTGACGCTCAAGCTCCTTGAACAAGCGGCCAAGATGATCATCCATATACCGGATGCCGCAATCATAACCGTCAATCATCGTTCTCAGTCCGTCCATATCCATAATTTCGCCGGGATGCCGCGGATAGGATGGATTCGTTTCGTTATTGTACATATTAATGTCGCGTGCGCTGTGCGGACCGACCTTTGCTTTATGGCGTTCCAGTACCCCCTCTGTCATCCAAGCCGGAAGTGGATCATCCTGAAACGGATTACCGAAGCTATCCGGTGCCCGGTAAGGCGTATGCGGGTCCCAATAATTCACGTAAAGAAACCAGTCATCCTGTGACGCATTTTGCTCCATCCATTTAAGAACCTCGGGAGTGACCTCCTCAGCAGATTCCATCCCTTTATTGCCTGTATTATGCATTTCGTTGAAGCCCGCATAAAAGGTCCACTGCGAATGCCTTTCCCCAAAAGGGCTAAAAAGTACGGTTTTCAACCCTGCGGATCGCAACAGAGCAGGCAGGCTCTCCTTGGCCAAAGTATCCTGAAAGCCTCGTGGAACTCCCTCATGCCTCATATCGCCAGCGGTTCCGCCATGACCCACAATGCCGTTATGAATACCAAAGCGACCGGACATTAAGGCAGCGCGTGAAGGAGAACAAGGCGCGTCCGAAGTATAATAATTGTCAAAACGCACGCCTTGCTGTGCAATGTTATCGATATTCGGAGACGTATTTCGGTGATATCCGTAGCAGCCCATATGATCCGGGCTTAATGAATCCAAATCCAGTAATAAAATTCTCATTGTGTACCCTCTCCAATAGCAATTTTATTTTTATCCTTTCACAGCACCGTTAGTCAATCCTTGCACAACCTGCTTTTGAAAAAATAAAATAACCAGTACAAGCGGAACGACCGATACCACGATAGCTGCCGAAATCGTCGCCCAAGGAAACTCATACTCTCCGGGGAACATCATGATGCCTACCGGAAGTGTCCGTTTACCCGCCTCGGACATCAGTGTGAATGAAAACAAGAACTCATTCCAGCTGTTCACGAACACCAGAATGGCTGCCGTCGCCATTGCGGGAGCAGCCAGCGGAAGCATGATGTTAAGAAAGGCCTGAAGCCGATTATATCCATCAATTAAAGCCGCATCCTCCAACTCCATTGGCACTTCCTTAAAGAGAGCAGACAACAGCCAAACGACCATCGGCAGTGAAAATGCAGCGTGTGTGACACCCAAGCCTATAAAAGAATTGAGCAGTCCGATATCACGTAATGCAGAAAAAATCGGAAGAACCATCGTCATCGCCGGAAACATCGATGTGGCCACAACCAGCATCAATACGGCCGACTTGCCGCGAAATTGCAGGCGGGCTACCGGATAAGCAATCATGCAACCAAAAATAAGCGTAATAACTAAAGTTATACTGGCAACGACGGTGCTATTCCAGTAATAGAGTGCCAATGGCTGTGTTTTGAAGGCAGCAACATAATGTTTAAGCGTAGGCGTTAATGTGAATAGCTTGGGCGGCATGGAAAACAATTGATCCGCTGGCTTTAGCGAAGAAATAAACAGCCAATATAACGGAAAGAAGGAAAGAATAACAAGAGCCACTATCGTAATAAAAAAGAGCAATTTTTTAGCAAATAAATAACGGGTCAATATATTCCCTCCTTCATTCCGGGTCATATAGAAATTTCAGATAGAGCATGGAAATGACGAATATAATAACAAACAGCAGGACACCCAGTGCCGATCCGTAGCCCCATTCCATTTCAATAAAAGCTTTCGTATGAATATACATGGGCAAAGACTCCGTGGAATTTCCTGGTCCTCCCTGTGTAAGACCGAACATCAGGTCAAATGCCTGCAGAGAATGCATCGTTCGCAGCACAAGGGCAACCAGAAAAACATTTTTCAGCAGAGGAAGCGTAATTTGAAAAAAAGCTTGTACCCTGCTGGCTCCGTCAATATGTGCGGCTTCGTAAATATCATGGGAAATGGATTGCAGACCGCCCAGTAAAATAATCGCCATAAAGGAGGCCGTTTTCCATATAGCCACGGTACATACAGCTACAAAAGCAAGGTCCGTATTTCCCAGCCAGTTAATCGGCTTCTCGATCCAGCCCCATTGCAACAATAATCCGTTAAATAATCCATAGTCGGAGTTATACATCCATCTCCACGTTAACGCATTCGTAACAGCCGGCAGAGCCCATGGAAAGAGGATGGCCGCACGGACAAAGCTGCGAAACGGAAATGTTTTGTTAGCGATTATCGCCAGAAACAAACCTAATACAATTTCGAAAACAACCGTAATCAGTGAAAAAGCAAGCGTAAATCCGGTAGAATGCCAGAAGCGTGAATCCTTTAAGGCCTCGACATAATTATCCAGTCCGATAAAGGGGGTGCCCAGCCATGGCTGGGACACCGAAATTTGATGCAGGGACATCCAGAATACTTTTAAAATGGGATACAGCGTGAATAGCAGAAGAAACAAAACGGGCGGTGTAATCAACAACAAGGCCAGCGTCTTTTCGTTCAACCTCTTGCGTTTTCTTCTGACCGGGTTAGCCTGCTGTACTGTTATGGAAGAGCTCGACACCGGCTTCACTCCCTATTCCTTAATCTTGTCTATTTCTTTTTGGGCGTCTTTCATAGCTTGTTCCGGATCCTTCTGACCATTCAATACGAGGTTAATCTCTGTTTGCATAGCACGACTGAACTGCTCATAAGCACGCAGCGCCGGTCGGCTCTTGGCGGTTTCCAATAGACGTTGGGCTACAGTTGAGATCGGCTGCTTGGAAGCAACCTCAGGATCAGCAAGCGCATTACGATTTGTTGCGATTTTGCTTGTCTGAAGCAGCATCGATTTTTGCTCGGCATCGGACAGGAAGAACTTCATGAGCTCGGCGGCTTCCTTTTTATGCTCAGAGCTGTTGTTGATCACATACACCCAACCACCTGTGCTTGGCTGGCTTTTCCCGCCTTCAAATTTCGGTATTGGCATCACATCATATTTCTCGCTAACCTTCGTTTCCTTCAAGCTCGTATAAGTATTCGGCCAGTTTCTCATGAAAATGGCATTGCCGTTGCCGAATACGATCTGATTATCGTTCGGACTGGAGGTCGCTACGCTGACAGGAGATATTTTGGACGTATGCACCAGTGCATGCATTTTCTTCATAGCTTCAATAGCTTTAGGTGTATCCACTTTAATTTTTCCGTTGGCGTCGAACACATCCCCACCATTGCCCCATAAAAATTCCAGCCAGTTAATGGTAGCCCCTTCGATTTTGGCTCCTTGGAACACATAGCCGACCAGATTGGGATCGCTTTCTTTTTTCATAATTTCCTGTGCGACCTGCTCCATCTCGGACCATGTTTGAGGGATTTTCTGATTATATTTCTCAAGCAGATCTTTCCGGTAATAAATCATGCCTACATCAATCCAACCCTGGACGCCGTACTGCTTGCCGTCGATTTTGGCAACATCAACAGCAGCAGGATAAAACTGCTTCAGGAAATCAGCACTGATGTACTCGTCAATCGGAGCAATCCAACCGGCTGAGGCAAACATTTTGGGCCAAGTGACATCCGCCATCAATAAATCCGGCGTTTTGCTCTTACTGTTAAACCAGGTCGTATAACGAGTTAACTGCTCATTGGGAACCTGTGGGAGTTCAATATATTTCACTTGAATATCCGGATGGGATTTGTTAAACCGTTCAATGGATTTGGCAAATTCGCCTGTAGCATCCAAGCCTGCCGCAAATTCGATGGTGACCGGAGCTTTAGGCTTATTTTGTGGTTCTGCTCCTGCCGCTCCTGCTGGCTTGTTATCACCGCTTCCACCTGAGCATGCCGGAATAATCATCGCGGTACCCAGAACCGCTGCAAGAAACCGTTTTCTATTCATTGTGCAACTCCCCTTTGATTTCTGTTTGTTACTATTGTTATTTTGACAAATCACAAGGAGGATGAGGATGATGATTTTTGTTATTTTCTTGATTATTTTTGTTGCTCCATTTTGTCCCGGTATTGAGCAGGGCTGAGCCCAACTTCTTTTTTAAACACTCGGCTGAAATGTTCCGGATTCGGGTAGCCGACGCTTTCTGAAATTTCATACAGCTTCATTCCTGTATTCATGAGGTCCTTGGCCTTCTGAATTCGGATTCTCGTTAAATAATCAATAAATTTCACACCGGCATCCTTGACGAATAATTTGCTTAAATGACTTTCGCTGACGCCAACCCAATTACTTACCAGCGTAAGTGTAATACCATCCCCGTAATGGTGGTCAATATACGATTTGGCTTGATACAGCAAGCTTTTCACTTGTATCGGTGATTCATGTATCTTCATATGGATGGCTTCCATAAGCAGTTGAAGCTGACTCCACATGTGCTCCAGCGTCTTGCCCTCCTCCATAAATTGAAACGGATTTCGGTAAGGATCAGACAGCTGCTCCCATTGACATTCTTTTGTCAGCATAAAGGAGCCTAATTTCCAGACAAAATCGGAAAACATCTTACGAACCTGCTGCTCCTTAATTGCAGGAACTCCATGCTGCGACCAAGCGTTCAGGCATTTCAGCCATTGATCGGGATCTGGATTGTTTAATGCATCCAGGACAGCCTGCGTATATTCCGCTAGCTCGGATTCCTTCAATACTTTAGAAGTGTTCTCATATTCCCACGCTTTCCGGGAGTCCGGGAAAAACAATTTACCACCGCCGCAAAAAAAACGAAGCGATGCCGACTCTGAAGCTCCTTCGTATAAAGTTTTCCATGGCTTGGAGCCGGTCGGACTCACACCTACCGTTACAGTCAGGTTCGCGTAATTCGATAATCTCCGCTGTACAACTGTAAATAATTCGTTGAGCTGATTCCATAAGTACATATAGCTTTTCACTTCAGTTTGATGGAGAACAATCACATACTCATCCACATGATAGCTGACGATTTCCGCCCCTATTTGCTTGGATTGCAGGACCTGCTCCAAAACAGTTCTAATCAATTCGGCACTTGCAACGGAATCGAGCTTTTGCTGCTGATAATCCGTTAAGACGACGGCTACCACACGGTCCTTCTCCGGAAGGATCACACCCATGTCCACTAACAGCTTCTGCTGCGCCTCCTCGTTTCCAGTGCCGTGCTCCAACATGCTCCTGATCATAGTGTCTTTCCCGCTTACCTCACTATTTATTCCTGCAGCTGGCCGCTGCTTGCGCTTTTCCAGTAATTCTAATGCTTTATTTAAAATGGGTATAATATGCGGCTGATCCATATCAACCTTTACAATATAGTCCAACGCGCCTTCCAGGAAAGCCTCCCTAACAAACCCATAATCCTGATACGCGCTTAGAGCGATCATGACCGGGTTGTTCTCTTGCGGCTTGGCAAGCTCCTTCCATTGACGCATGAATTCAACACCGTTCATCCCGGGCATTTTCATATCCACGAAGATCAATTCCGGAACAGGACTTTTTTGCTGATACATCAGAGCCGATTCACCATCTGACGCTTCCCCGATGATTTGAAAGGGTAGTCCGCTTTCACTTAACAAGGTCCGCAGAGCAAGCCTGAAGAGTGGTTCATCATCGACAATCAACACATTGCAGTACCCGGCTTTAAGCATCTTGCTCTTCACTCCTTTACACATCTTTATTAGGAATTACGATGAAGGGCAAGCGCACCTCGACCCGCGTTCCCTGTCCTTCACTGCTTACAATCGTTAATCCAAACGGGCCTCCGTAATTCAACCGAATCCGGTCATGCACATTTTTAATGCCCATACTGCTAAAGCCCGCTTCCTCAGTGGGCGCAAGAAGCTCCGCCAAATCGGAGGAATCTATGCCCACACCATCATCCTCAATCGTAATCAAAATCTGTTCTCCGTCTAACCTGCCTTTGAGTCTGAGCTGGCCCTGGTTCTCCTTGTGCTGAAGCCCGTGAACAATCGCATTTTCGACGATCGGCTGAATAAGCTGTTTAAGAATATAGCAGTCCTCCAGACGCTCGTCAAACTCCCACTCAACTACATAGGTTCCGTAACGAAACTCCATGATATACAAATATTGCTCCAAATAGTTCATTTCTTCTTTGATGGTATGCATCATACCGCCGCGGTTAAACGTAGTCGAGAGCAGTCGGATAAAGGCGTCCGTCATCTTCTGGATATTAGGGACTCCGCTGATGGTGGCCATTAACTTGATTGCATTTAAGGTGTTGAGCAGAAAATGGGGATTGATTTGAGATTGCAGCGCACGGAGCTCTGCTAAGGCCTTAGCCTGCTGCTGTTCTTCCTTTTCCTTGATCAATACTTCCATTTCCTTGACCATCGCATGAAATTTGGTGCCCAGCAGGTAGACCTCGGACGGTCCTGAAGGGGTAAAATTGAGCTTGAGCGATCCCGTCTGCACACGGTACATCTCGCGGACCAGACTGCTGATAGGTCCAATAATGGTGCGGACAAAAAAATAGGAAGCAAGCAGGAACAAAGCCGTGCTGGCAGCCCCAATCCATAATGTCATGATAAACACCTTTTGCAAGGGTGCCGTAAGTGAATCATAGGGGATAATATGAATAACCTTAAATTGTGTAACCGGTGCCGTGAAATAAGTAATAAATGCCTTCTGTCCACGAATATCTTCCGTATATTCCCCAGATGCAAACCAACCTGTCTTATATAGATACGCCGGCTGATCAAGCCAATTTTGAATATAGGTTTCCCGATTGGCCGCGATAGCCCGGCTTTCATTGTCCAGGATAAGGAAATCTCCTTGTTCCTTCGTAGAGGATTCAAATAAATGCTGAAACAAGCTGCCTTTAAAAATAAAATAAATAACTTCCACATTGGTCTGACCAGCCATTTGATCAGGAATAGCCACCGCAGCTGTATTGATAAATTTTTCATGAATTTGCGAGATTTCATTTGGCTGAAGACCAAACAATTTAATCTGCCCCTTGGCTGCCAGGGATTTGTTGTACCAGAGGGATGTTCTCATCATGTTTTCATAATTCGTAATGGATGAGTTCGCGGAATAAACGCCTCCTCCACGATAGAAAAATACAACATCGATCAATTCATTCGTATATTGAAAATAGTTGTGTACCAGACCCTGCACCCGTTCGTGCTTCTTGATGCTCTCGTTCATACTCGCTTGTGCTTGCAGGTTATCAACAGCCTCAAGTAAAGTTTGATCTTTAAAAAAATAACCTACCGTATTCGTGATTTGACTCGCTTCCCGGTCAATGCCAACCGATACTTGCTCCAAGGTTCGTAATGTTTGTTGGGTTGATTGCTCGGTCACAATCGATTTGTAGCTCTGATAAGATACAATAACCATCGTAAGCAGCGGGATCATAACCATCACGATAAAACAGCCATGCATGATGGTCCTGATGCTTAAACGATGTAGAGGCATATTTTTTAGTAAAAAACGCGAGAACATATAAGCATCTCCTATCGATAATTGCCTTTGCTGCAAAATGACTTCACCAATCAGTAAAAAATCCTCACATAGGTAAGGATCCTCTACATGATTGTTTACTTATTATTCCCACAATTATCTGCTACTTTTACTTCTCAATTCTATTAGTGCAAATATTACAACTCCCCCGATTAAACCAATGGTTATTAGTGAAATTCCAATTAAATTCACTTTGAGTGGCTGCATAGTATTGTTACTTCGGATGAATTCATTATTAAATCGATCCAAAAAATAGAGATCGTTGTTATTAAAATTACATATACTTCTTTCGCTTTCCAATGCATACAAACTTTGTAAATCAGCAGATACTCCATTATCCGCATATCGACCAGATACCTTAGTTATATATAGACTGTCAGTTTCTGCTTTCCATACTGTCCCAGCAAACCATTCATTTTTTATCTCTACATGTAGAACATTGACTCTTTCTTTACAGTTACTTTCTAATAGAACGACTACTGCCCTTTTTAATTGAGTTTTAAGGATGAAGTAATCAATCTGATTATATAGATAACACAGAGGAAAGAACAAAATGACAAAGAGCATATAATATGCAATCAAATACTTCATGGATTTACGCATAATTTACATTCTCATCTCTCTCACTTCAGATTAAAGGTATATTTAACTCAAATTCAGAGTTGACCTCTCAAGATCATGGATCTTACTCCTAAGGGCACTGAATTCCTCCTCTGAATCGAAAATGATCTTTACTGGCGGCTACTCTACCTGCCTGCCCTTCACTAGATATCCCTGTTCGCCCCAAAAGCTTCTTTTCCTGCTTTTTCTCCTCATTCTTCGGTGAGTGATCCGTAATAACACAGCAAAATAGATGACTGAAATAGGAATTCGGACCTATTTACCCTCCTTTACAATTAATTAACATTTCTTATAACTTTAGTTACATGCGTTTTCGCACTAGCTTGACTAGTATAGTAATGAAAAATATTACTTTTTATTAAAAGCTCACTACATTTATAAGAAAAGAGGGTTCACATAACTCATGGTTTCAGAACACCAATCATCAGGTCTCAAAATGTTCGTTCAAAGCAAGTTGTTCACCAACTTTATTTTGCTCTGTGTTTTCTTAAACGCCATTGTTATCGGATTGCAGACTTATCCTTCCATTAATAGTGCATATGAATCTCTTTTTGAAAAATTTGATTTAATATTTTTAGGGATATTCACTTTGGAGGTTATCTTAAAAGTGATTGTGCACCGAAGAAAATATTTCAAAGATGGATGGAACTTATTTGATTTTATAGTTGTCGCGGCCAGTATCGCCTTCATGCAATCTCAATTTGTCAGTGTATTACGAATATTAAGGGTACTCCGGATCCTGAAGACGATCTCCTCTATCCATTCGCTGCGTCGAATCATTACATCCTTGTTTATGGCGATTCCTACTATTGGAAGTATCTCCTTATTGATGATTATTGTCTTTTATATTTATGGAGTTGTCGGCGCCACCTTCTTCGCGGAATTATCGCCGGTTTATTTTGGAGATCTGTCTGCGTCGCTGATTACCCTGTTCCAAATCGCTACTTTCGATGACTGGGCTAACATTTATCGGCCTATTGCGGAGAACAGTCCACTTTCCCTCGTTTATTTTGTTACGTTCATCTTTCTTGCCGTCTTCGTTATGCTGAATCTGGTAGTCGGTGAGATTGTTAATAATGCAGCCAATATTCCTGCAGATGTCGAGGAAGATATAGCCGGTATCGAAAAGGACGTGCATGATATTAAGGAAGACACATCGGAAATTCAACAGCTGCGGGACGAGGTTCGGGAGTTGAAATATTTGTTATTGGAAGAACGAAATGAACGTAATGAACGGAAATATAAATCAGTTAATTAATATAGAAAATGCGAACAAACTTGGGGAGGTTGTGGTATCGTGCAAGAAAAACTAATGAAAATCACAAAAAAACAGAAAACAGGATTGATCCTATGTGCTATTGTTATTCTGGCCATATACGTAGCTTTTACCGTTTATTTCGGTTTATTTATGTCAAACGCACGAGAACAATCGTTTTTGGATCACAAAAACCGTATGGATATCACTAAGGTAGAGGTTAAATATCCTCCTCAAAAACCTAACTTTAATGAGGTTAAGGTTGGTTCTTACCTGGAGAACATACATAATGTTTCTATTGCAGATTCGACATTTTCTGCCGATCTCTACATCTGGTTCTCATGGCTGGGTAATAAAGATCTGAATCCGGGTGAAACCTTTCAGGTTATAGGTGGAAAAATGGATTCAAAGGAACTTTCAAGCGAGCACTATTTAGATAATGGTAATAATTACCAGCGCTATAAAATTACCGTTACTTTAGATAAGGTTTTCGATACTACGCGTTTCTCACTTGAAGATCATATGCTTAATATCTATATTGAAGATAAGAAAAATGATGGAGGAGCATTAAACTATGTTGTGGATGACAACTCAGCCATCAGCTCCAGAGTGAAAATTCCCGGTTATCGTGTCACTAATTTTCAGAATGTGGTTAAACCACATGAGTATAAATCCACCTTTAGTTCGCCCAATGCAAACGGCTTAAACCGGGTATTCTCTCAATATGCGATAGCTATTTCAATGAATAGAATCGACTGGAGCTTTTATTTCAAAATATTTTTTCCGTACTTATTATCAGTTGCTCTGGGTTTAATAGTATTATGGACAAAACCGGATCTTATCGATGCACGAACAGGCTTAGGTGGCGCTTCATTCTTTGGCGTAGTTGCCAACGCATATGTTGTAAATTCCCTCGTTCCAGCAAACGGAGGCACCTTTGGACTCTTGGATGTCCTTACGTTATCGTCATTGATTTCGGTCTTTTTAATTG
The DNA here is from genome assembly GCF_025567575.1 of Paenibacillus baimaensis. Taxonomy (NCBI): domain Bacteria; kingdom Bacillati; phylum Bacillota; class Bacilli; order Caryophanales; family Paenibacillaceae; genus Paenibacillus; species Paenibacillus baimaensis. The sequence continues at coordinate 30,834 of NZ_JAOQIO010000089.1, read as the reverse complement.
TGGTAGCATCCATTTTGTCCTATAACTTTTATAAAAGACAAGAGAAACCGGAATTATCGATGGTGTTCGATAAAGTGGTATTTTTCTCGATTACAGTCGGCTATTTATTGTTATCTCTTATTTTACCGTTCTGTACTTATTTGAATGCTTAATGGATCACAATTCGTAACCTTCGATCGACATTCGTAATAGAAAAGAGCAACCCACAAGTTTATAATGTAGATTGCTCTTTTCCTTATGAAACTTTAAATACTTATAAGCCCTATTATAATAAGCTTTGTAAACTCTCCTGCCAGTGGCTTCAATAAGCTGCGGCCTAGTATATGGAAAATTTACTATGCGTTTTATTCGTTAGGCATGTAAATATTAGATAAGTTTCCTGATCGATAGTACGGATAGTCCATCAGCTTTTGAACCTTTTTCGTCATATCCGCATTTGTTAAAGATTCAACAAGGTATAAGCCTAAATCAATAGAAGCTGAAACACCGCCACCCGTAAAAGTATCCCCGTCCCGTACTATGCGGGCTTTAATAACCTGTGAGCAATAAGGAGTCAACAATTCGTAGGCAGAAGGGTTCGTTGTAGCCATTTTCCCATGTAAGAACCCTGCGGCCCCTAAAAGCAATGCACCAGTACAGACAGATACTTTGTACTGTACATCGCGTGCACTTTGGATCCATGAAACGAATTCTGTATCATATTGCAGTTCTCTAGTGGGCATACCACCAGGAATAAATATCAAATCATAATCAGATAAATCTGGGTTAACATGCTTGATTTTAATCGTCATACCCCGATCGTCAGTAATTTCCTCTTTGTTCGAACAGAGATCCCACGTTACTCCCTCTTTGGCTTTTAGAATGCTTAACCAAGATACCGCTTCGTAAAAACCAACAAAATCTAACGTTGTCATCTTGTCAAACAGAATGTAGGCCATCTTCATCCCTAAGCACCTGACCTTTCATAATTTGAAATAAAAAAGCATCTGATCTAAGATCAAATACTTTGCCCAGGCGTACGGCTTATGAAATATGTGCTCCCTCGTAGTTACCTACGTTACGCCAGTGACACATACCAAATTATTCCTAAATCATTTATATCAGAAGCATTTGAATATTTCAACGATAAATTATGTTTCTTGGTGTTAATTATGTAATACTAATTCAATTTATCTCTCGTTATGTACCTCAAAGTTAGGCTTGGCACTTATTAATGTTACACTCGCATTCCCACCGTTTTTTCCATAGATTTGTTGCCGATAGTAGCTGTTTGGCATATAGGTAATATAGGATATAATGCCTGCGCTCATATCGCCTTTAGGGTGCAATTGTCCGGCAACCCAGTAATAAGTCTCTCCAGCTTGAAGAACTGTTTTGAAAGGGTTATAACCTCTTTTTATATTAAGATCTTGTTCATTTTGTCCGTTTTGGCTTTTGCTATATACGATGTGATCATCGCTTTCCTGTGGGATATAGCTATCCGATTTGTTAAACACGATACCTTCATTAGTTTTACTGCTCTCATCAATGGGGCTGATACTGATATGCGCCTTACCTCCATCAGAGTTATACAACCATGGATACGGTTCTGTTAGTTCTTGTTTTACTTTGGAATAGGAAATATAAGATTGAAGCGGAGCTGATATCTTTTGTAATTTATATCGATTCTCGTTTGAATCGTAAACCTTCCGATCGAACAGCATCCCTTCGGTTTCAGACCTGAATGGATCATAAGGGTCCTCTACATCTACAACGATAAACTCCAATAATTGTTCATGATATATGCCGTCTGCCGAATCCCACTTGCCTTTATGGATATCAATAGAGTCTATAAACTTTTCGGGAAAATATCTGGGCCACATCGTAAATACATTTGTCCCATGCCATAACACTTCAGCTCTCGACATCGCATGCTTATCAACAGGAAGAATTTCTCCTTGATTAAATGCGAGCATTCGACCAATACTTACTACTGCTTGTTCACGGGTCAGGGGAGAGCTAAGGGCAAGCTCGCCTTCCGCATCTACCCCGGTAAGTAAGCCACGCTTAGCAGCTTCAAATACTATTTTATTGTAAGTGTACTTCTTTTCGGCTTCTTCCACTTCCAGAACAATAGATTGTAGAAACTCTATGTACTTCGCAACCGCCTGTCCGTAAACAGCCTCAGAACGTAAGTAGCAGGTTTGAGACTTATCCTTTTCGACAATGCAGTAGGTCCCTTCCGTTTTATTGGCCTTGAACTTCGCAATTAAATCATTCTGATACATTCGCAGTTCTTTAATTAACTGGGGAACCTCCTTGACATCATTTATATTCCCGATAGCCATCCCTCTAAAATTCGGAAGGTTCTGAAGAGTTTTTAACTCATCAGGCTTCATCCTCATAATTTCCTGCTGAGATCGTTCCCTGGCAAGCATTCGATTTTTTTCAGCGGCTTGGGTTGCTCTGACCAAGGTTTGCGCAGCATCTCCGCGAATAATGGGACTTGACCAATCACTTCGATAATCATCATAATAGATTCCATCATTCCTGGCTGCATCGTAGTAAGGAAGAAACAACGAGGCATCGGATGGTTGTGTACGGATCGGAAGATTAAGCGCTCGTACAACCATGGTTAAAAACTCTTCTTCCGTTATGAGAGTATCCGGTTTGAAAGTACCGTCCGAATAACCGCTATCATTTGATGGTTCTGCTGAGACGGATTGAGAATGAATTAGGAACATGCTAATAAAAATAACTAGAGCTAACATTGTAGATAATAGTTTTTTCATATTCATTACAAAAATACTCCTTCTTTAAATTGATATTGTTTATATATCGGTTTTTTTCCAATAAATATGAATTCATATTTATTGATTAATCAATATCAATTAGTCCCACACGACTACCACTACGACAATGCTGATAATCAAGTTTTTTTGTTTTGTGCATCCATCAATCGAACCTCCTTTTTTGTGCTGTAACTTAGTCCAAAAGACTATAGACGATTAAAACGAGAACGATGATTCCAGTAGTACTGATTATTAATCCTTTTTGCATCGTGGACTGATATTACCTCGCCATAATACCGTTTATTGTTTCAGCTATAGCAGCTTCATGAGTAGTAACCTGACCGCTTCCAATATATTCGAGTTCGTATTCTTGAAGATTCCAATCGTTACTTTCATAGCGATCTAGTAATGCTCTTGATCTCGGCTCATACGCTCGAAGCAGGCGCAGTTTCCAATCGCTGATGAGTTCGAACCGGGGCGCGATATTAACGGTAGAAGCAGCTATGGTTAGCAACGCTTCTGTAGAAACGGTCGAGCCGCCGCGTAGACGCCAAGTCTTACCATAAGAAGATTCCTTTAAAGCAAGCTCCACCGCATATTGTGCGGCATCATTGAGATACAGATACTCCCGTTTAACAGAGGGGTTACCTAGAACCTTCACCTTTTGCCCTTTTGCGATTTTCTTGAGTGAATAATGAAAGATCGTATTGGAAGCTCCCGCCCCATACAGCTCAGGACTATTCAGATGTAAATAACGTTGATCGAAATTGGCCAGCAGCAGTTTATTCTGCCCTGAGGGACGATAAACACCTTCTATGATAACAACTTTGGCACCTGTTCGGGAAGAGACTGTCTCGATTGCTTTGAGCATCTGTTGTACCTTTTCTGCATTCTCATCATAAGTCAAATATATGCCGCAGTAAATAACGTCGACTCCGTCTGCAGCAACAAGCATTTCGTCTGCATTTCGAACATCTCCTTGCGCCGTAAGCAAACGCGGGGAATGATCGAAAGCTTCTTTCATACGGGACAGCTTGTGTTGTGACCCTGAATAAGCGATGACATCCATACCTACTTTTATTAATCCCTCAACCAGAACGTTTCCTATTGCGCGGCCTGCTCTTACAACCATTGCTTTACGCATTGCGATCACTCCTAATTTTTTTATTAGATGTTGATATTATAGGTCGGGAAGATTACCTGAATTGGTTCCTACCCGAAAAGGCGTTGTAATTCCCTCGTAGTTCAGCATCATGCTCATCCCCATTGAGGCATGCTGGAGATTATGGCAGTGCGCCATCCACAAGCCCGGATTGTCCGCGACAAGGTACACTTCATACGTTTCTCCCTTTTTTGTCAGGAGTGTATCCAAGTAGACAGGGCTGCCCTTTAAAAGAACACCGTTTTTGCTCCATACCCGGAACGTATGCCCATGTATATGGAACGGATGATCCCCTCCCCCCTCATTAGTGATTGTAATGAGTACACGATCCCCTTCCTTCACATTCATCGGTGGAATCTCGTGGAAGGAATGGTTGTTGATCGAGCTGACGAAGAGGGAGCGTCCAAGTCGTAATTCAAACTGCTTATCAACTGTCAGCTTATTGAGCGGATCATTCGGAAGTGGGGAGCCGTAATTTACGAATGAGAACATCTCCCTGCCACCTGACGGCTCAGGATCGGTTCCGCTGCCAAACGTAATCGAAAGGCTCTTATCCAAATCGTTTCTTATAACGACCTTGTTATGCTCGGGAAGTTGAACGAGCAAATCATAGCGCTGGCCTGCCCCTATCGGTATAGTAACGCCGTCCAGCTTACCAGTTTCATGTAAATCGTGGCCATCCATTGCAATAACTTGGAAGGGCGCCCCGTCGACCGAAATGTTTATCGTATCGTTTCCTGCATTGATCAGCCTCAGTCTCTCATAATCGCCTGCTTTTCCCGCTAGATTCAATCCACTAGCACTACCATTCAACAACATAGCTGAATTCAACTGTTGGAAGATCGCCGATATTTCTGTCGCGGTGGACAGTGGGATGGACGAAGTCCGCGGCTCCACAATAAACGAACCAAGCAGTCCCTTCTGTACCTGAATGGAGCTCATCTGATGAGAATGGTACCAATACGTGCCTGGTTCTGAAGCGGTAAAAGTATAGGTAAACTGGTTCCCAGGCATTATAGATTCCTGCGTAACTCCTGCTATTCCATCCTGTGAGCAGGGAACCTTTACCCCGTGCCAATGAATTGTAACACCTTCCGCAATGTCCTTATTGTGCAGCGTGACAACTACTCTATCACCCTGCTGAACTCGAAGTTCTGGACCCGGCGACATGTCGTTAAAGGTCCATGCTTCGACCGTTTTGCCATTATCAAGCTTCACTGTGGTGCGGGCAGCTGTTAGTTCGAACTTGCGTATTGGTGCCGATGTTTCCTTATCTACTATCTTCTCGCAAGAAACTCCATCGTTAGGGTGGTCATGAGATCCCTCTGACGAGACGGCGTTTGCGGTATGCTGATGCTGTCCCATATTGACTTTCACAGGCTTCTGAAGCCTAATTTGCCAGAAATATAAACTGATCGTCACTCCAATTAACAGTAAGAGCAGCGAGAAACCAAAGAAGAAAAAGTGCTTTTTGTTATTCGTTTTCCCCATCGCAAATCAGTCCTTCACTATAATATTTATTATGCAAAAATCCATGTCTGATACTGTAGATCACATCAATTAAGTGATCAATCAATAAATTTCATCAAAAACATTATTCATTATCTCCCTTGCAACCCGCGAATCGTTAAGGTGATACCTTTTTCGAACGGTGTCGCGACAATCGGGCCGATGAGCCGTTTGTATTTGTCTCCATTCAAAACAAGCGGATCCTCAGTTAAATATAACATTTCAACAACTTCTTTCATCACTGGGACGACCATGCCGAGTAGAGATAACCCAACTCTCCCCAGTGAAATAATCGGTTTCGAGCTACCACTTGCTTTCCGAGCGATACGTACGAATACCCTACCCTAGCCGCGAGTTGCTCCAGCTTTTGACGGGATCGTCCGAGGGCAATCGTGTGAATCCCTCGCTTGATAAGATCCTCAGTAATTGAAGCTCCTGTTCCTCCTGTTGCCCTTGCAACGATAGCTTTATTCACATGTATCATCCTCTCCAATTTGTCATGTTATTGATTGATCACTCAATTACTTAATGCCAATACTATACCACCTGATAATTGATTGGTCAATCACAAAATTATTGATTGATTACTAACTATCAAGTCCGCGATTTACGCAGTCTTGATTTGGACAACATGCTTAACTATTTTCACAATTTCAAGCAGATAATCATCACGCTTTGCTTGCCATATCTGAAATTTGTCGGAGAAAAGCTTTCCGCTTAGGTTCATCCGAGCGGTCAGTCGAATCGAAGAAAATATGATATATGATTTCAAATCCACAATATTCAAATATTCCTTTATCAGATGTGAGACGAAGGGCATCCTGCATTCCATTTGCTTCGTATTCGGCGAAAGATTTGCCTTGTGTATTAATAATGATCGCTTTTTTTCCTTTTAACAACCCCATTTGAACTCCGTCAACATATTTGAATGCAAATCCGTAAGAAAAAATACGTTCGATATACCCTTTTATCATGGCTGGTAATCCGGTCCACCAAATAGGATATATAAAAGTAACGACATCTGCCCATATTAAATGTTCTTGTTCTTGCTTTACATCCTCGCCGGCTCCTCCGAAGATATCATCCTTGCCTGGATTAAAACCTATCTCGTATAAGTCTCTAACAATGACCTCATGTCCTCCTTGCCGAAGACCTTCAGTTGCTGTTTTCAGAATGGCATGGTTAAAGCTATCTTTCCTTGGGTGAGAAAAAATGAGTAGGTGTTTCATTCAATATGGCTCCTCTCCAATATTTCATTATAATACTAAGATAGAATGTACAAATAACCGATACATATGCATTAAAATCAATCAATTTTAGTCTGCGCTAACCAAGACTTCTACAGCAAAAAAGCTGCAAGGTTAATAACCTCTCAGCTTTTGTTCGTATTTATATAATACTTTACCAAAGAGTAGTTCTGTTCTCTGGGGCAATGTACATAGCATCGCCTTCTTTGACATCAAATGTGGAGTAGAAATCATCGGTGCCATTTTTGCCATATTCTTTGACTACAGCTTTTTTACATCCGTATCGAGATCTATTAAGCCACCTACGAGTATTTTATCTGCTGACAATTCAGTGGACTCCAGCCATTTAGCATTTACAGCTTCATAAAAGTCGGCTTGCAGCCTGGTTTGTGCAGCTTTATCGGTCGCATTTGTTTTTTCTTCAATTGTTTTTGCTTTGTTAATTCCTCCAAGTTAATGAGAATTATGGCTACAGCTATCTTAGGCTCTCCTTGTTCCTAAATGCCCTGATCTGAATGATAGCGGCGTTTGGAGGTTGCTTAACTTCTGTTAATGGGATAAGAGGAGACCTTCTTTTGGCGTCGCTGACAGTTCCGGTCGCTTCATCCCATTTCACACCCTGTTTCTCAAGAATCGGATGCATCAGGACGTGAGGTGGCTTACACGATCACAGCCGTCCCGCTTACGGCGACCATCAGCATGCCATCGCGAATGACTGCGTAATCAATGTCGACCCCGACAATCGCATTAGCTCCCATCCCCGAAGCTTTCTGGGTCATCTCAGCAAATGCCGCATCTCTCGCTTCCTGAAGTTTGCCTTCGTAAGCGCGCGAGCGCCCCCCTACGAGATCAGTAATCGTAGCCTTAAAGTCTCTGAATACGTTGGCTCCCATAATGACTTCACCAGTGGCAATACCCAGATACTGCTTGATCGGGGAAACTTCAATAGTTGGTGTAGTGGTTATAATCATAAATTATCCTCCTCAATTGGTCTTGTTATATGGTGATACGCTTGTTGCTGTTTTCCGCTTCAGGCTCCAATCTACCTTATTCGGATGAGCTCCTATCATGTGCTGCAGGCTTGGACCCGGAGCGATGAACGAGCACGGCGGCGACTATGGATGATCTTTGTCGTGTTAGGAACAATGATTCAAGTACTACTGTCTTTCCACCGTGAAGCCTTTCTTCTCCAGCAATGGAACTACCCCTTGGTCGCCCAGCATATGCAGCATTCCAACTACAACCATATATGTTTCTTTATTATCACTGTTCAGATAGCCTTTAATCTTCTCGGCCATTTCTACATTGCGGTCAGTCAGCAGAGCCTCGTGATATTCAGCATCCCAATCAGAAGAGTTGGTATATTCATGCAAGGCGTTATAATCGCCCTTTTTCCATATGTCGGCAAAATAATCGATCCCTCCCTTAGGAGAAAGAGTGACGCCAGAAGCTGGGTCCAGTGTGTCGAGCAGCAGCTTTTCTTGCAGTGAGTCGGAGTAGTTGTTGTTCGTATTGAACTGGGAATCGATACTTTCCAGCGAAATAACCGGTTTCTTCGCTTTGTTGGCCTTATCGATCAGGTACTGGTCAATCCCTATTTCCGATTGATAGCCTTCTTTTCCAACTATAATCCCCAAGATGTTTTGCTGGACGAACCACGGCTTGAAGTTATCGAAGCTGTTTTCCGGCATTCCATTTGCTTGCAGCAATGCTGCAGCTTTGTTATACGTATCGGCGGAGATATGATCCTTCAGTGTGGTTCCGTCTTTATAAACACCCAGGTCCAATACCTGTTTTTGCAATTCTTCGGGAGCGACCTTCGACAAATCGACCTCTACGCCCAAATAATGAGCAGCTTGGAGCGCATTCTCAATCTCCGGACGCAGTGGATACATTCCTTCAAGTACGTAATGAAGGGAACCCAGCATATACACCGTGTTGCCTTTATTCTCTACCTTCCACAGAAAGCCGCGGCTTCCATCGGATTGCTGCTTGGAGGTAAGGGTAAACTGACGTAGAGACTGGTTCCAGGCAACTTGATAGCCTACAGTTTCAGCGACAAAGCGGAGCGGCACATACGTGACATTCTGGATTAGCTTTGGCGCTGCTTCCAGCTTGACTGCTTTGCCATTTGCAATGGCATTTGTGCTGCCAATTTGAAGGGAATAGGTGAGACCTTCTTTGGCGCCGCTGACGGTTTGGGTCGCTTCATCCCAATTCACTTTGACAGCCAGCTTCTCCAGAATCGGACGCATCGAGACGAGTGTCACCCCATTTTCTATGATCGGTTCGGACTTGCTGAACTGGATTTGCTCGCCATTTAGCCATATGGACAAGGCATTCTCTACTGCGTGAACGGTAGAGAATACAGAAGCAAACAAGAATAGGGAAAGAAATAAAGTGCTAATTTTTTTCATCTGCATATAAGCTCCTTAGTAGTAAGATGATAAATTGTTGATAATCAGAGGCTTTGAGTGACCTACTTACCTGGATAAGCTGCTTACAATTGAAAGCGCCTAATTGGAATTGACATGACCTCCCGAAAGTTTGTCCTAAGCCGACTTGGCCTCGGTAGACTTGCTATCGACGGCTGGCTGGTTCGACGAAGCCGAGGCAGCCAGCGAATAGGACGACATGGGTACAACGAGAACGGTGGCCATTAGGGACGATCTTCTCATAAACCACTCCTCCTGGATGTTCGAATAGGATGCTCAACCCCTATCCTACCAGCCCCAATGAAACAGAACCTGAACGGATAGATAAACATCAGCTTAATTTTGCTCCCGCCGTTTAGGTTCTGTTAAGGTGATTATGCTACTATGGAAATGGGTGAAAACTATGACAAATCTATCCGATATTAAAATCGCAATCGTCGACGACGAGCCTTCGATTGTCACGATGCTGCAAATGGTGCTTCGCAGGGAAGGGTTTCATCAGCTGTACGCGGCCTCCACCTGTGCGGAAGCTCTCGATTTAGCGAAGCGTGAAGCCCCCGATATCATCCTGCTCGACATTATGCTCCCCGACGGCAGCGGCCTGGAGCTCTGCTCCAAGCTCCGCGAATACGGGAATCCGCATATTTTGTTTCTAACGGCCAAGGCTTCCGATCTCGATGTCCTGCGAGGCTTCGCCATGGGCGGGGACGATTATATCACGAAACCCTTCAATCCCCTGGAGGTGGCCGCAAGAATTCAGGCGCGCATACGCCGACTAGATCCAGAAACCTCGACGTCAAGTCCGGCGAAACGGCCCGATCCTGGGATTTACCGGTTCGGTCACTTCACCGTCAACGAGGCGGAGGGCGAACTAATCGTGGAGGGACAGCCAGTTCCTTGCCCAGCGCAGGTGTTCCAGTTGCTGCTGCACTTCTGTAAGTCTCCCGGCATCGTATTTTCCAAAACACAGCTCTACGACAAGGTTTGGGGGATCAACGGACAGGGCGATGACTCGACGGTAATGGTGCATATCCGGCGCATAAGGGAGCGGATCGAGATCGATCCCGGCAATCCGAAGCTGCTGCTTACCGTACGCGGGCTTGGCTACAAGCTGGTGAAGGAGTCGCAGGAACGATGAAGATCCAACAACGCATGGCCTTCCACTTCACGTATCAATTGATCTTCTATGCCCTGCTGATTGTGGCTATTACTCTGGTTGCCTGCATCCTGTTTTTCCAGAACATGACGAGTAATGAGATACGCCGAAACTTTCCGGTTGGCGTCCTGCAACAGATCGCTCAAGAAGCTCATTACAAGGATAGGACGATTCAGATCTCCCCCGAGTGGGACAAGCTCATCAAGGAGAAAGGCATGTGGCTGCAGGTTGTCAGTGCCGAAGGAGAGGTGATATACGGCGTCAATACAACTCCGGATCATGCACTGCCGGCTTCCTACTCTATCGCTCAACTGCTCGATATTCAAGAAACACGGACGCTTGGGTCGTATGCCGTACACACTCAACTGAATTTTTCTTTCCAGGAGCCGCTTCTGTATATGCTGGGCTACCCTAGTCCAGACCTTGACCAGCTCGTAGCCTGGTTCGACACCTACGGGCAGCAGGGAATCATACGCAGCGAAGCGATTCCCCTCTTGGAACAGCGGCTTCGCGAAACTGGCAGCTATCTGCAGGTGATCGATCCCGAGAGCCATATCGTACAAGGCATCGGCGATGGAGCATACGTGAAGAAGGCATATCGACCGCTGGATATTCTGGCCATCCAGCAATCGCCCAGCAACTATGACACGAATATTGTCGCCCATCGGGACAAGCTGAGCGGAATGACCTGGATGCTCTATACGACCCATGCAGCCGGAGCCCCTCTGAAGCATCCTGTGCTGGAAACGGCAGCGCGTGGCCTCGTCTGGTTTGCAGTTCTGATCCTGCTCTTGGCGCTGCCGATCTCCATCTGGCATGGCTACCGCTACGGTCAGCCGCTGATTCTGTTCGCAGGCTGGTTCGAACGTATGGGCCGGGGTCAGTACGACCAGGTACTGACCGCCAAGGACATGCGCAAGGTATTCCGTCGCAATGGCATGATGCGAATCCGCTACAGGCTCTATAAGGAAGTGATTGAATCCTTCTATCAGATGACTCATCAATTGGCTCAGATCGAGAAGGAACGCGAGAGGCTGGAAAAGGCTCAAGCGGAGTGGATGTCAGGGATTTCCCACGATCTGCGCACGCCTCTGGCCACAATTCAAGGCTATGGGTATATGCTGGAGAGCTTGCCTGAGCAATGGAGCCAAGAGGAGATGCGCATCATGGGCTCGACGATCCGGGAAAAGGGGGATTATATGCTGGAGCTGATCTCCGACTTCTCATTGATTCATCAGCTCAAGCAGGGCGATTCGATCATGGAGCTTCGGGAGATCAACTTGGTTGAGCTGGTGCGACGCTCCGTACTGAAGTACGTCAACGACGCCACGATGTCTGAGTATCAGTTTCACTACGTTGGGGAGGAGAGTCCCCTGCTGGTACAGGCAGATGAAACCTGGCTGCAGCGGCTGATGGACAATCTGCTGTCCAACGCCGTGAAGCATAACCCGCCGGGCGTGATCGTTACCGTCTCTGTCGGCAGGATGAACGACAAGACTTGCATCCGAGTAATCGATAATGGCAAAGGAATGGACGAGGAAACGCTGCATCATTTGTTCAATCGCTACTACCGGGGAACGAATACTATAGAATCGACGAATGGCTCCGGGCTCGGGATGAGCATCGCCAAAACCATCGTGGAAGCGCACGGCGGCGAAATCCAGGTACAATCCAAGGTGTGGCAAGGCACGAAAATTGAGATCCTGTTGCCCTGCTGAGCGAAATCAGGATTGAAGCGTGTGATTCCTTTTCATGCTAGGCAGACGGCAACGGCTTTTTGCGGGGGGTTAGCGATCAAGCGACACTGAGATCACGACATTGTCCCTTTTACGCTCGGCTTCCTCATTGCGGCAGGCCTTCTGAATTTGCTCCAGCGGGTAGTGTCGGTCGCTAACCGTCTGGAGCTTTCTATAAACCAAAGCCCGGCTCTTTAATCTGATTAAAGAGCTATCTGAAGAAACAGATATACTCACCCACTTTATGGAGTCAATAGCTAATGCCGCCTTTCTTGGTGCATACGCCTATCCATATATTGTCTTGGTGAACACCCCTGATATCTTTTAAACAATTGATAGAACTGGGCAGGACTCGTAAAGCCAACTTTTCCGCTAATTTCTGTTACCGACCATGCCTCAGTCAGCAAGAGCTGCTCCGCCCGCTTCATCCGGCGCATTTGTACATAAGACGTAAATGTCATCCCCATTCCCTTTTTGAACAGCTTGGCAAAATAACTGTCATTGTAGTTCAATTTGCCGCTAACTGCAGTAAGGTGGCAAGGACCTTCGAGACATTCTTCGATAAAGGCGAGAGCTGGGCGCAGCTTTTCGGCAAGATGCGGATCCATGGGTACGATCAGCCGATCCTCGTCAATTTTAATGAGCATATACAGGAGACCTTTCAAGCTTGCATTTACAGACAGCTCATAGCCGCGCTGCTTCTCCGACATATCCAACAGTATTAGTTGGAGAAGCCGAAATATTTCTAACTTGTATGCCGGGTACTTGATTAGCTTCTCGTTTAATGGGATCAAGCTGGTAGACCGTCCCGTAAACGCAGCATAATAGGGCAGCAAGGACGGGTTCATAAACGACGCTATGTCTGCATGACAAACGATATACGTCAGCGCTTGCTGCCGATATTTATAAGAGCGATGCAGTTCATTGGAGCCGAGCATCACCACATCGCCGGCTTGCAGCTCATAGCTGCAAGTGGATGTTTCCATCCGCAGCACTCCCTCAACAACGGCTATCCACTCCATTTCTTGATGGTAGTGCCAAACGCCATACTGCTCCGATGCCTCATTGGCATGATGAATGGTCCATATCTTCAGCCTGAAATAAGGGTCCGAATAGTCCACCTGCTCTTTGTCGTACGCTTCGAGATTAACGGGCACAGCGGTTCCTCCGACTTCCTCTTGACTTGTCCCTATTCTACCATAAATATCCGATTTCAAGACATATTTACCTGATTTCAAGAGGCTTTCTTCTAAATAATTATCTAAAATAAAGAGAAGGAAAGCCACTATGGAAGGAGTGTACTTGGCATGAAAAGTTTACCTGCTGGTCATGACCTGAGGCTGCCGGCTTGGGGCCCTTATACGAAGCAATATATGGGCATCTCCCATATCAGCGATCAAGCGCGTGGATTACGCTTTGACCTCAGCTTAATGCCGGGATTTTACAGAAGAAAGATTGATATCCCCTCCGTGTTATGGGAATCCGGCTATCATCCGTGGGAAGCTACGGCAGATTACAGCTTTTTCTCTCACCGCCATGAGTTGGAATGGAAGGATGAAGTATACACGGATATCTCATTTAGCCGATTGGACGATAACTCTCGTCTGGTGCGTGCGAGATTCGTCAACCAGACCAACCATGCTCAAAACCTGGTGCTGCATTGGATGGCTTCCCTACAACCGCCCCGGCTTCCGGGACATAGGGAAATTCATGTATGCGCTGAGGCTCGGCTGCCCCAAGGAGCCCAATGGATAGATTCGCTTGATTACAAGGAATTGACCTTTGCGCGCTCTCGCCCATCAGACGGTTTAGTGTATGACGGCTACTTGCGTGGAGAAACGCGCGGTCAGCATTATACCGGAGGCTCTGCCATCGGACAAGGCTTCGGTACGGATGAAGGCGATCTGCTGCTCTATGAAGTACAACTGAACACCTCCTTGCGGGAAGGCACATTTCTTCTCCGATATCAAGCATCTCATAACGGAAATCTCGATATTCGAATCGGCCAACAGTCCTATCGCTTGAATGTGCATAAATCAGAAGAGCTTCGTACTTCAACTATACACGTAGGCGAAATCCCTGCGGGCTCGTTCAGCGTTGAACTATATGGGACAGGCACAGGAGCCATAATAATAGATGGATTTACACTAGTCGAACAAGCTGATATCGAAGTTGTCTCTTTCCCTGACTTACCCTGGCAAACGGAGCCTGAGCTTCTGGAGGGCCCTGTGACAGGCAGCCTGATTCTCCGGTATGACAATTGCCCTTATCATTACGGACTTATGTGGAATTTTCCAGATGTCGAGGTTCGGCAATATAAGAACGACGAATTGGATCGTTATGCGCGTCATACGGTTCACAATCATGTCGACGAGGTCCTTCTCGGGAATGAGAAAGGCCACTTTACGAATATTTTCATGCGACCGATTCACTTGAATCCGAATTCATCCATTACCCTGCACGGCATGGTTTGCTCTGGCTCATACGAGGAGGTGCAAGCCGCCCTTCAGCAGTTTTCCTTGAAGGATGAGCAGTGCGAGATTGTTTATCAAGCAGCAAGGGCAGATCTGAATCGCCCTTCCTGCTATCCGACAGGCGATACCTACCTGTTCAGCCAACAATTAATGAGAGCTACGCTGCTCACGAATACGGTATTTCCTGTCTATACGAAGCGCAGCTATATCCGTCACAATACACCCGGCCGATGGTGGGATTCACTTTATACGTGGGATTCTGGATTTATCGGACTCGGTCTCATGGAGCTGGATGCCCAGCGTGCGTTGGACTGCTTGAATGCCTATTTGACCGAGCCGGGAGATTCTCAGGCCGCCTTCATTCATCATGGCAGTCCGGTGCCTGTCCAACATTATTTGTTCCTGGAATTGTGGAACCGCGGCCAAGCTCAAGCCTACGTGCATGCTTTATATCCGCAATTAAGGCAATATTACTTGTTTCTAGCCGGCAAAATCGGCGGCTCAACAACAGATACAAGCCATTCAGGATTACTAAAAACATGGGATTACTTCTACAATTCCGGGGGTTGGGACGACTATCCGCCTCAGAAATATGTACATGCACAATCATTGGAGCATACAGTTGCACCTGTTATTACTACAAGTCAAGCCATTCGTGTTGCTAAAATACTCAAAATGGCTGCCCGCATGTCGGATGCATGGCTGAAGGATATTCCAGAGTACGAGGCAGATATCCGCTTATGGAGTGAAGCGCTTGAAGCGTATGCTTGGGATGAAGAAGCCGGCTATTACAGCTATGTTGTTCATGGCGAAGATGGCCAACCCGAAGGCATCCTTCGGCATACTTCAGGCACCAATTATAACAGGGGCATGGATGGCCTGTATCCTTTAGTTGCTGGAATTTGCACCAAAGAGCGGGCCGAACAGCTGATCTCCGCGTTATTTGATGAAACCCGACTCTGGACGCCAATCGGAATATCGACAGTTGACCAAAGCGCCCCCTACTATCGAGCAGACGGGTACTGGAACGGTGCAGTCTGGATGCCTCACCAGTGGTTTTTCTGGAAAACGATGCTGGACTTGGGTCATCCCGAGCTGGCTTTCCGAATTGCCGATACAGCGCTTACGGTATGGAAACGAGAAACTGAAACGACTTATAACTGTTATGAGCATTTTATCGTGCAAACCGGGCGCGGAGCAGGATGGCATCATTTTGGCGGGCTGTCGGCCCCCGTCTTGAACTGGTTCGCCGCTTATTATGAACGGGGCAAGGTTTCTGTCGGGTTCAATGTATGGATGCTGGAACAGTCCTTTAACGAGACGCTCACCACATACAAAGCCGAATTCTGCTATGAAGGTGCTACCGATCAACCTTTCAGCTTAATTGTCAATATGGCGAGCGGACACCAGTATGAAGCCAGCAGTACGGGTTGTGTTGTAAATTGGACAATGAACCCGTGCGGCGGTTTGGATCTAGTTATCACCGACTGCCTGCCGCAGGCAGCCATAAGGATTCAAACTGTCGATGCCTAGAAGTCCGGTGAATAAGTCCCGCTGCGCCGCCAAATATCCTTCCGAAACAAAGTAAACACTAACGCTTCTCCAGGATCATTTGGCCGCTCCGCTCATGATTCACCGGACTTCAAGTTGTTTATAAATTATTATCATAACAAACAACGCATCTATCCCTGAGATAGATGCGTTCTTCGCATGTATATAGTTACTTCAAATATAGGGGATCTTAACTATCACTGTCGTTCCATAACCTACCTGACTTTCAACCCCTACCCCATAACCTTCTCCAAACAGCAGCTTTATCCTGTTATTAATATTGGAAAGACCGATACTTTTCCCATCAAAACTGTTTTTCACTCTCTCCGAATCTTCCATATTCAGTTTCGCTTTAATGCTTTCCAGCTCATCTTTACCTATCCCTTTTCCAGAATCCGATACTTGAAAACAAACATCTCCATTAGCATCTATATGGCCACTCACGCTAAGATGACCTCCTGCGTCCATACTTTCAAGTCCATGATATACTGAATTTTCAACAATGGGCTGCAAGATCATTTTAGGTGTTTTCATTTCCAATAGCTTTTCATCAACATTTACTTCCATAGAAAACTTGTTTTCATATCTAATTGAGATAATATTCAAATATGCCTTAATACATTGAATTTCTTCACTTATCCTAACAAGTTCGTCTTGTTTAATACTATATCGAAATATCTTGGACATACTTGAAGTGATCTGCGCTATTTCCTTGCTCCCGTATTCAAGTCCGATACTGCTTATGCAATTTAATGTATTGTACAGGAAATGCGGGTTTATTTGACTTTGTAAGGCAGAAAATTCGGCCTGCTTTTTGCTGAGCTCTGACTCATATAATCTTCCCTGTGTATTAAATATATTTCTTGTCATCTCTTCCATTTTGTCAATCATGCTATTGATATCATAGGCCAACACTCCAACTTCATTGGTTGAGCGTACCTTTATCCTGAAGCCCATATCTCTTTCACCAATTTTTCGCATATCTGCTACAAGCCCCATGACAGGTCGTGTTAGATTATTCAAGAAAAAATACCCGAGAATAATCATACTTAGACTTATACCAATCCCTGCTATAATACTAATATTTTTAATAGCATTCATGTCCGTTGTCAATTCATGCACCGGAATAATACTTACTATACTCCACCCATCCGCCTGCTCCAGGCCTTTTTCCTGAACGATTACGTCTTCCCCATTTATTGTTGTTTTTACTCCATTGGTTAAACTATTCCTATCTACTGATAGTATATCCTTGAATAAAATGCCACGTAAATTTGCATTATTGGATGCAATAACCTCATTTCGGCTGTTTAGAATATACAAAGTAGAGTTAGGCGTCAATTCCGTATTTTCAACAAGTTCTTGCATTTTTTCCGTATTAACCATAACTGAACAATAGCCTGTTTTTTGAGAAAAATAAACCCCTCCAATAGATTCAATAATAGGTGCTATATAAAAGAAATATTCATTTCCTGTTTTTTCGTTTTTTAATATGTTTGTAAACTTTCCTTTTTTAACAGACTCACTATCATTTTTATAATCACTGATAAATTCATCATATTGTTTCAAAAAAAAAATATCACCATTTGTGGAAGCTATGCTGTAAACTCGTCTTCCTTGATTG
Source organism: Paenibacillus baimaensis (assembly GCF_025567575.1). Classification (NCBI taxonomy): domain Bacteria; kingdom Bacillati; phylum Bacillota; class Bacilli; order Caryophanales; family Paenibacillaceae; genus Paenibacillus; species Paenibacillus baimaensis. The sequence goes on along the minus strand of NZ_JAOQIO010000089.1, from coordinate 13,169 downwards.
TCATTAATAACAATTCCATTCACATAAGAATTAAAGGACCTCATATACTCCATTAGATCCAGTACATAAGTGCCTATATCGAAATCCCTCGTATAGTCATCCTCTGCAATGGTGAATTCTTGTATCTTTTTATTATTAACAGCTATGTTTGTACTGACCTTTATATCGTTAAAAACTGAATCTATCTTTTGGCGTGTTTGTTCGATAATTTTATTACCATAATTGGTAGCTCTATTTTGAGTCAAATTATAAAAGCTATAATAGAAATAAAACTCCATTGCTGTAAATATTATAATCGCGAATAAAAATATGAGTAATATCTGATGTTTGAGCTTCAATCTACTAATCTTCAAATTCCCCCACTCCGATCCTGCAAAAAGGTTATATAAATCAGCTTTTTCTGAATTTCGTAGGCGTTATCCCACATTGTTTCTTAAATACTTTATTGAAATAATAGTAATCAGAAAACCCTACTTTTGTTGTAATTTCTTCAATTGATAATTCTGTATGTTTCAATAGCTCACAAGCTTTTTTTATCCTCAATTCAGTTACATATTCGGAAAAGGTTTTGCCCAAAACTTTTTTAAAAAGCTGGCAACAATATACTTGGTTTACAAAAAATTTTACGGATAAATCTTTAAGATATAGCTTGTGCTGATAATTATTGTCGATGTATTTAACCATTTGAATAAAATAGGAGTCTATATCACCTTCATTTACAGACTCGCTGTTCAGTTGCTTTATGTATATAAAAATGTCATATAAAAAACTGCATAATGACTCAAAGTTTTTAAAGCGCTCTTTCAGTTCAGAGTAATTCAGGAAATCAAGTTCCATGTATCTCAGCTCTTCGTAATATGTGCCAACCAACACACTGACCACTTGATTCCATAAATAAACCACCTCCCCCATACCTAAATTATTTTGTTTGAAAGAATACATGAGTGTTTTCATGATGTCATCCATTTCTTCAAACTTATTCTCTTGAATAATAGAAGAAATTCGATCTATAAACGGCTTAACCAAATTAAGCTTTGGCTCATATTCAAATATACCTTTTTCTTCATTTAAAAATATGTTTGACGCTGCGATATCTGATTCCTTTATAAGCTTGGAAATATTTTCATAATTATTAGAAATGCTGCTGATTCCTACCGCTTTTATATCTGAACCAGTGAAAACTGTAGCATCCAATCTATCATCCAAATCAGTACTTTTTTCACTTTTGAGAATATATAATGTCTTTCTTGATCCAAATTCAACTTCCAATGTATGTTTACTATCAAAAAACGGTCTGTCATTATAATCCTTTTTTTCGCTATTTGAATACATGATAAGTACACGAAAGTAATAGTCCGATGTATGATCAAAAAATGAAGTTAAATGTTTTAATTCTCTTTTATCCGTTGAGATTAGAGCCTCTAGAATAAGGTTATTTCTCATACTTTTCTTTTTAGAAAAATGCAATGCCAGCTTTTCAATTAACGGATCTGCCATCTCTATATCTATGGGCTTTAGGAAATAATCCAGCGCACCATACCTTAAGGCCTCCTGCGCGTATGCAAATTCAGCGAAACCGCTTACAATAACGAACTCAACATCCAATTCCTTTTTTTTGGTCATTCTAATAAGGTCAAGGCCGGAAATTTCAGGCATTCTTATATCTGTAAAAACGAGATCAGGACGCTCTTCGTTTATAAAATCAATTGCCTTATGGACGCTTGTAAATTGGCCTGTGATTTCAAACCCGTATTTATTCCAGTTAAATGCATTCCGTATTCCTTTTATCGCCCACGGTTCATCATCTATAATAATAACACTATACATAAGTACCCCCTTGATAGCTGATATACCTGTTCCTAACAGCCTGTCCGCCCTACCATCCTATAATCTGCTAAATTTTAACTCTTTACCAGCAAAATAACAAGACAGCCACACGTTCCATGATAAAAACCTATGGATATAACGCCGTTATGTCCATAGGCTTTTAACTTATCCGCTGATATGTCAACGGCCTGTATGAACTTTTGGATTACTTCTTATTTCTTATTTCTTATTGGATTGCATGGCCTTGTAGATTTTCACATTTTCATCCATTACAGTCTGCCCGCCTGCTGCCATATATTCTGCAACCAGCTTATCGTACAAGCTGTCGAATTCTGCAGGCTTGCAAACAATAAGTTTATCCGTCATTTGTTTGTCCATATCCCCAAGTGTTTTGCCAAACTTAATATTAGACTCACTTGGCGTATCATAGAAGAAATTTGTGTAAGTATCCGTAGTATTGATTTTGTATGATTTTTCTGCAGCATCTTCGAGACCTGGAGCCGATGCAGCTAAAGCCTTAATATTCTTCTGAGGATCACCCAGCTCCACACCATTTACAACCAATGTAAGATCAAGATTTAGATTACTGGTTTGCATGTTGTCCCCTGTTTGATTGATAACCTGCGGAATACCATTAACCATCTTGTGATTAACGCCTTCCTGTCCGTATTGCAGGAAGAATAATACCTTGGGGTCGGACATCCAGTTTAAGTATTTAATTGCCAGCTCTGCATTTTTACTGCTCTTAGGGATAAAGATATTCACTCCATTTTCATTGTACGCGATTTTCTTGTATTTCCCTTCAGAATTCTTAAAAGTATCAATAGGAACAAAGTTTGCGTTAGGTACATTTGCTTTTAAGGGCTCACTGATACTTTGCCTTAACGGATAATCCCAGTTAGCAATCAAGAATCCAACTTTACCATTTGTAACGTCAGCATCCGCCTGCTTAGCCGTTTTGTCTAGAGCAAAATCAGGGCTGATTAATTTTTCATTGTAGAGCTTGTTAAGAAACTTGAGCGCATCTTTATTTCCGGGTCTTAGCCAACTCGGAGTTGTAACGAATTCTTCCTCCGACTGCTTCCCCCAGAAGGATTCGCCTAAATTTCCATAGTTATAGTTCATACCGGTTGCTGCCAATCCCCAGGGAATAACCCGATCTACGCCTCCAGGATTTTTATCTCTGAATGCAATTAATGTATTATATAATTCATCTCGGGTGGTAGGAACGGGCATCCCCACTTTATCCAGCCAATCCTTTCTAATAAACATACCATTCCATGCGAGCGAAGTTCTTTTTGCAGGGATCGCCATCTGCTTCCCACCAAAAAGTCCGTAAGAAAGAACGGTCTTACCGAGATAATTCGTTAATTCCTTACCATGCTTAGCTAATATATCATCCAATTGAATAATGCCATTAACCTTAGCGTATCGGGATACGGTTGCGCTGTCATAAGTAAATGATATATCAGGCGCCTCGCCTGCAGCCATCAATACATTGAGCTTATCAATTTCCTGTGACCTGGGTACCGGAACGAACTTCACAACCGCATTATTCGGTTTTCCGAAATTTTCATTTATGTACCGTGTCCAGGTATTATTGTTCAAATCCGGCTGTCCCTGTACTCCTCTATCAAATACTTCAACTGTTAGTGTAACCGGCGAAGCTGAAGGCGTTGCAGCTGCCGTTGACGTTGGCTGGCCTTCCTTTTTACTCCCGCTTTCACATCCTACCACAGTACTTATTAATAACGTCATAACCGGTAATACAGCCAACAATTTTTTATTTTTCATTTTTGACCTCTCCTTATTACTTAGTCATTTCTAAAACTCTACAGCCATTTGTATGAGTCCTCACCAATCCTGGATGATCGGCAAGTAACCACCTCCTTTCTTTTCCAGATTCAGGATCAGCCCTTAATTGCCCCCGTCATGACACCATCAACAAAATATTTTTGAAGTTTAGGGTAAACAATTAATATAGGAACTGTCGCAAACATTACACTTGCCGCTTTCAATGACTCTGGAACAATATAGGCACCCATACTACCCTCACCTTGCTGGGCATCTAACTGTTGATTTGCAGTTATAATTTGATACAGCTTTAATTGCATCGGATATAAGTTCTTATCTGTTATATAAAAAAGTGCATCTTGAAAACCATTCCATCTGTCAACCGCATAAAAGAGGCTTAAGGTTGCTATAGCAGGCAAAGATAGTGGAAGAACTATCCGTACAAGTATCCCAAATTCATTACAACCATCTATAGATGCCGATTCTTCCAGGCTTTCTGGAAGTGATGAGAAGAAGGTCTTGAGTATGATCAAATTGAAAACACTCATAGCACCAGGCAAAACCAAGCTCCATATCGTATTGATCATTAGCAGGTTTTTTACCAGAATATAGCTCGGTATCAAACCTCCACTAAAATACATCGTAAACACCAGGAATGTTAAAAAGAAGCTTCTTCCCTTTAATCTTTTCTTTGTAAGCGGATACGCTGCGCATATGGTTAAAAACATACAAATTATTGTATATATAATAGTAAGAACAATCGTATACCCTAGTGTATAAATCATCTCTATATCGTTTAAGATTGTTTTATAGGTTTCAATTGTGAATTCTACCGGCCAAAGAGCAACCTTCTGGGAAATAATTGCATTATTCGAGCTTAGAGAAAGAGCAATCATATACAGAAATGGAACCAGACAAGTAATGGCTACTCCAGTAAGGAATAATATAATACATAGATCAACTAAATTAGTTTTTTGCTTTCTACTCAACAAGCCCATCTCCTCACCAAATTCCCTGTTCCCCTATTTTTTTAGCAATAAAATTCGCTGTCACTAAAAATACCAACCCGACAACAGATTGAAATAGTCCCACTGCTGTTGCCTGTGAAAAATCGCCAGATCCAATTCCGATCCTATAAACAAATGTACTGATTACATCGGAGTATTCACTTACCAGTGAATTTCCCAAAACAAATGGCCGGTCAAACCCTATCGAGAGCATTCTTCCAATTTGTAAAATAAGCAAAATAATAATTGTTGGCTTAATTCCAGGCAAAGTAATATGCCATATTTTACGAAGCCTGTTGCACCCATCCATATCTGCAGCCTCATATAACTCCTTGTTTATTCCAGTTATTGCCGCTAAATATAAGATTGTACCCCACCCTGCACTTTGCCATATCCCAATAGCCAGATACATGATCAGCCAGTTCGTTTTTTGAGACAGAAACTCAATGTTAGCAAAGCCAAGGCTAGATAGGAAACTGTTCGCCATGCCACCAGAGGAAAATATCAGGTATGCCATACCTCCAATAATGATCCAGGACAAGAAATGCGGTAAATATAAAATAGTTTGGGTCGCTTTTTTAAATCTTACATGCCGGAGTTCATTCAACAAAACTGCCAGTATTATTGGTGCTGGGAAACCGACTATCAAATCCAGAAAGTTTAAAACCAGTGTGTTTTTAAGAGCACGGTAAAAACTATTTTGTTCAAATATGAATTTGAAGACGTCCAGCCCAACCCACTCGCTCCCGCTAATTCCCTCAAAAATGTTATAGTCCTGGAAAGCCATCAATACACCATATATGGGAGCATATTTAAATATTATGATATAAGCTATTGGCAACAGTAAGAGAAAATAAAGTAGAGAATCTTTTTTCAAACTATGTACGATACTGTTTTTCCTGTTTACTTTGATATTGCCTCTAGAGCTGCCTACAACCGCTTTCAATTACATCATCCCTCTTCCAATAAGTTTTAACCAAACATCCTCCTGTTCAATAATTTGCGTTACAAATCTTATAAAGATATCTTCATGTAGAAAATTATACTCTCAACATTTATTAATAAAATGTAATTTTCTAAAATTAATTTGGTAATATTTTAATATTTTTAATTACCAAGGGGTGCTGGCTGCACCGCGCTTCCCGCAATGGTCCCAGCCAGCACCCCGATTTACAACCGCTTTATTATCACAAAACTGACTTTGCCCTCAGCTCTTCCTCGAATCTTTTTCCTGCTGCATTTTTCACTCTGTGGATCGTTCCGTCAGGCTGCTCTTCCAGGTTATATAAACCGAAGGTAGCCAGATTTTCTTTAAACGATAGACCGTTCGTCCGGTAGGGCCAATCCACCATATCTAGAAAAGGGAACCATGTTACACCATACAGCTCAATCCCCTCTTCACTCATTTTCCAGCCTGCACGAATAACATCCTCCAGCCAGGAAACTCTCTCTTCTTCGCTACCATTGTAACTTGTCTCCGTAATGAAAATGGGTCTTTGATAGCGTTGATACAGTTCTCTGGCAATATCGATCATATCCTCGGCAGTTCCCATCACCGCCCTTGGGACCTGTCCTTGCTCAACAGTCTCTTTGCCAATCACATTTAAGGAGAATTGCGGATAATAATTAACTCCGACCAGATCAAGTTCAATGCGATTCTGCGCATACCATGCCAAATCCTGATCGCTCATATGATGATCCTGAACCCATGTGAACAGTGGATGTCCCTTCTGAATTCGCCCCTGCACCAACTCCCACATAATGAATCGTATTTCATTCCATAATCGGGTTGCTTCTTCGTAGGATGGATCTTCTGCCACATACTTCTTGGAAGCCTCCACGTGCACCATTACAGCATTGGGATCAACCTCTTTTAAACATTTAACGGTCATAATGATTCCCTTACACAACTGATTTATCATCAGTGTAAAGCCAAGTACCCCTGTTAGATATGGAGGCCATTTCCCACTCCACCCGCACCATTCCGCATTAACAAATGGTTCATTAAGTGGAGTATAGTAAGATGTTACACCTTTGTATCTTTCCGCAAATGCCTTGGCATATCTCGCAACCAATTGCGGATACTGCGCATTCATGAATTCATTCTTGAGCCATAACGGCGTACCATAATGCATCAGGTCAATAATAGGCACTAAATCGCGATGTTGATCGAAATAAGCCATTACCTTATCCGTCCATGACCAATCGAATACACCGTTACTGGTTTCAATTCGATACCAAGGAATACCATAACGAATCATGGTAGCCCCTGTCTCCCTGACTCTATTTAAATCCTCCTCCCAGTATTGATAGTGCTGCGTAATCTCATATTCATCCAGAACCCTCTCGCCTCTGGCCGTTTGACCAATGAAGGTATTTTCGAAGCCTACAGCCCAAACCCAAGGATGTAATTTGTCCATACAGTAGCTTTCTCCTTTTCCGTCATCTCTGATCTCTATTCTTTTAAGCCAGTAAAAGCAACGCCTTGAATAAAATACTTCTGGGCAAATAAAAAAGCGATAACAAGCGGAGAGGTAGCAATCACGGCACCAGCGGTTAAAACCCCATATTCCACCACATGCTGACCCATAAATAAGGCAAGTCCAGCTGGCAAGGTTCTCATATTCTCAGTACTCGTAATAATTAAGGGCCACAATAAATCATTCCAGTTGTACATCAAGTGGAACAGTGCCAGACTGGCAATAGCGGGCTTAGCCAATGGTAAAATAATTTGCCAATACAGCCTAAATTCTGAGCACCCGTCAATTCTGGCTGCTTCATCCAACTCTTTGGGCAATCCTATAAAAAATTGCCTAAGCATAAAAATACCGAATGCATTCGTTGCTCGTGGAATAATCAATCCCCAAAATGTGTTGAGCCAGCCCAAATGGCTGAGCATGATAAACAACGGAATGATTGTCACCTGAACAGGAATCATTAATGCGACCAACACGAGGAGGAATAACTGATTTCGTCCTCTAAATGAAAGTCTGGCAAACGCATAACCGGCCATGGAGTCAAAAAGGAGAGAAACCAAGGTAACACTGAAGGAGAAAATAACGCTATTTTTGAAAAAAGTGAGAAAAGGAATCCTGCTCCATACATGTATATACGAGTCTAAGATTATCTTGGACGGTACTAATGTAGGTGGAAACTGTACAATTTCATTCTCAGGCTTAAACGATGTAAATACCATCCATACGAATGGAAAAGCAACAACAACAGCTGCCGCAATCAGCATCAGATACTGGAAATTGCGGGTTACATATGACTTCATGCCCAGTACCCCCTAGTCCGTTTCATTGAAATTAAACAGCTTAAGCTGAGTTAACGTAATTAGAAATACAACAACAAACAAAACCCAGGCCGCTGAAGAGGCATAGCCCATATCCAGCAATTCAAAGCCTTGATGGTAAATGTAATACACGATGGTTTCCGTACTGAATAAGGGCCCTCCATGCGTCATAACAAATACCTGATCGAATACTTGAAATGAAGCAATTATGGATATTATGGTTACGAACAGTGTTGTATGTCGTAGTGATGGCAAAGTAATGTGCCAAAATTTCTGTAGTGTATTCGCACCGTCCATTTTTGCAGCCTCATACAATGAGATCGAGATTCCTTGCAAGCCTGCCATAAAAATAACCATATTGAATCCGACATTTTTCCAAATAGCAATCAGAATGACGGCTGGCATCGCCCATGTTGTATCCCGTAGCCAACCTGTCACGGAAAAGCCAATGATATGACCATAATAAGATAGCAATCCGATATCCGGATCCATTAAAAATGACCATATAATCGAAAGTACGGCAAAGGATGAAATCACAGGTAGAAAATAAATAGCTTTAAAGAAACTCATTCCCTTGAGTGTCAAATTACATAATAATGCGAGCAGCAGCGAGAAAAAAATACCCAAAGGCACAGAACTTACTGTAAAATAAACAGTATTTCGCACAGAGTTCCACAAGCGTTCATCTTGCATCAGCTTGCTGTAGTTATTTATCCCAATGAAGGGGTGCTCTGTTTCCAGCAGACTCCATTGATGCAGACTTAACCAGAATGAGTTAATAATCGGCCAAAATACAAATAATGACAATAGGAGCGCTGTTGGCAATAAAAAGAAAAAAGCTGCCCGGCTTTGTTTGGTCAAAGTCCTTCTGTTGACGCGTGGGCTTATCATAGCTACCTCCTGGATCTCGTTCATTCTTATTTGTTTGATAAGAGGGCATCCAATTTCTTACTTGCATCTGCCATAGTAGCTTCGACAGTACCTTTATTGTTAGTAATCGCTTGAATAGCTGGTGTGAAAATGTCACTGTCAATTTTACTAAATTGCTCTAAGCCTGCTAAGTAAAATCTGGATTCATTTGCGACTGCAGCGAATTGTGGAATGAGAGGATTCGACTTCACTAGCGGATTGTCACTTAAATCAGTTCTCGTTGGAGGGAAACCGCTTTTTGAAGACAGATAAGCTTGAGCATCTGCACTATTCCAGAACTTCATGAACTCGTAAACCTCATCTTTATGCTTGGTGTTTTTCCCAATCACCATCGCAGCAGCATTAGCAAGTGTAACTTTGCCTGCAGGGCCTGATGGAACCGGTGCAACGCCATAGTTTACGCCGCTTAACCCACCAGCCATCCAAGGACCATTGATTTCCATTGCAGCTTTGCCAGAAGCGAAGATTTTGTCCGCATCTCCCCCCGTCAGATTAACAGGAGAAATCCGCTTGTTTGCAACTAAGTCAGCCCATATTTTAAGCGCTTCCACAGTTTTACTGTCGTTTAACATTGATTTCTTATGATCTGCAGAAAGAATATCTCCGCCATTCCCCCAAATAAGAATGGGCCACATCGGAATTGTTGCATGGTCAGCAAGCACCAGTCCATATTGTTTCTCATTGCCGTTCGTTTTTGTTGTTTTCATAATAGCATCCTGCCATTCTGCCCATGTCGTCGGAGGAGCAGTAATCCCAGCAGCTTTAAATAAGTCCTTGTTATAGTACATTAATAACGTTGCCGTATTGGCAGGTACTGCATATAATTTACTGTTATATTTCATAGCATCGACTAAACTCGTTGCCATCACCTTAGGATCAATTCCCTTCCCATAAATATCATCTACAGGAAGAATCAAATTACCTTTGGCATATTGTGGAATTAATGCGGAATCGAAGGATGCGATGTCAGGCCCTTGACCCGATGCAAGAGATGTAGGTAATTTGGCTAGAAGTGCATCCCAAGGAGAGATCTCCATCGTAACCTGAATATTGGGGTGACTGTCGTTAAATCGCTTCACAAGTTCCTCATAAGCCGGACGATCCGGACCGGTAAACCCATTCCAATACGTTAGCGTTACTTTGGCTTCAGAAGTTGCTTTGCTTCCTGTTTCTGATCCTGTGTTGCTACTTCCACATGCTGTCAGGACCACTGATAAAGTAAATACAGATACGCACGAAATCAACCATGACTTTTTGTTTAAAAGGTTGTTCATAGTATTCCTCCTGTTTGGTTTAAAATGTGATAGACCCTTACTTTCTGACAACTTGGATAGCTCAATAACGCTACATGCACATCACCTCCTTTAAAATTTAAATCGATTTAAATTTGTTTTAAAAAAAAAGACTTTATGTCATACCCGCACCACAGGATTCACGAATAATTAAATGTGTAGACATAACCGTTCTTTTTTCCTTTACTTCTTGGTTATTTAAGACGGCCATCAATTTCTCCGCGGCCACATAACCGAGCTCTCTCATAGGCTGATGAATTGTCGTTAACATGGGAGTAACCACTGTCGACATATCTATATCATCGAAACCTACAACGGACACATCAGTTGGAACCGAAATCTTGTTTTCTTTATAGAATTTCAGTGCACCAATCGCCATTAGATCATTCCCAGCGAATAACGCATCATAAACGATTTGTTTACGCATTAATTCTGCAGCAGCTTCATATCCGGACTCTCTAGAAAAATCCTTCTCCATAATCAATGCTTCATCATAATGGATTTTATTATCCATGAGTGCTCTCTTATATCCCTCCAACCTATCAATACCTTCTTGATGGTCCAGTGGGCCTGTAATATGTACAATTCGCTTCCTGCCAATCCGTATAAGATGCTCTGTGGCTGTATAAGCCCCCCCCATATCATCTCTTTCAACAGTTAGCGCATCGTCATGATGCCATTTCCCCAGATACACAACTGGGAAACCAGATTCGACCATTCTTAATATGTTTTTGTCATGGATAGAAGCTGAAGAAAGTATAATCCCATCTGCACGTCGATTCTTTAATATTTTATTGTAGGCGGCAGATTCATCTTTTTCGGAGGGGCTTGTGGAAATTAGTAAATTATAATTGTGCCTGTCTAATACTTCGTTAATCCCTTCTAGCAGTTGTGCAAAGTAAGGGTGTGTAAATACATGGTGAGAAGTATTGGGAATGATAAATGAGATCGTTTCGGTTTTCTTAGCTCTAAGACTGCGACCAATCTCATTAGGAATATAATTTAACTTCATAGCTGCTTCTTCAACTAGCTTTTTCGTTTTCACGTTTACCCTTGGATCACCAGAGAGTGCTAAGGATACGGTCGCGGTTGAAACATTGGCTAGATTGGCAACGTCTTTTATTGTAACTGTGAAATTTTTCAATAGCTGCTCCTTTTAATTTAAATCGATTTAAATGATAACTAAATAGTAAAACGTTTTCTTTTTTTTGTCAATACTTTCTAAGCTCAACTGTTGGAAATTTAAAGTATTTCGTTTTGTTCATATTCCATCTATGTATTCGTAAAAAGTCCCGATGTATCAAGGCTTTTGTGAGTAACGATTATAAATGAGACGTTTCGACCAATATCGCCCCATCCAGATCAAAAACCTCAAGTTTCTGTCTCATCTTCTCCTGATATGGATGTTCACCTGGCAGTTCCCAAGAAATTTTATCAGCGGCGAATAAAACCTTATCCAATGGACTTGCTCCTGCCTTTAGGGTCGTATGGCATTCAATTGCGTTTAAAATAGCTATACCCGTACAACCGAATATTCCCATAGCCATGTCCTTCGAAAGCTTCTGATGAATGATTCTCGGAAAACGTAGCTCCACTTCAATGATGTCGATTGATTGAGCTTCTGCAATACTCATCATCCTATCTTTCGGAACAACATTACTAACGTCATGGAGTAGCGCCGCTTGCAAGGCAAATGTCTCATTTACACCAAATAATTGAGCGATTCGGAGCTGATATTCGTACACTACACTCATTCTTTAGCTCCTAACGAGACATTTTCGAACATCAAATTCAATTCTTGCGCCACATCATCAATAAATCTTTCAACCATTTCGAGAGAGATAATTCGAGGTACATTCATCGGCTCATTTAGAGGATCCGACAAATAATCAATTTTCTCGTCTTTGTATGTTAAGATCTCTTGTCTTGTTAGGCCACCAACATCATAGCACGCGGATTTGTTCAACTTCTGAATGATTTCTTCAAACCATTCCGTTGAGCGCGACAGCAAAAACTCAATCTTGCTCACATCGATATTGTAGACATTCTTATCAGCAGATTGCTTTTCAAACTCGCGATATACCGTAAAGGTCCATACGCGGTCGGCATAGATATGAGCAACATATCCAAGAATAAAATCCAAATATAATGAATCGTAAATTCTTTGGGTTTTCAGAAATTCCTTCAGGTCATCATTGGTTGCAAAATCCCCGTTTGGCTTCATGAGATGAGACTTATTTTTCTCTACACGGTCATTCGTTCTTACATGAATCGAATCGGGCGCCAAACTTCCTAGCAAAAATTCAGGACTTGGATCGCCGTACAAACGCCTTGCAATTTCAAAGTGTACCATAGGCCAAGGCAAGTATAATCCCCCCATCCAGGCTAATTTTAAAACAATTTTACCATACTAAGGAATAATGATACCGATAATATTCTGCCTTATTGGTGAATACGCGCTGCAACTGATTTACTTAAAGTTATAATACTTACTTAGGCAAAGAGTAAAGACAAGTAAGAGAGGAAGTGTTAATTAGTGCTAATCATTTACTCCACAGGTTCTCTGATTCTTCTGGCGTTCGCTCATTGGCTGCTATGGGGAACAATCCGCTTCCAGCATAACCTTCGATGGGTAGGTATATTAACTACATTCATCATCCTGACTCTACCTTTACTTTATATGCTGTACAACAACAATCCTGCAAAGATAGTAGGGGCCAATATTGGTCTGGATCTTTCCTTTTTTTTCACATGGATAGTAACATTGCTACTACTGCTCACGGCAGGCATACGTCTTTTTATACAAAGAAAAAAAGTTCGGTAATCGAAAACGTTAGTTTACTAAATTAACAGGCTGCTCCCACAACAGCCTGCTATTGTGTGCGTTTTCGTGGGGTGACATGTCTCACGTAAATGTGACAAGGAGAAAGGAGCTTTGACACCTCACAAGACAACCAGAATCTGAAATGTCTTAACCATGGATTGCCCAGACCAAATTCAATATATTTCAGAGTTAACTCCCCC